>JAFIES010000041.1 GCA_020832415.1 Balneolaceae bacterium | reverse complement strand
ATAACATATTATTATACAAAAAAAATATTACGGGTAAATATTTATCAATGTAGTACATACCGCCTATACAGACAAGTGATTCCTCTATTTATTCGGGCAGCCACGACAGATACATCGTATATATTCATCAAATAAAATGATCGGATAAATGAATTATACACTGTAAGGAATTTGCTTTTTTCGGTTCATATATAAAAGAAGACCTCAAAATGAAGAACCGGAAACATGGCAAAAAGTAAACTCCTGCAAAAGCTCAGAATGGAAATCAGACGAAGAAATTATAGTAACAATACCGAAAAATCGTACTGTAATTGGGTGGTACAATATGTTCGATTTCATCAAGTGAAACATCCCGCTAAAATGGGAGAAAAGGAGATTATCAAATTTCTCAACCATCTTGCAAATGATCGCAGAGTGGCAGCTTCAACACAAAATCAGGCACTTTCCGCACTTGTTTTCCTCTATGAACATATTTTAAAAATGCCTGTTGGCACACTTCATCAACTAAAGAGAGCAAAAAAACCGAAGCGGCTTCCGGTAGTCCTGTCAGAAAAAGAGGCAAAAAGCATCTTAAACCAAATGAGTGGAGTTCAAAAATTGGTTCTTGGCCTTATTTATGGTTCCGGGCTCCGGGTAACTGAGGCATTACGCATTCGGATAAATGACATCGATTTCGATTATAAACAGATTACAGTGAGAAATGGAAAAGGGTTAAAAGACCGGGTTACTATACTTCCTGATTCCATCATCCCCAAACTGAAGGAGCATATTCGCAAAGTAAAGCTATTGCATGAATCTGATTTGAGTAAAGGCTTTGGGCGAACGATTCTGCCTAAAGCACTTGCCGTAAAATATCCGAATGCCGATCGGCTGTTTTATTGGCAGTATCTATTTCCGGCTGGCACCAGACGAATAGAACAACGTTCAGGTATACGCCACCGCTATCACATATCGGCATCAGAACTCCGTATACAGGTAAAACAAGCAGCATACAAACTGAATATCCCAAAACATGTTACTCCGCATGTATTCCGTCATTCTTTTGCTACACATTTATTGCGAAACGGTTACGACATCAGAACAGTGCAGGACCTGCTTGGTCATAAGAGTCTGAAAACAACATCCGTTTATCTGCATGTACTCAATCGTGGAGGGCACGGTGTTAAAAGTCCGCTGGACATCTGAACATGTATCTTCAGATATAAAGTGTCTCAGTTTTCAAATCTCTTTGCTTACGCTTCAACCACATCATCCAGCCTCACACCAACCAGCCGGCTGACTCCGGTTTCGGGCATGGTAACTCCGTACATCATCTCCGCTTTCGACATGGTTTTTTTGTTATGCGTAATGATGATGAACTGTGTGTCGTCACTGAATTTGCGGATCATGGCGGCAAAGCGCTCGATGTTGGCATCATCCAGAGGGGCGTCCACTTCATCCAACACACAAAAAGGGGAGGGCTTCACCAGATAGATGGCAAAAAGCAGGGCAATGGCGGTGAGGGTTTTTTCACCACCGGAAAGCTGATTGATACTTGATGGCCGTTTGCCGCGCGGGTTGGCTTTAATGTCGATCTTCGCCTCAAGGGGATCGTCGGCATCATCTTCAATCAGCAGATCACAGTAATCATCTTCGTGAAAGAGGGTGTTGAATACTGTTTTGAAATTGGCGCGGATACTGTCGAATGTTTCGTTAAACCGCTGTGTGGCAGTCTGGTTGATCTCCCGTATGGTTTCCCGCATCTCTTTTTCGGCCTGGAGGAGATCTTCAATCTGGCTTTCGTAAAAATCGAGCCGCTCTTTCTCCTCTTCAAACTGTTCAATGGCAAGCGGATTCACCTCACCGATACGGTTCAGCCGCTGCCGAAGTACCCCAACCCGCTCTTTGGCTTCTGCAGGTGTGATATCATCAGGCAAAACCTCTTCAACCTGATCCATCAAAATGCCGTACGTTTCCCAGATGTGATCGGAAAGGCTCTGTGCCTGCAACTCAAACTTCTCTTTTGCCATGGTGAGGTGATGTACCAGCTCAAGGTTCACCTCTTTTTTTCGGCGCAGCTCTTTCAGCTCTTTTTCAATTTCGTTGATGTTTCCGCGCTGCCGGCTGCTCGCCTCTTCAGCCTCTTTCAGCTTCGTATCAGCGGCTGTTTTTTTCCGGTTTACCTCTTCAAGTTCCTGTTCGGTTTTCTCAATGGACGTTTTGTATTGAGCTATTCTTTTGTGGCTCTCTTCCAGAAGTTCATTCCGCGAGCTCAGCCGGTTTCGAATGCTTTCAAGCCCGTTTTGTGCACGCTGCAGATCTCGTGTTATGTTTTCAATCTGGTTTTTCAGATCCTGATGTTTCAGCTGGGCATCGTTGAAACGGTTTTGTGCTATGGCGCGCTCTTCCTCCAGCTTCTGGAGAGTTCTCTTTTTCTGCTCCTGCTCTTTGCTCAGGTCAGAAATTTTTTGCTGAAGTTCTTTCTGCCTGGGCTGTAGGTTTTCAAGCTCTTCTGCGGCAAGATCCCGGTTGCCCGCAAGCGACTCTTTTCTGCTCTTCAGCTCCGATATGTTCTTCTCGTACACCTGCACACCCGATTGATATCGGCTCATCGCCTGTTCATGCTCGCGCGCGTTTTTTTGCAGCTGACGAATAGTTTGCCGGTGTGCATCAAGATCGAGTGCAGCCAGTTCGCCCGAAACCTGTTCCAGTGAACGTTCTCCTGCAGCCAGCTCTTTCTCGATCTCCGTTTGCCGGGTATGAAGTTTATCGAGCTTATCTTTCAATCCAAGTCTGATTCCCGCCTGCTTGTTCTTACTGCCGCTTTGCAGGATATGGTCTGATGTGATCAGGTCGCCATCGGGCGTAACGGCCGAGCTACCGTTCTTTTCCAGCATGGCAGTGCCGGCTTGTACATCGGGAGCAAACAATACAGTACCCAACAGAAGCTGCGCTGCATGTTTGAAGGAATCCTCACACAGCACATGTTCCATAATGGAACCATTACTTTGAGGATAGGACGGTTTGAGCTCGTTTAGCGGAATAAACGTTGCCCGGCCTTTTTTTGCATCTTTCAATCGTTGTGAAGCACGCACGGCATCATCCATCGTCTCCACAACCAGGTAATTAACGGCATCACCCAGGGCAGCGTCCAGGGCAGTGGTGTACTCTTCCGATGTTTGAATGATTTCACCAATCGGTTTCAGAAGATTGAACTCTGAACCGTGTTTCTCAGTGAGATAGGCTACCGATTGCGGCAGGGCGTCATTCGATTGCGAAATGCTGTTGAGCAGGCTTATTTCCGATTGAACGGCATCCCGGCGGCTTTTTGCAGCACGAATTTGCTCACGAAGGGTTTCCCGGTTTGCTTCAAGTTCAGTGCGTTTCTCCGAGGCTTGCTGAAGCTGCTGCTCTTTTGCTTCAATTTCGGCATAAATTTTATCTGCCTTTTGCTTGGTAAGGTTTAGCTCGCCTTTAGCATTGATGATTTCATCTTCAAAATTTTCGATGTCGCGCAGAATCCTGAACTCATCATCCTGGCTGTTCTCCAGTTTAGATTCCAGTTTTATCCGGCTCGATTGCAATCCCGTTAGTTTTTGATTGGTATCGCTGATGGCAATCTCAAGCTCATACAGTTCATGGCGAAGTTTGGAATATTTCTGCTGAACCTCAGAAAACGTCTCCTTCGACTGTTTCAGTGAGTTTTCTGATTTTTCCTTCTCATCAGATATATTTTCAAGTTTCTTTTCACTGGCTGTTTTCAGTGCCTCAAGTTCTTTGATATCGATCTTGCTCTGTTCAATATCAGAGTGGTGCTGCTTGATCACACCCTGCTCATTTACAATCTTCTCTTTTGTGATCTGCAGTGAAGTCTCCATCTCCCGAATAGAGGAGTAGAGCTGGCTCACCCTCCGTTTAGCTTCAGCTTCGTTTCGTTCTTTTTCAAGCAGATTTGCACGAGATGTTTCGTCGGATAGTTCAAGTTCATTCAGCCGGCCGGATATTTCGCTCTTCTCTTTTTCGGCATTGGCAATCCGGGTTTCAAGTGGTTCAAGTTCCTGCTTGATGGAGTTGAACTCATGCAGTGTGTAAGCCTGATCAAGCGTAACAAGTTCGCCCTTCAGTTTTTTGGCTTTTACTGCTTTTTCAGCCTGTATTTCGAGTGAGCGGGCTTTTTTGCGTATTTCCACCAGAATATCTTCAAGCCGCTGCAGATCTTTCAGGGTTTCATCGAGCTTGCGAAGGGTCTGTTTTCTCTTCTCTTTATAACGGGTAACCCCGGCAGCTTCCTCAAAGAGACGGCGGCGATCATTGTTACGATCATTCAGAATCTCCTCAACCATTTTCAGCTCAATCACGGAGTACGCATCCGAGCTCATTCCGGTATCCATGAAGAGATCCATGATATCTTTAAGGCGGCACGGCGTATTGTTGATAAGGTATTCACTGTCGCCCGAGCGATAGAGCCGTCGTGTGATGGTGAGCTCGCTGTATTCAACCGGCAGAATGCCTTTGTTGTTCACAAAAGTGAGGGAAACATCGGCCATGCCCAGTGCCTTCTTTTTTGCTGTACCGTTAAAAATAACGTTGCTCATAGAGCTTGAGCGAAGCAGGGTAGGGCGCTGTTCTCCCAGAACCCACCGAAGTGCATCCACGATATTGGATTTCCCACATCCGTTAGGCCCCACAATTGCTGTGATGCCGTTGTCGAACTTCACGTGTGTTTTATGAGCAAAACTTTTAAAACCGTGTAATTCGAGATCAGAGATGTACATTTTTTAGAATTCAGTATCGGGTGATGAGTATCGAGTAGTGAGTATTGAGTAAGGCACAATATCAGTTATTAATCAACTAAAGAGACGTTTTGCTACCTGATACTTGATACTCAATACTACACCTTAAACCGTCATAATTTCCTGCTCTTTCACTTCAAGCAGTTCATCAATCTGGGCGATGTATTTATCGGTTAGTTTTTGAACGGCATCCTCACCTTCGAAACGGCTGTCTTCAGGGAGCGATTCACTCTGAACGGTAGATTTAATCTCATCATTAGCATCACGCCGCGAGTTTCGGATACTGATACGGGCTTTTTCAGCAATATCTTTTGCAAGTTTCACCAGTTCCCTTCGTCGCTCTTCGGAGAGCATGGGAAGCGGAATTCGAATCAGGTGTCCATCATTATTTGGGTTTAGTCCCAAGCCGGATGCCATAATAGCTTTTTCCACATCCTGAATTACATTTTTATCGTACGGCTGAACCGTAAGCATACGCGCTTCGGGTGCCGCTACGGTTGCCAACTGATTAAGCGGAGTTTGGGAACCGTAGTAATCAACCTTCACGTTATCGAGAAGGGTGGTTGTGGCTTTCCCGGCCCTGATGTGAGAAAATTCTTTTTTACAGAAAGAAACAGCTTCAGCCATGCTTTCTTTTGATGTATCAATGATTAGCTGCAGATCTTCAGGTAACATCTTAATTGGGTTTGGTTTCAGTTAACTACAAACGCTGTGATTCGTTTTCAAGCAATAAAAATCAGGCCATTCTTAGTTGTGTATTGTCTGTAAAAAGCCCAGGACTTTACCAGATTACACAAGAGTTAAAGTTACTAAAACTACGATTTTTCCCAAACTACTGTTGTGCCTATAGAGCGATCTTTATTCACAACTTTCATCAGGTTGCCGGGAACATTCACATTGAATACAATGATAGGTGTTTTGTTATCACGGCAGAGAGTGAAAGCTGTTAAATCCATCACATTTAGACGCTTGTTGAGAACTTCATCGCCGGTGATGGTATCATATTTTTTGGCGTTAGAGTTTTTCTCGGGATCGGAATCGTAGATACCGTCAACACGTGTGCCTTTCAAAATTACATCAGCCTCAATTTCAATTGCGCGAAGTGAAGCAGCGGTATCTGTGGTGAAGTAGGGATTTCCCGTACCGGCACCAAATATGATAACCCTTCCTTTTTCAAGGTGACGAATGGCGCGCCGGCGGATGTAAGGCTCGGCAATCTCTTCCATCCGGATGGCGCTCATCAGCCGGGTGTGGATCCCTTTTCGTTCGAGGGCATCCTGCAGCGCCATGCTGTTAATCATCGTGGCAAGCATCCCCATATAGTCTCCCTGAACACGATCCATACCTTTCGTGGCTCCGCGCACTCCCCTGAATATATTTCCGCCGCCAATAACGATGGAAACTTCAGCACCGCTCTCTTGTACATTCTTAATTTCATTTGCATAGTGTGCAAGCATATCTGCATCAATACCATGGCCTTGTTCGCCGAGAAGTGCCTCTCCGCTCAGTTTCAGAAGGATTCTTTTGAATGGTTTTGCCAAAATAAAATCTGATTTTTGATTAACTATTGATTGAAGGTACTAAGCCTGATGTTCGGAACAAATCTAAAATGAAATTCCGAAAATCAGTTCAAAAAAAAAGCTACCCGAAAGGCAGCTTTTTTAAATTGTTTTATTCAGACTCACCGAGTTGAATACGGTGGAAGGAGCGCACAAGTGGCGCACCCTGCTGTGTGAGATGCTCTTTAACGGAAACCCCGTTATCCTTCACAAATTTTTGTTCGAGCAGTACACGCTCTTCGTAGAATCTGCGAAGTTTACCTTGTGCAGCTTTCTCAGCAATCTCTGCAGGTTTGCCTTCATTGATGAGCTGCTCTTTGGCAATCTCGAGCTCTTTCTCTACAACTGAAGCGTCTACGCCATCGCGAGTAACGGCAAGCGGATTCATGGCAGCAATCTGCATAGCCACATCTTTGCCAATTTCGGCATCATCAAGCGAACTTTCAAACTCAGCAATTACACCAAGCTGATTGCCCGGGTGGATATACTCCACGAGTGCACCGCTTGTATGGATGTAAACTACCTTGCTGATCTCAATTTTCTCGCCGATTTTACCAACCATCTCTTCGAGGTGCTGCTCAATAGTGAGGCCTTCTACATCCTGCTTAAGCAGATCTGCAATGGTACCTGCTTCACTGTTAAATGCAGCATTAAGGAAAGCGTCTGCCTGTGCCTGGAAATCTTCATTTCTGGCCACAAAGTCAGTCTCACAGTTAATCTCGATAGCTGAAGCTTTTGAGCGGTCATCACTGATTTTAATCAGAACCAAACCCTGGTTTGCTTCGCGATCTGCTCGTTTTTCGGATACTTGTTGTCCCTTTTTACGCAAAATCTCTACAGCTTTTTCAAAATCGCCTTCTGCTTCGGTGAGGGCTTTTTTACAGTCCATCATACCGGCGCCTGTGGCGTTGCGTAATTTCATTACATCTTTTGCACTAATGCTCATTTCTTGAAAAATTTTGATGATTATCGTTTACTTACTCTTTATCAGAGCTGTCTTTACTTTCTTCTTTTGGAGCTTCTTTCTCAGCAGCTTCTTCAGCGTCATTTTCATCTGAATCGTCGGATGAATCTTCTGCTGATGCACTGTCGTCATCAGATTTTTTACGTCGTCGTTTTCTTCGTTTCACCTGAACGCCGGCTTCTTTTGCTTCAGCTTCTTCTTTCTCATCACCAGATGATGTTTTTGCTTCAGCAACAGCCTGTTCCATCAGCTCTTCTTCTTTCAGTGCTTCGCGTTCGGCATTGCCTTCAATAATGGCATCTGCGATAAGCGCGGTAACAAGCTGAATGGTACGTGCTGAGTCATCATTTGCAGGAATAATGTAATCTGGGATATCCGGATCACTGTTTGTATCAACAAGTGATATAATCGGGATATTGAGTTTTACTGCTTCATTAATAGAGATGTGCTCTTTAATGGTATCAACTACAAAGATTGCACCGGGAAGCCTGTTCATGTTGGCAATACCGCCAAGTGTCTGCTCCAGTTTCTCTTTTTCACGATCCAGCATCAAACCTTCCTTTTTGGTCAGTTCTTCAAAGGTGCCGTCCTGCTTCATTTTTTCGATCTCTTCCATTCGGGAGATGCTCTTGCGAACAGTGCTGAAGTTGGTAAGCATGCCACCCAGCCATCTGTGGGTTACAAACGGCATTCCACAACGAATGGCTTCGGTTTTCATGATTTCCTGGGCCTGCTTTTTGGTTCCTACAAAAAGAATGGTTTTTCCGGCACGGGCAAGTTTGGTTACTTCATCGAGCGCTTCCTGAAAGTATTTTTCAGTCTTTTTAAGGTCGATGATGTGGATTCCGTTGCGGGCCATAAAGATGAATTCTTTCATCTTTGGATTCCATCGGCGGGTAAGGTGGCCGAAGTGGGCACCTGATTTGAGTAGTTCTTCTACGGATGCTGCTTTAGGCATAGTATGATAAGTATGTATGTTTGAGTTTGTCCTCTACACAGGTCATTCCCTGAAGCCAATCCTGCCCTGACGTTTTCAGGACTGAACACCCGGCACAGGGTCGCTGTGTATGTGTTTTATAGTCCCCCTTATCAAAGGGGGATTTAGGGGGATGTTAAACTACATTCTCTATTGAGATGTAACACCCCTCTAACTCCCCTCGACAGGAGAGAATTTGATTACCGCTTGCTGAACTGGAATTTCTTCCTGGCTTTTGGCTGACCGTACTTCTTACGCTCTACCATTCTGTCGTCACGGGTAAGTAGTCCGTTTTCTTTCAGAACAGAGTGGAGATCCTCGTTGAGGTCGTCAAGCGCACGGGCAACTGCCAGTGATACAGCTCCTGCCTGTCCGGTAACACCACCACCACGAACAGTGATTTTGATGTCGTACTTTCCGTCCATTTCTGTTACTTCAAGCGGAAGCTTGGCTACATTAATACGGGCCTGTGTTTTGAAGTACTCTTCAATCGGCTTGCCGTTAATAATGAATTCACCTTTTCCTTCTTTGATGTAAAGACGGGCAGTGGAGGTTTTTCTTCGGCCAATATAATTTTCTTGTGCCATGTTAAAACTTGATCTCTGTAATTTCTGGTTGTTGTGCTGTATGAGGGTGTACCGGGCCTGCGTAAACTCTCAGGTTTGTTAAAAGCTGCTTTCCAAGTTTGGTTTTAGGAAGCATTCCTTTCACAGCTCTGGTAACAAGCGAGGTAGGATCTTTTTCCATCATATCTTTAGCTGATGTAAACGTCTCACTGCCGATGTAACCGGTATGCTTGAAATAGAGCTTGTCGGTCATTTTTTTGCCGGTCAGTTTCACTTTCTCAGCATTGATCACAATGACGTTATCGCCTGTGTCCATATGCGGAGTAAACTCCGGTTTGTTTTTTCCTCTTAAAATCGAAGCAACATGGCTGCTTAACCGTCCCAGCGGTTTGTCCTCAGCATCTACCAATACCCACTTTTTATCAGTGGTGGAAGGCTTTGCACTAAATGTTTTATTACTGATCGTATTCACGATAATCTCTTAGTTTTTTGTAAAATTGGTAAGTCGAAAAAAATAAGGGTAAATATTGTGTATTGCAATATTGAATCGTGAAATTCTTTCAGTATATCGGAAGACCTTTTATTGAGGTACCCCTTCGCACCACTTTAAAAGTGACCTGCAAGAGTACACCGAATCTTTTTTCGGTGTTCCTGGCAGAGTCACGGTGCACAAGCTGTTATTTTTAAGTGGTTGAAAAATATCTAACCATTGCCAATATAATCCTCAATTCTAACCATCCCCCTTCGCGTTTCTTTGCGCTCTTCGCGGTTACCCTCAAACGATATTCAGCCCTTACTTTTATAAACCGACAAGGCCGCCAAGAACCGCTAAGATTTTCCTAATCAAACAGAGTAGGATCCCAACCCCGAATTCCACGATCATTTACCGCCACTACGGAGATCGTTTTCGAGAGATCGGCATCTGTAAGCAGCAGGGAATGATCACTTGTTCTTTCAGTCTGCTCCCTTCCTGATGTATCGGTATAGGTGACAATAAAATAATCGATATCACTTTCAAGTGGCTCATTCCATGAGAGAGTCATACTGCCTGAACCCTCCATTAATTTAAGCCCGGTTACTTTCGACGGAGCATTCGCAAGCATCATCAGGGTTGCCGTGGTTGATTTTGCCACTTCACGAACCAGATGATGATTGATGGTCTCCAGACGATCGGTGGGCTGATGGTAATTCGGATTCCCCAAAATAGGGTAGGAGCCGATGCCGCCAATCACATCCCCATACGCATCAAAGAAAACATGAGCATCTGTATTACGGTAGTAGCGCGAATCATAGGTGATCAGATCGGTGAATAAAATCGCCCCGGAGTGCTGCACATCGCGGATGCCGTAGTTGGAAAACCTTATGGTATTATCAAGGCGGTGATGTCGGGTCCAGCCCATCATGTCGTTATTGACCACACCTGCCGCCCAAAGTCCTTCTTCTTCGGCTACACGCACAAATTCACGCGCACCCAAAAGTCCCGACTCTTCAGCGGTGAGAGATGCAAAAATGATGGTTGCCGGCTGTGGATTATCGGCCAGCACACGGGCAGCCTCCATCAAGACAGAAGTGCCCGATGTGTTGTCATCGGCACCGGGGCTTCGCAGCACCGAGTCGAAATGGGAGCTCAAAATATAGACAATCTCCGGGTGAGTGGTACCTTCAAGCCGGGCAATTACATTCGCAGTTTCAACCCCTTCGGCCGGACTAAACCACTGCAGTTCCGGCTCATACCCGAACGATTTGAGCGTTTCGTAAATGTAGGCACTCGCTTTTTGGTTGCCGGGCTCTGTCATGTGCTTGGAGCCAAAATCATACAGCGATTTTTGATAATGGTAGAGCCGTGTAATGTTGATCTCTTCCGTTGCTGCTTTCACTTCATCATAAAGAGGTTCAAACATCTCTTCAGCTTTTGCCCTCAGCTCTTTTTCGCTTTCGAGATTTTTCCGGAGACGATCTTTCAGGGTTTCCATCGAAATGTTTTCGCCAATTCTCACCAGGTAAACACCCTGCTCCGGGGAGATGGTGTTGCCGTCGCGCTCGGCCACAATCAGAAGTTTGGTTCCATCGCCGCTGGGCTCCCAGGCATTCTCCATCGAAACGGTACGAACGCTGTTGTTGTGAAAAAGCCTGCGAAACTCTTTGGTCTCCACATTATAGATGTGCGATCGCCGGTGGCGCGCCTCACCCATCATACCAAGTACCAGGTTATCATTCAGAAAATGAGGAAAGAGTTCGTGCTGAATATCATAGGAGAGCCGGTCGTGTTCTCCGGATTCGAGGTGAACCATGTGAATATCCCAGCTGATGCCCTCGCGAAGCATGTATGCCAGGGTTGACCCGTTTGGCGAGAGGGCGGGGTGCTGAACGGGATCACGTTTTGATACCTGTTCGGTCGCTTCAAATGAGTTTTTGGCCAGGTCAACCGTGTAAATGGATGTAGCATCTTCCGATACGTTCATAAAAGCCAGCCGGCTGCCCTGTTTCGATATCACAGCAGATTGCCCCTCCCAGCTGTCTGTTTCTCCGTTTTCTTTGTGATAGATCACAATGGTGTTTGGCCGGTCGAACGAATGGCGTTCTGCGCCGGCAGGGGTGGGGAAGGGTGACGTGGAGTAGGAGTTAAAAACGATGAAATCACTACCCGGTACCGGCTGCGGGGCATCAAAAAAACCATCCTCACCGGTAAGTTGTGTTGGTGAATCCTCATCCGCAGGAATAAAATAGATGTTGCTGGCGGTATGATTATCGGGATCAGCTCCTGCAAACCAAAGTGTGCCATCCTCATCAAAAACAGGTGTGCGTACCATCAGTGTGCCGGTTTGGATGGGTGCGGTTTCACCGGAGTGCAGATCAACCCGGTGCAGACTGGTGTTTTTGGCCTCTTCGAGTTGCAGCTCGCTTCGGGTTTGAATAATGGCCTGGCGGTTACGTGCTTCAAACGCCTCGTTTAGCTGCTGCTGCAGGGCGATCATCTCCCGTGTAATTTTTGTGCGCTTGATTAAACCACTCCGGCCATCGGGGGAAAATTGAAAACTGTGCCCTTCAAGCAGATGCAGGGTTTCCGTACCGGTATCATCAGCTCTGCCGATGTTAGTTACAATGAATCCTTCCCGGCTCTCTTCCCAGGAAAAGTGCTGATTATCTGGGCTGAACACAGGATTTCTTCCATCTTCTGAAATTTCATCCACCCGGTAAAGTTCACCCGTAAGCAGGGCGATCTCATCAAAATAGAGGCCGGCATCCGGGGTATCGAGAATGGCAAGAAAATCTTGCAGTGCACCGATATAATCTCCTGCATCCCACTTGAGGTACGCCCGGGTGTATGGATCAGACGAGGTTGCTGAAAGAGATTGGCTGAGAAAGAGTATTGCTGCAAGAAAGAAAATTTGTATTAAACGGGTCATGCTGATCTGTTTGAGCTAAAGTTCCCCCGAATATATCTGTGAGAGATGTAAATATCACAAGAAACTTTATGGATTCGTTAATCAAAAAGTAGCATTTCATATAAAGAGCATACAACGTTCTTTGGAAGGAAAATCAGATTACGTATGCCAATAAATTTAATAAATTTATCTCTAAATGTTGATTATTTGAATATATATATATATATAACTGTTGGAAATGATCATATTATTTCCTGCTGATGGATTATTAGCTTAGCCATTAATCCAATCAATTAAATCATATTGGTACCCTATCAGTACATTGGGTGTCATTTAAATTCAACTAAAAAAGGAGATGTTATGGATAACCAGAGAAAAACCATTCTCGCAATATTCACTGCATGTGTATTTGTAGTTTTAATGATGTTTAATGTAAACTCAACAGAAGAGGGATTTGATTTTAGCCTTTGCGGAGAAACAGTCTTGGCAAATGATTTGCCGTGCATTGAAGAGCCAGATGTTTTATTTTTTGATAACATACAACCTTGGCATCCAGCTAATTGTTTTGCAGAAGGTAACGGTTGCCTAACATGCACAGTACCTCCGGCACCTTGAGATGATAATTTTGATGAAAACTTGTCTGAAATTTAAAACAATTCATCATTTTATGAGGGGAGTGCTGTTATTTGCACTTCCTTTTTTTATGATTTTGAGTTCTTGTACCGGGGGAGACATAGACAGCGAGATCAATTTAGTAGAAATAGCACGGATTGGAGGCATTACTATTGGTGAGGAAGGAGAACAACTATCCGAAATAATGCAAGGTTTGCATGTGTCAGATGATTTGGGGATCGCATACGGAGTTGATTTACGAATCAGACGGGCATACAAGATGTCATTAACTACAGGGGAAGTTAAGTTTTTAGCTCCTGAAGGAAGAGGGCCGGGTGAATTAGCTGGACCAGCACAGATCATCAAGAAGAATAACTCCGAACTTTATATATACGATAATAACCTGAATGTAATAGCAGAATATAAAAACGGTTCAATCATGAATAAATATCCTGCGTTTTCAGATCATAATGTATGGGTAAGAAATTATAATGGATTTTATCATAACGGCTCAATTATTACAGCAATTGACGACTATACCAATGTACGAAACATGGATTTTCAAAATGCCAGGCCGCTGGCTTTTTTAGATTTCAGTAAAGGAAAGCTTGTCAAGAAAGGTGAATTCTCACCAACAGTTGATAGATTGGATGCAGATGATAAATACCCGGTAATCTATTTTGACGAGGAAATGAATACCATTTTTTATGTATTCAGAACCGACTATACTATTATGGGGTATCATATTGATGATGACAAAACAACGGTTATGAATAGTTACAGGCCAAGAGATCTGAGAATAAGATCGGTTGAGGTACAAGGAAGTACTTCTGGAAACATTGACGCTGCTATGCAGCTTGGACTTGACAGATCGAGAGTTTTGGGTATAAACCGGCTGAATGATCAATTACTCGTTGTTTGGAAGAATTTCAACGAAGGTTTTTATGATAATATGGGCGACTATTCTGCCGGTAATGTGGATTATTTCGGTGTAATGTATGATTTGCCAAACCTGGATAATCCCCGCGAATTTACTCTGCCCGGGCGATTTTTTGGTACCTACAAAAACAAGCTGCTTATTGAAGAAGAGTATGGATCAATGGATCTGAAAATAGGCTTTTATGAGTTAGAACATACCGGCGAAAGTTCTCTATGAAACTTTCATTTATTAACCTATGAAAATTCACCTAAAATTTAATCATTTTCTAAAAAAGGGAGTGCTGCTATTGGGGCTCCCGTTATTATTGTTGATGTCTTGTAAAGGAGAGGATTATGAACGAGAGATTGACATTGTTGAAATAATTAGAGTTGGTGGTATTACCGTAAACACGGATGGTGATCAACTCTCTGAATTTATGGGAGACTTAGTAGTATCAGAAAGTTTGGGATTGGTCTATGGGGTAGACCTGCGTATCATGAAGGCGTATCAGCTCTCTTTAGAAACCGGCGAGGTACTCTTCTTGGCGCCAAAGGGAAGAGGTCCTGAAGAATTAAATATACCGGCTCAAATCACGAAAAAAGCAGAAAATCATTTTTTAATATTCGATAACGGGTTGGATGTAATTGCTGAGCTTAATGATGGAACCATTCAGAAAAAATATCCCGGAGTATCGGAGCACAATGTATGGTTGAGAAATTTTAAAGGATTTTACAATGACGGATTCATCATAACGGGTATTGTTGAACCGGGCAAGATAAGAGCCATGGATTTTGAAAATGCAAGCCCTATAGCTTTAATTGACTACAAAAATGGAAAGATATTTAAAAAGGGGAAGTTTTCACCGACAATAGATAATCTTGATTCCGATAATAAATATCCGATTGTCTATTTTGATGAAGGTATGAATTCGGTTTTCTATGTTTTTCGGACAGATTATACTGTAATGAAATATGATTTAAATACGGATATTACAACAGTTTTAGAAAGCTACAGTCCAACTAAATTTAGGACAAGAACGTTAGCTGTGCAGGGAAGTTCGGAGGGAAATATTAGTGCAGCAATGGCATTGGGAATTGATGTGAGCCTGATAATGGGCGTTGATCGAATAGGAGATAAATTGATTGTGGTTTGGAAGAATTTCAACGAAGGTTTTTATGAAAATATGGGCGACTACTCTGCCGGTAATGTGGATTATTTCGGTGTAATGTATGATTTGCCAAACCTGGATAATCCCCGCGAATTTACACTGCCCGGGCGATTTTTTGGTACCTACAAAAACAAGCTGCTTATTGAAGAAGAGTATGGATCAATGGATCTGAAAATAGGTTTTTATGAGTTAGAAAGTACCAGTGAAAGCTCTCCATGAAAAGGATGTATTTTAATAGAAAATTCCAGCCTTTGCGTCACTTCGCGCACTCTGCGGTTATCTAGGCAGATCCCGGTACCGAGAAAATTTAACCGCCAAGGGCGCAAAGGAACGCCAAGGCTTTTATGATGCTGCTCTGTTTCTAAAATGCTTCGGGAAGATTTTGCAACCATCCATCGACTCTGACAGGATTCGCTCCGCTCAACTCTGTCAGGTTTCAAAGATCATTTCAAAAATCAGAAGAACTACAGCTATAATTACCTTCGGAATTTGTCTCATAAATCCAGGCGGAATTTAATAACCGTGGGGATGTCGTCTTTGGGCAGGTTCAGCAGGTAAAAATTGTCCTCATCGTCTTTCCAGTTAATAATTGTATAAGATGGCCTTCGATCCATTTGCAGAGATGTAATGTAGCCCTGAGTTATTACTGAGCCATCTTCATCAAAAATCTGCACACTTACATCCAACGTATTCCCTTCTTCCAGTGTGGTATCACCTCCTCTCCACTCTCCGTAAAAATGGACAATCCGTCCGTCTGAAAGATAGTAAATACCCGCATCAATACTGTACAGACGACCCATAAACGGCCCTCCTGAGAAATAAATACGATTCACGCCGGGAATTCCTTCATTTCTAAAATACATGTCCTCACTGGTATAGATATCATAGGATCCTTTGTAGGGCGGAGTTCCCTGCAGGGTGCGGGCCGCTTCCCATTGTCCGTTACTGAGTGTAAACTCATACAGCATTCCATTATAAACCCCTGGAGAATAGATAATACTCGGGTTTGAATCAGGAAAGTCCATACAACCAGGCAAGTATCCAAAAGTATTCCAAATAAAATGCTCTTCCTCGGTGTAGCCAAGTTCCCGGAATGGGAAGAATGATTCGTAATGTTCCTGAAAATCCCGGCTAAAAATATGAAATAAAGGACGGTCAAATGGCGGTGGATATTCTGTTGGTAGCCCTCCACCTCTACGTATTCCGATCGTTTTATCTTCGTACCAAAAAACTCTGTGCGGATAATACTGAAGTCTGCCACTGGCAATGGGAATAGTATACGTGTCAATTATCTCACCTTGCACATTCATATAGATGTATTCCAGTTTCCCTCTGTCCAAAAAGAAAAGTGTTCCTTCATCGGTTATTTCCATGAAATTGATATGCTGAAACTCACCTGGCCCACGTCCGCGCCCACCAAAGCTTCGCAAATAATTTCCATATCCATCAAACACTTTTACGGTGAGGCTGGCGCGGTCGGCGATGTAGATGTTTCCTGCACTGTCGGTGCGAACAGCTATCGGCTGGCCTAACTGGTACTCTATTGGCTGGTCTGCCAGGCCGATTTCTGTAATAATTTCGATGGGTAAATCGCCGCCGGCAGGAGAGGTCTCTTCACTTCTTTGCTCTTTCGCACAGCTAATCAAGAGAAGAACTACAGCTATAATTACCTTCGGAATTCGTCTCATAAATCCAGGCGGAATTTAATAACCGTGGGGATGTCGTCATTAGGGAGGTTCAGCAGGTAAAAATTGTCTTCTTTGTCTTTCCAGTTTACTAAAACTACAGACGGTTCGGCATCCCGTTCTACAGAGATAATATAACCCCGGTCTGAAATTGTGCCATCCTCCTCAAAAATTTGCGCACTAATATCCAGCGTATTGCCCTCCTCCAGTGTGGTATCTCCTCCTCTCCACTCTCCGTAAAAATGGACAATCCGTCCGTCTGAAAGATAGTAAATACCCGCATCAATGCTGTACAAGCGCCCACTGTGTGCACCACCTCCATAATAAATTACCTCTACGCCCGGAAATTTAATATATCGCTCATATTCTTCTTGGCTGTTGTAGATGTCAAAGGGGCCACTATGGGGCGGGGTTCCCTGCAAGGTACGGTACACTTTCCACTGCCCGTTTTTGCGTGCAAATTCGTAGAGCATTCCATTATAGACACCCGGTGAATAGACGAACCGCTGTTTATCAGAAGTCATGTCGAAATCGCCTTGTATCCAGCCGAAACTGTTCCAGATAAAATGCTCTTCCTCGGTGTAGCCAAGTTCCCGGAATGGGAAGAATGATTCGTGGTGTTCCTGAAAATCACGGCTGTAAATATGAAATAGTGGTCGGTCAAGTGGAGGGGGTTGATGTTCGGGTGAAGCACCATTTCTAAATAATCCAAGTGACTTATCATTATACCAGAATAATTTTTTTGGATAGTATTGAGACATTTGTGTAGTTAGATTTACCGGATGAGAATCGATTTGTAAACCTTCTGTAGTTAAATAAATATATTCAAATTTTCCTCTGTCAAAAACCCACAAAGTATCGGTTTCTACAAGCTCCATTCGATTTAAACTTTGAAATTCCCCTGGCCCTCTTCCTCGGCCACCTAAACTTTTAACATATTTTCCTTCTTTATTAAACACTTTTATTGTGAGACTGGCATGGTCACCAACGAAAATATTACCATTTTGATCGGTGCGAATGCCAATTGGCCGCCCCAACTGGTACTCTAATGGCTGGTCTGCCAGGCCGATTTCTGTAATAATTTCGATGGGTATGATTGAATCGGACAGTTTGGATTCTTCACACTCTCTATCTCTGTTGCACGATAAGATAAAAAGCATTAATACTGTAATATAAATCAGAGTCTGAAAATACGTATTCATATGAATTAACTATACACCTGCCATTTGTTATGGCAGGTGCTTGTTGTATAATATTTCTGTTACGCACTGCAAGGAACTGTCGGGTCAGCACATCCGGCACATTCTCCACAAAGAATTCCATCTGATTGGTCACAACCTCCTTTACACTCAGTCAAGCCGCAATAGCCTGCATTGGCACATCCATTTGGCGCTCCTCCACTGCCAAAAGTACAGGTACAGCAACCACTTGTGCAGCCTGATGAGGCTTCTTCCAGTTCGGGGAGGTTGAGGTCTGGCACCGGGTAGGCCATCTCTTCAATGGCTGTGTTTGTGTGCAGGCTGTTTGTTTCCGGGGCCAGTGTAAATGCACCGGCTACCAGAAGAAAAAGCAGGGATAGTATCAGGGTGATGTTGGCATGATTTTTCATGGTCATTCTCCTTTTTTGTTGGTGGTTTTGGTTGGTACTACAGTTCTGTTCTTTGTTGAAGGTTCATCTGCGGGTTTATACCCAACTGCCCATATATGCTTTACCCTTGCAAGAAGTTCTTCCTTGGCTTCAAATGGCGTGGCAGAGTTGGGAACGGGTTCACTGTAGAAAAGCTCTTTGGTTTCCGAATCCACAAACAGGATGTGTTGCAACGGTTCGTTGGCCGGTAATATCTCACCATCGTTTTTCAGGATATAAGGAATATCAAGCCCGCTGGTATGCACAAAGTGGGCCACCCTCCATTCGGGTTCATTACTGAATAACAGCACCAGGGATTGTATGGCATCGTCGGCATCAATGGCATCCCTCAGATCGGCCACATTGTTTAAACAGGGTGTACACGCTTCCGGCGTCATGGCCATGACGGAAAGGATGGCCGCATCATCAGAAGCCGCTACATCTGCATCTGCCAGCAGTGTGTGAAAATCGAAACCAATATCCGTATCCGGGTGCTGATGGTTGTGCACAGCCGGTGGCAGAACTTCCGGAACCGTTTCCCGGCTGCTGAATACAAGGACCAGCAGGGCAACCATCACAAACAGTGCACTTAACAGATATTTATTTCCGTTACTCATAGCAATCAGAAGAGTATGTGTTTAAGAAGCTATTTCTATTCTCGTTAATAGATGCCAAAGAGTCAACATCTAAAAATACCCACTAAGTGGGTATGCCGGTTAGTATGAATAATCCCGGATTTTTCCGGCATAGGTTCTGCACCATCGTTCCAGGCTTCGATTGCCTTTTAGATTCAATTTTCTTTTGACATTCTTTCGATGGGTAAACACGGTAGAACGTTTATTACCGAGCCTTGCGGCTATCTCACTGCCCGAAAGGCCTTCGTTTATCAACTTCAACACCCGTATCTCCGCTTTTGTTAAATAACAGCGAAAGGCTTCCTCAAAATGGATACTTTTGCCTGGTTGCCTGGTTGCCTGGTTGCCTTGTTGCTTATCTCCATTCTTCATGATGATGTAATGTTTGTTGTAGCTGGTGATGAACGGCAGCTCAATGAAAACTCATTGAGAATACCTGTTTTAAAAAAAAACTCTCATTGATATTGATGCACATAAACCGAAAATGTTAAAACATTTATTCTCAACAGGCTGATATTGTTGTAATCAGAGCTATGTAGCTTTACAATGAAGAAAATTCCCGCCTTTGCGCCTCTTCGCGCCCTTTGCGGTTATCCGGGCATATGGAACCGCCAAGGGCGCAAAGGAACGCCAAGGTTTTTTGATGCTGTTTTGTTTCTGAAATGCTTCGGGAAGATTTTGTAGCTATCCATCGACTCTGACAGGATTCGCTGCGCTCAACTCTGTCAGGTCTTAATGTTTTTACAGGGCATGGTATTAGCTTTTTTTTAATCTATTTCTTTATCGCACAAGAAGCCTTGTCGGACACCCCCCTGTGCCCCCTTTTTAGGGGGGATTTTCATCAAGACTCAATACTATCCCTTTCCCAAATACCCATCAAAATCAGAATCAGTGTTAAACTGGTGCCCAGGCCCCAGATCACCACGATGGCCAAGTCCGTCCAGAATTCGTTGGAGCCGAATAGAATTAAGGGAAGCAGTCCGCCCATGGTGGTGAGGGAGGTGATCATCACCGTGCGCATCTTGTTGCGGTACACCTGCACCCAGCTTCGCAGCCCGTGGATACCCAGCCCGCGGCAGCGCTGTTTTTCGTGGATCAGCAGGATGGAGTTGTTCACCACCACACCCACAGCAAGCAGTGTACCCGCAATGGCGCCCTGGTCAAAATTGATGTCGTGATACAGCGCTCCCATCATTACCCCGATGAGGCTGAGCGGAATGGCGAGGATCACCACCAGCGGGTCGCGCCAGCTCTCCAGCAGGGCAGAAACAATCATCCACACGCTTAAAACAGTTAATAAAAGCAGAAGTAGGTAGTTATCAAGCTGATCGGACTGGCCCCAGGAGAAAAAACCGCCGCCATATTGAATAGAGGCACCCACAGGTACAGGCACCTCATCAAGCACCGATTCTATGTAATTGCTGGCAAGCCTTGGCGGACCCAAAAAATCGACCGCGAGACTGCGGCTGTATGACTGATTTTCCCGGATGATCTGGTTCATGGTCTGCTCACGGGTTAGCTGTGCCACCTCGCTGATTTTAAACAGATTGTCGCCTGAACGGCGAGCACGGTCTAAAAAATCCTCTTCATAACCGGTTTGAGCCTGGTTACTCCCTACCAGGTACATCCGTTCGCCGTTCATCTCTACCTGCCCGCGAATGTTGGTTGGGTTCACATCAAGCTGAATCGCATCTAACAGCTCCCTGCGGTTTAATCCTTTCATGGTCAGTGTTTCATCATCCAGGTTGAGCACATACTGGAACATATCATTTCTGCCCCAGCCAACAGCGTGTATGTCTACATCCTGCACTCTTGGATTTCTCTTCAATCGCGCGGAGATATCTTCAGCCAGTAAGAGCAATTCATCATAGGAAAAACCGCGAAGTGTTATACGCTGCCCTGAAAACCCGCCGCCAAAACCGGTGCTGAATCCATCACCCAACCCGCTTACAGAAATGGCAGAATTCCCTATTTGTGTGGCAAGATAGATCGCTTCCGAATAATATTGATATGGTTCAGAACGGTAGAGATAATCGTCTTTAATGTAGAAGAAAAGCCTTGCACCAAAATACTCGGAGATGTCGGTTTCAAAATAGTCGAATGCATCAGCGTAGGGGAGTGCAATCGTCTCAAAATCGCGGGCCATTTTATCAATCTCCTCCATTGGTGTACCTTGCGGAGTCCGGATATTGATGAAAATACGCTCTTGCTGCTGGCCTCTCCAGGGGGTGCCAAAATAGGTTTCGTTGAAAAACTTATAGGTCAGCCCTCCGATCACAGGATCGATATCGCTGCGGTTGTCAAAGTAGGTGCGGGTAAACCCGGGCCAGCGGGTTTCTTCCCAGTCGGGTTCATCAATGGCAAAGAGGGGGATTCCGAAAAGAGCAATCAGCCCGATGTAAAAAGCCCAACGAAGTTTACGCCGCCAGTAAAACGTTCTAAGCAGGAGGGCATTTAACCAGCGGCTAAGTTTTTTCTTTAATCCCCGTTCCTCTTTTTTTATGGTGCCCGGCACCAGCCATATCAGGGAATAGGGAATCCAGCTCAAAGCAATAAGTACGGATGAGACAAGAGTTAGGGTAAGTGCTACAGCAAGTGGTACAAGAAAAAGCTGAAGCTCTTCCATGGCAAAGAAAAGCGGGATGAAAATACCCACAGTGGTAAGGGTACTTCCCAAAACCGGAACCAGGGTGTAGGGAAGTTCACTGCGGATATGATCGAGCCGTTTTTCCCTGTCGGGCGGCAGTTTTGGATTTAACTGTTCAAAAACCACCACGGCATTGTCAATAATCATCCCAAGGGCAACGGTGAGGCCGGCCAGGGTGAGCACATTTAGGGTGTAATCGAGAAAAAATAGGATACTTAAGCTCATTAGAAGCGAAAAGAGAATGCTTCCAAGAATCACAAATGGTGCCCTGAAGCGGCGTATAAAAATCAGCAGGATTACAAAAACAAAAAGAAGGCTGAATGCCGACTGATACTGGAGGTCGCCGAATTGAGCCCGTAGATCTTCCGTTGAATCGCGCTCGAGCTGCAGGGTAATGTCATCGGGCAGTGCGGCTGCAATCCGCTCCATTTCAGCCCTCATGGTTTCGGCCAGTCCCATTGCATCCGAGCCACTTTCTCGGACAAAAATCATAGTGAGGGCCGGTTTACCGTTCAGCCGTTTAAGGCTTTTTACGGGGTAGTCTTCAATTTCAACCCTGGCAATGTCGGCCAATACAATCTGCCGGGTGCTGTTGGGTACGGTGATTTTCATCTGCCTGATCTCTTCTACCGACTCGAACTGCGGCGGGATGAGCATGCTGAGCCTTGTGCTGCTCTGCTCCACAAAACCGCTCGATCTCCAGTTGAGCCTGTCTCTGATCTGCATCAGGATTTGTTCAGGATTAAACCCGTAACGCTCAAGTAGGGGAGTGTCGAAGCGAACGGTGAGGGCCGGATCCTCAGCACCCTGTATGTCGATTTCTGCAAGCCCTTCGTGGCCCAGTAGCTGCAGGCGGATCTGCTGTGTGGCAAACTGATAAAGTTCTCTTGAAGATCGATCGCCGCTGATTGACCAGGCCATAAAAGTCTCCTGCTCCTGGAGCTCCTGTGGGATAGATCGGTTGATATTCGGCTGGCGAATTTGGGGAGGGAACTCATCCCTGAGCCCATAGAGATACTCCTGAAGTTCAAGGATACGATATTCTACCGGTGTGCCTTTTTCAAAAGTGATGGTTACACTGGAGCGCCCCTCATTCGATACCGACCTGATCCGCTCTACATTTCTCAGGCGGGTAGCCACAGACTCAACGCGCCGCGTAATCTCCTGCTCCATTACTTCGGGAGATGTACTTCCCCAGGTATAACTCACCGTAACCGAAGGCAGCCGCAAGTCGGGAGCCATCTCCATCGGGATGTTCATCCACGCAACCACCCCAACTATAGCAATAAGCATATAGCTGAGAGAGATGAAATATTTTCGGCGGAATATCTCGCGCATAATTTTTTACATAGATTTTGCTAAGGCAACGATTCTCCCCTCCTTTCCAAGGAGGAGGGGCCGGGGGTGGTTAGCAGCAGTATTTGTTAAAATGGAGATACATATCATAGGGTTAAATACCTGGACACTATCTGAAAATTTTTATGCATTCATTTTTTGGGCTTTACTCAACCACCCCTAAATCACTTTGTGGGAATCGCTTCGCTCGGAGCCCCTCCTTGCGAGGGAGGGGAATTCTTGCTCATTCCAAATTAAGTGCCTTCTAACTTTTCCAATGACCTACGGCAAATTAAAAGTGATTGGCAGGTTTTGTCTGGCAACAACAGCCTCACCATTTCGTCGGGCGGGTATGAACGTTGCAGATCTGACCAGCCGTATTACCTCTTCATCCATTCCATATCCGGCACTTTCAGAAACGATCAAATCCCTGGCGTTCCCATCAAGATCAACAATAAAATCGATCACCACACGGCCACCGGCCCCTGCTCTTCTTGCATCTTCGGGGTATCGCATTCCCATAAAAATACTCGACATACCACCTGCTACCTGAGGCATTTCATCAAGATCACTATGATCTACTACCTGCTCACGAAGCTGTTCCAGTTCATCCGCCGGCAGATCACTTTCCGGCATGAATCCGTCTATTGTGTTGAACTCCTTTGAACTGCCACAACCCACAACCAAAATAAGTGTGATAAAGAGTG
Organism: Balneolaceae bacterium; assembly: GCA_020832415.1. Taxonomy (GTDB): domain Bacteria; phylum Bacteroidota; class Rhodothermia; order Balneolales; family Balneolaceae; genus Rhodohalobacter. The sequence continues at coordinate 1,559 of JAFIES010000041.1, read as the reverse complement.
GTAGTAACGTTCGTAACTTTTTATTATCCATTTCCCGATGCGTTTTTGTTATAGATTGGAAGAGTATTGATATTTAAATACGGTTTCTATTCACTATATAAATTACGTTAACAACCCATTTGTATCCCTTTACTATGGAAGAGTTTTCACTTTTCACTTCTCACCTTATTTGTTAAGAATCGAAGTACATGTTATTCGATTAAATATTTATACACTTTCTGAAAATTTTTATGGATTCATTTTTTGGGGCTTTACTCAACCACCCCTCAGTCCCCTCCTTGCGAAGGAGGGGAGTTCATGCTCATTTCAATTTAAGTACCTTTTCACTTCTGCCTTTTCACTTTTCCCTCCTCACTCCAAAACCTCTTCCCTCACAATCTGCCCGGCCATTCTTGGCCTTACATTTTGAAGATGGCTGATGGCGAAATGGCGGTCAACAGCGATGGTATCTCCGGGAGCTACATCTTCGTGATTGATGACAGCCCACTCCGATGTTGCATACTCCGGCTCAACATAGATCCACTCCACTCTTTCACCGTTCAGTTTAAACAGAAGTGTGCGGCCACCGTCCCGTTCCAGGATGGCTGCGCGGGGTACGCGGGCAATACCGCTGTGTGTCTCTATTCTGATTCTTCCCTCCACAGTCATACCCGGGCGCAGGATACGGTTTCGATTCTCCACTTCAACTACAACCTGACCGGTTTTACTTTGCACATCAACTATCGGCGAGAGCGACCGGATGGTTCCCTCTTTTCTCTCACCCGATGGGGTGATCAGTTCGGTGGTCATTCCGCGTTGCAGTCGGTTCAGTTCTGATTCCAGTACATCGAATCGGATCAGCACGGTAGTGTCGTCGATCAGCCTGCCCAGTTCACTTCCTGATCCGATAAATGCCCCGGGAGAAATACGTTCAGGGGCGGACAGTTCTCCTGAAAAAGGAGCTGTAATTTTTGTGTAGGAGAGGTCAAGTTCTGCTCGTTCTACTGCAAGCTCAGCTGCAGCCAGACCGGTGCTGATTCTCACCATTCTGTCGTCATTACCATCTGCGCTGCCACCCTCGCGGGACTGTCGCTGGCGGGTTTCAATATTGTAGGCTACCAATGCTGTTTCATATTCGTTTTCAGCCTGCTGAAGCTGATACCTCCACTCCTGCTCATCAAAAGCGAGAATAGTCTGGCCCTGTTCAATCCGGTTTCCGTCATCAAGACGGCTCTCAGTAATAAAACCGCTGATTCGTGGACGAATGATAATTTCACGAATCGGCTCAACGATACCCTGGCTTTCGATGTGGATGTGAAGCGGACGATCATCAGCAATCGCAAAAACCACATCGGGACGAATATCCACATTATCGGGCCGTTCAGGGCGCTCCCGCTCATCGGCTCCGGCACAGGCGGTGAGGGTTATTAAGACTGCAATAAGGAACACGAACAAATCCCCCCTAAAAAGGGGGGCGCAGGGGGGTGTTTCTTTCCCCCTAAAAAGGGGGGCGCAGGGGGGTGTCTTATCCTTGACATCTGGGTACTGAGATGAATATATATCCGTTTTATTTTCCATAA
>JAFIES010000034.1 GCA_020832415.1 Balneolaceae bacterium | reverse complement strand
CAGATCGCCTATACGGGCATATCGCTTTCTTGAGTCGCCAAGTACTTTGATGCACATCACTTTTCTGGCGCCGCTGTTGTCAGCAACATTTAATGTGGATTGCGTTTGAATCATGATCTTAACCTACAAATTGATCGTTATTTTGCTCGTTCAATGATATCTACCAATCGCCAGGATTTGCGCTTTGATAGTGGTCTTGTTGACATTATAAGAACCGTATCACCTTCATTGGCTTCATTCATTTCATCATGAGCCATATACTTGGTGGTTTTGGTAATAAACTTTCCATAAATCGGATGCTTAATCTGGCGATCTACTGCAACGGTAATGCTCTTATCCATGCGATCGCTGACTACTTTTCCGGTTCGTGTTCTTCTTTGAGATCGTTGTGCTTCGGCCATAACTTTATTCAGCACTTAATTTTTCATTAATAATCAAATTGAGACGGGCTATTTCCCGACGTGTATTTTTTATTCTGGCAGGATTTTCTATCTGCCCTGCGATGGCTTTGTTAAACCGAAAATCAATTAAAGCTTCTTTTTCGTCTTTAAGCCGTGCTTCTAATTCAGTAAGTGTTAAGTCTCGTAATTCGTGTGCTTTCATTTTGTTTAATGTCTAAAATTATGAATCACTGTCGAGATCACGACGCTTCACAAATTTTGTCTTAATTGGAAGTTTGTGTGAAGCTCTTCTCATTGCCTCTTTTGCTTTCTCTTCAGATACACCGGCAATTTCAAATAGTATTCGTCCAGGTTTCACAACTGCAATAAAGTGATCCAGTGCACCTTTACCTTTACCCATTCGGGTTTCAGCAGGCTTGCTGGTTATAGGTCTGTCCGGAAATATTCGAATGAATGTTTTTCCTTCTCTCTGCAGTGAACGGGCTATGGCCACTCGACAAGCTTCAATTTGTCTTGAAGTAATAAATTTAGGCTCAAGTGCTTTTAATCCAAAGCTTCCAAATGCAAGAGTATGTCCACGCTGTGCATTGCCTTTCAGCTTATCTCTGTGTACACGACGTCTGTGAATTCTTTTTGGTTCTAACATTGCTTAATTCAGTCTATTGGTTGCGAGTACGTCTTTTTCTGCGTGATTGCCTGTCATTTCGGCCACCACCGCGCTTTCTTCCCGGTTCACTGTCTTGCTGCTGCTTAGACTGCGCATTAGGCGCAAGATCAACATCACCTATAATTTCTCCTTTGAAGATCCACACTGATACACCAATTGAGCCATAAATTGTATTGGCAGTAGTATTGGCATAATCAATATCAGCTCTGAGTGTATGAAGCGGAACACGGCCTTCCTTATACTGTTCGGTACGTGCCATTTCAGCACCACCAAGACGGCCGGCACACTTAATTTTGATACCCTGTGCACCCATTCGCATTGCAGAAGAAATGGCTGTTTTCATTGCTCTTCTGAAAGATACCCGTGCTTCAAGTTGTTGTGCGATATTTTGTCCTACCAGACTTGCATCTAATTCAGGACGTTTAATCTCACTAACATTAATTTGAACTTCTTTGTTGGTAATTTTTTTAAGCTCTTCGCGAAGTAATTCAATCTGCTCTCCGCCTTTTCCAATAATCACGCCCGGTCTGGATGTGTTTAATGTGAGCAAAATACGCTTTGGAGTTCTTTCAATTATCACATTCGATAACCCGCCATTTCGGAGCCTTGCCTGCAGATACTGTCTCAGTTTGGTATCTTCAAGCAAAATTGCCGGTTCATTCTCATCGGAATACCAGTTTGAATCCCATCCTCGAATGATTCCAAGTCTAAGTCCGGTTGGATTGGTTTTTTGTCCCAAATTAACCTCGTTTATTATTCAGTTATAGTTTCTTCTTGCAATTTTGCTACAACAACAGTTATGTGGCAGCTTCTCTTGTTGATTCTGTGAGCACGGCCCTGTGGTGCCGGCTGAATTCTCTTAAGGGTTACACCCTCATCAACAAAAATTTCTTTTATATAAAGCAGATCGTTATCAAGTCTTTCTTCTTCAAACTTATCTCTGATGTTTGCAGATGCTGATTTGATGACTTTAGATACATCAACAGCAGCAGACTTTTTCAAAAATTCAAGTTTTGCAAGTGCGTTATCTACTTTATCTCCACGTACATAATCTGCAACCAGGCGTACTTTACGCGGTGATTTTCTTAAATGACGTTGTACGGCTCTTGCTTCAAAAATTGGCGATTCCATGTATCAATTCCTCTATTTTGCCTTTTTAACAGGGTGTCCTCTGAAGGTACGGGTAGGTGAAAATTCACCTAATTTGTGCCCAACCATATTTTCAGTTACATAAACAGGGATAAACTGCTTCCCATTATGTACAGCTATCGTTAGACCAATAAAGTCCGGTGTAATCATTGAACTTCTTGACCAGGTTTTAATAACCTTTTTCTTTCCGCCTTCATTAGCAGCTTCAACTTTACGCTGCAGTTTGTAATGGACAAAAGGTCCTTTTTTTAGTGATCGTGGCATAAAATTTATTTCTTGGTTTTACGGCGTCTAACGATAAACTTCGACGACAACTTCTTGCGGTTTCTTGTCTTCTTACCTTTGGCTGACTGGCCCCATGGCGAACGCGGATGTCCACCTGATGCTTTACCTTCACCACCACCCATTGGGTGATCAACCGGATTCTTGGCAACACCCCTTACTCTAGGTCTGCGCCCGAGCCATCTTGTACGGCCGGCTTTCCCTTTGGTTGTGTTGAAATGATCAGGATTACTTGTAGCACCAACAGTAGCATAGCAGCTCCCAAGGATCAATCGAACTTCACCGGAAGGCAGTTTTACAGTAACATACTTATCGGTCTTAGCTACCATCTGAGCAACTGTACCGGCACTTCTGCAGAGCTGACCACCTTTACCGGGCTGCATTTCAATGTTATGAATGAATGTACCTGCAGGCATATTCTTCATAGGCATTGCATTACCAACATCTGGTTGTGCAGTGTCAGAACTGATAATTGTATCGCCTACACCCAATTTGTTAGGTGCAATGATATATCTTTTTTCACCGTCAGCATACGCAATCAGTGCAATTCTGGCTGTTCTGTTCGGATCGTATTCAATCGTCTGAACTTTTGCCGGAATATCTCTTTTATCACGCTTAAAATCGATGATTCTGTATTTTCTCTTATGGCCGCCACCACGGTATCGCATGGTAGTGCGACCGCGATTGTTTCGACCGCCGGATTGATGTATCCCTTTCGTTAAAGATTTAACCGGTCGATCGGTTGTAACCTCATCAAATACAGGAGCAATACGATGTCTCTGCCCGGGTGTTGTTGGTTTAAGTTGTTTAGTAGCCATTGTTACTTCAATTTTTAAATTTCACTGAAGAGGTCGATCTCCCCTTCTTTTAGCGTAATAATTGCTTTCTTCCAGGATTTACTTCTTCCGCTTACAAAACCGCTCTTTGTAAATCTGCCTTTTGGTTTTGTAGGAACAATCATTGTATTAACTCTTGCTACCTTCACTTCGGGATATCTCTCTTCGATAGCCCTTTTGATCTGTGGTTTTGTAGCCTTTCGTAACACTTCAAAAGCATACTGCTGATGCTCTTCCTGCAATCTTGTGAGTTTCTCAGTAATGAGTGGTTGAATTAAAATACTCATGCTGTTTCCTCTTCTATTTTAACTTCAAAAAATGTTTGCTCAAGAACCGGAATAGCGTCTTCCATAAACAATACATGATCAGCATTCATAATATCATATGAAGTAGGCTTGTTTGCTTCTGCTATCATTAATCCTGGCAGATTTCTTCCAGACAAAATTACATTTTTATCTGTCTGAGCTACCAGTAGAAGAACCTTCTTATCGTTTAGCTCAAGCGCTGTGATAATTTGAAGAATATTCTTTGTCTTAGGCTCATCGAAAGAGAAGTTCTCTACTACTTTAATGCTCTCTTCCGAAGCTTTAAGCGACAAAGCCGATTTTCTTGCAAGCCTCTTGGCTTTTTTCGTTAAACGAACACTATATGTTCTTGGTTTGGGGCCGAATACTGTACCACCGCCTTTAAGTAACGGTGAACGCAGTGTACCTCTACGGGCCATACCGGTACCTTTCTGTTTGTACGCTTTTTTACCGCCACCGCGCACTTCTCCGCGCTCTTTTGTTTTGGCTGTACCCTGGCGTCTGTTTGCCAGAATTCTTCGTACATCTTCGTAAAGCACGGTTTCATTCGGTTCAACCGCAAAAATAGCATCATTTAATTCAGCTTTCTTTTTGCTGGCAGTACCATCTGTTTTAAAAATCGTCAACTTCATGAGGCTGCTTGTTCTGATTTATTAAAAATTTCCAAATACCCTCCTTTTGGGCCAGGTACTGAACCTGTGAGCAAAATCATGTTTGATTCTGCAAGAATTTTTGCCACTGAAAGGTTTTTGATCTTTGTTCTCTGGTTGCCTGCACGTCCAGCCATTTTCATTCCTTTAAAAACTCTTGAAGGATCTGAAGCCTGACCAATAGAACCAGGTGCACGCTCTCTGTTATGCTGACCGTGAGTTCTGCCTCCCACACCACTAAAATTGTGGCGTTTTACAACACCAGTGAAGCCGGTTCCTTTTGATATACCTGCCACATCAATCAAATCTCCAACGTTGAATACGTCTTCAACAGAAAGTTCATCGCCTAATTCCAATCCTTCTGGAACGTAATCACGAATCTCTTTTACAAGTTTTTTAGGAGTTGTATCGGCTTTGGCAAAATGGCCTTCAAGCGCTTTTGAAACATGCTTAGGCTTTTTCTCAATTGCAGCAATTTGTACTGCATTGTAGCCATCAGTTTCGGTTGTTTTGATTTGGGTAATTACACAAGGCTCAACTTCCACAATGGTAACCGGGATACTTCTGCCCAGTTCATCGAATATGCTTGTCATTCCCAATTTTTTTCCAATGAATCCACTCATTATAAGATCTCTATAGGATTTAGCTTAAACTTTAATTTCAACATCAACACCTGATGGCAATTCAAGCTTCATCAATGCGTCAACTGTTTGTGAACCCGTAGAAAGAATATCAATCAATCTTTTGTGAGAGCGATATTCAAACTGCTCTCTTGATTTTTTATCTACGTGAACAGATCTGTTAACCGTAATAATGTTCTTGTTTGTAGGAAGCGGTATGGGTCCTGATACAACAGCTCCTGTTGATTTAACGGTCTGGATGATCTTTTCAGCTGATTTATCAATCAGGTTGTGATCGTATGATTTGAGCTTAATTCTTATTTTTTGTTGTGTTGCCACGTGCAAATACTTTTTATTAATCTAAGATTTTACTTACCACACCGGCGCCTACTGTACGCCCGCCTTCACGAATCGCAAACCGAAGTCCCGGCTCCATCGCTACTGGCTGGATCAGCGATACGCTCATCTTCACATTATCGCCAGGCATTACCATCT
>JAFIES010000023.1 GCA_020832415.1 Balneolaceae bacterium | reverse complement strand
GGAATGTTGGTAACCGGTTTAGCCATCGGTCATGCCGGAATTTAAGACCCTTTAAGGACCCGAAAATCATGCACTGGGATCGCCCACCATCCAACCCATGGCTCAAACTCTGGAGCCTCTTTTGGTCAATCTTTGCCCTCGGGGGACTGACCTTGAAAAAAATAGTTCAGAATCAAAAATTATATGAATCAAAGTCGGTATAATAGCCTTCTTTGAATAACATGTTAAATCGTCCTTAAGTTAAATAATAACAATCTTTAAATGCTGAATTCATACGCCAATACTCTCAAAGAGATGTACCAAAAACCACGGAATGTGGTGGATTCATTTGTACATGCAGATCAATCACCCTATCAGCAACCGCTGATTTTCATGATAATTGGTGCTGTCGTCGTGGTTTTAATTACAACCCTAATTACCAGTTTCGATGTTGATGTGGCGGGAGTGGTTCCGGAAATAGAAAATGAACAGCTTCAGCAACTATCTGAACAGATTCTAATAACGGATGTGAGAATGTCCACACAGCTGTTTCCTTTTATGATTACCATTTTTCTTGTGCCAATGCTCTCTATTGCCGGGATGCTGTTCTTGAGAAATTATACCGAAGGTTTTTATTCCCTCTTGATATTAAATAGCTATCTGATTGGTGCTATTATGCCGTTTTTACTATTACTGATACCGATATGGGCCTTTTCCGGGCTACCTTTGACGGATCCCGCATTAAACACAAACATACCCGGTGTGATAGTTGGCGGGGCAGGGCTGTGGATCTATAAAAACTATTTTAAAGCCTCTGATTTTTTAGGATGGATAAGAATTATCAGTGCTTTTGTTACCGGATATGTCTTGTTCATTCTTTTAAAGGGGCTGGCATCGAGTGTAACCGGGTATATGATATTTGCCATCCGGAGAATCGCTGAAGTTTCGGGTAATGGAGTTTGAGAACTAAACTCTGTTCAGAATAAATTTTCGTGGCAACTCATACCCAAGAGCACCTATCCCGAAAAGTGCGTAGTCATAAACTGCGGGGTCATCGGGATTCATCAGCTTCAGAGTTTCAGTGAGTTGTACAACTGTTTTCCAGTCATTGGTTCGGCGCGAAATGAGCCCATATTTCCGCGCCTGTCTTGCAACATGCACATCAAAAGGCACAAGCAGTTCTGAAGCGTTCAGGAACGACCAAATACCCGGATCAACAGGGCTGTTTTTTCTGATGGCCCACCTGAGAAACATATAGAGCCGTTTACAGGTACTCCCTTTTTCCGGATTTGAAATGTGTTTCTTTGTTCTCTCAGCTAAATCACTGCTCCTTCGGAAAAATTCCTCATGAAAAACAGCCAGGAAATGCCGATTGTTTTCTATGCCTTTCCTGTAACACATTGCCCAGAAACCTTCAAAATCTTTAAAATTGGCGAAGATATTTTGCAGTGCCAGAATCATTCCGTGTACATCAACCGGTTTGATGGTTCTGTGCTTAAAATTGGCGAACTTCTTAAAATCAGATTGAGTATAATTCATGATAAAATCGAACGGTTTGTAATCCATTCGATTGAAAAGATCATCTGCTTTCGCGATAACGATATCGCGCCTTCCCCACGCCATTGTTGCAGCGAAAAAGCCGGCTATCTCAGCATCTCTCTTCTCTTCAAACACATGCATGAACTGTACGGGGTCGTGGGGTATGTAATCAGCTTTTTCAACCTCTGCATTTATTTCGTCAAGGAAAGGCTTTAATTCCAGAAGTGATTTTTTGGATCGTTTTCGCAAAGGTGAGTAGCTCTTCATTTTGAAACAAGCCCAAACAGATTTTGATCATCCAATTGCTTAAGCCCTGTAATGAGCGTTTTATTTGCTTTCGGAAAAGGAAATTGATCGATTTCATTCAGTTTAACCCATAGAATTTCCTGGCTCGATTTTGGTTCCGGATTTCCCTGCACAATTTTACACCAGTAAGCGTACAGGGTAATTTTAAAATGGGAGTAGGCGTGCTTCAGGTCCATGAACTTTTCAAAAACTTCTACTTCAACACCGAGCTCTTCATTTAGCTCTCTAGAAACTGTTTCTGTGAGTGTTTCACCTTTTTTCTTTTTACCTCCGGGAAATTCCCAAAGTCCGCCAAGCATACTCTCTTCCGGTCGGAGGGCTATCAGTAGTTCATGATCAGAGTTTACAATTATGCCCACTGCAATTTGATGATGAGGTACTTTCTTCGCTTTAGATTTGTAGGGAAGCAGATCGGTTTTGGCACTGTTAAAAGCAAAACAGTGAACAGAAAGCGGGCATGAACTGCATTCAGGTTGCTGCGGTTTACAGACAGTTGCCCCCAGTTCCATCATTGCCTGATTAAAATCTCCGGGATCAGTTTCAGGTATCAGCGAATCTGCTAATTGCTGAACTTCATTTTTTGTACGGCTGCTTCTCACGTCATCTTCAATCCCAAAATAGCGCGCAATCACCCGGATGACATTTCCATCAACCACGGCATATTTTTTTTGAAAAGCGATGCTTAAAATGGCAGCAGCCGTATAGGGGCCAATTCCCTTCAGAGAAGTAATCTGTTTGTACTCTTCCGGAATGTTACCCTCGTAATGCTCAACTACATGTTTGGCAGCATAATGCAGATTTCTTCCGCGGCTGTAATAACCAAGGCCTTCCCACAATTTCAACACCTGCTGCTGGTCGGCAGCGGCAAGATCGAAAACGGTTGGAAATGCATCTAAAAACCGATGATAATAGGGAATAACCGTATCAACCCGGGTTTGCTGGAGCATAATTTCTGATACCCAGATAGCATAGGGATCATCGCTGTTTCGCCAGGGGAGATCCCGCTTATTTTGGCGGTACCATTCAATGAGATTTTTTGAGAATTCCTCTTTATCAGTAGAGCTCATTATCCAGTGGCTCTTCTTCCTCAATTTCAATCACGTTGATGGTGTAGTTCTGTGATGCAGCAGCTCCATATTGATCTGTTGCAATCACCTGGAATTCGTGACTTCCAACCTGCCTGACGTTCGGTGTCCAGCTGAAGACTCCGGTCTGCTCATTAATAGATGCTCCGTCAGGCATATCAACTCCGAGATAACGTATCAGGTTTTGATCGATACCATCGGGGTCTATAGCATTAATTTGAAGTTCGAAGGCTTCATCAACAGCAATAGTAATGGGGCGTGATGGACTAAAACGGGGAGGAGAATTAAATGGCCGCAGATCAACGGTGAAGGATGTACTGTCTGTTTCGCCACCGGCGGATGTTGCAATAATCGTAACATTGTGCCTGCCTGATTGTCCGGTTGCCGGCTGCCAGTAGAAAGAGTTTCCGCGAATACGTGCGTTGTTAAAGGAAGCCGAATAGCTGATGGCAACCTGAGCCGGATCGATGGATGACTCAAATTCTATCGGCAAAATTAGAGGACGGGGAAATGGTACTATTACGTTATCAATCGGCTTTAAACGCAATGATGTTGAAGTTTGTGTTGCTGCCTGAGAACTTTCACGGTTTAAAATGGGGGCCAGGCCATCAAATTCTGTCATCCAGAGCTTCTCTTCAGAAACGGTAAAGTAGTTGCCGGCCTGCCCGCCGGATTTCCATAACTCAAGATCACCACCAACTGAGCCGGTCCAGACTTCGCCATTTATTGTTCTCGCTATCATCAGCCCATTCCATTTGTCAATTCGCTCCAATTCTGATGATAATTGGGCAACTGATCGAGTATTGCCATCAGAATTAATCAGAAATATTCTTCCTGAATTGTCGCTGCCGTACAATTCATCATCAAGCAGCCAGAGCTTAGAAACAGTGCGGTTGATCTGAACTCTCTGCCGGTTACTAATTTCTTCTTCAGTTATCTCAAAGATCAAAATTTCATTATCACTATTCAGAGCGTAAAGCGTTCTGCGGCCATCCGTTTCCAGATCTCTGATGTTTTCATTTCTTTCAATAAAGTTCACTTCACTGTCAACACTTTCAGGAGTTTCGAGACTGAGGGTACCCAATCCATTTGATCCCAATGCGATAAAAAGCTGCTGCCCGATTCGTTTTGCTGAAAGCGGCCTTGCCGGCAACATGGTAGATGAATAAACACCAAGTACCGAAGTTGGTTCAATTACTGTAAGTCTTCTCCCGGTTCCATAGAGGTATGCAAAACGGATATCACTTTCGAGGATAGTGCCGCGCTGTTGCATTCCGGTGGAGGAGTAAAGCCACTGAAGGGAGTCTGCATGTGCCCGAAAAACAACCAGTCCTTCGCTCTCAGAAAGAACATAGAGATGTGTATCCGAGCTATTGAGATTTTTTATATCCGGAATTTGAATTTGCCGGCTTAAATCTCTCTGCAATTGAGCATTAACAAGGCCGGTAAGACCAAAAAAAATGGCAAGAAAGATGAGTGAAAATTTCGTCTGTAGTAATCTCATAAATATTATAACCAGTTGTGTTTTTTATACCATCTGAGAGTTCTTGAAATGCCTTCTTCAAGGGAAAATTGGGGTTGGTATCCAAGTTCATCCACTGCTTTTTGATGGGTACATGTCCATTCCAAAACCATTTCATTTGCTTTTTCCCGGTTGATAACGGGGTATGAACCAAAAAATGACGCTGAAGTTTCAATTGCTCCGGCAATTTTTTTCACCCAGTTTGGCGGAATTTTTATGGATGTTACCTTTCTGTTTAAAACAGTTGTAACAATATCCCTTATCTGGTTCCAATTGGCAATGCCTTCACCGCTTATAAAGTAGGTATGAACTCCGGGTTTTGTTTGATTTGCAGCTTTCATAATTCCCTGGACAAGATCATGTACGTAAACAATCGATAAGCGTGGATGTTCGCCATCACCCACGATGGGAGCAATGCCTTTACTCATCATTTTAAACAGGGTAAAAATCTGATCTTCACGGGGCCCATACACAGCAGGCGGCCTCAGGATGGTAATTGACATATCAGGCCCGGCCAGTCTATGCACCATCTCTTCCATCTCTTTTTTGGAATGCCCGTACATACTAATGGGGTTCATTTCATCCAGCTCAGTTAAAGGGTTGCCATGGCTTGGGCCTGCAGCTGCAAGGGACGATAAAATCACCATTTTCTTGATGCCTGTTCTTCTGGCAAGACGCAACAGGTTTTCTGTAGCATCTACATTGGCGTGGCTAAACTCTTTTTTTGATGGTGCCTTTACAATTGCTGCCAGGTGAAAAATTGTATCCACTTCTTCAAGTGCTTCTTCGATAGAACGGATTGAGTGTAGATCTCCCTTAACTTTACTGTACGGTTTACCCTCAAGCCACTTTTCACTGCTTCTTACCAGGCACTTTACCTCTTTCACAGCAGTGCTTTCAATTAATTTGTCTGTTAGATGACTTCCTATAAAACCGGTGCCACCGGTAACAAATACATTCATTATCTTTGTATATTCATTGGTCTGATTTTAGAAAAGTACGCATCAAATAAAAAACTTCTGCAGGCTGTAAATAACCGTTATTATTTTGAACCAACGCTCTAAGATACTGTGTTCATCATTAAAAAGATAAAAAGCATCCTCGCTATATAAGTTTCGATTTGTGTTCAGAGACAACCATCAAACGATGATTAAATTGATTAAGAAAATTTCGGCAGAGGGATGAGCAGGTTTACAGTAGCGCTCTTTACAGGGAATTATAACCATATTCGCGATGGGGTTTCACTTACTCTGAACAGGCTGGTAGATTTTTTGCTGAAGAACAACATCGAAGTATTGGTCTTTGGGCCAACGATTGCAGAACCTGCACTTGAACATAATGGTACGTTGATTGCTGTGCCGTCAAAACGCCTGCCAGGTCGCCCTGAGTATAGATTTTCCACATCTTTTCCTTCTGAACAACAACAGAAACTGAAAGAATTTGATCCGGATATTATCCATATTGCCACGCCCGACCTTTTAGGATATAAAGCTCTGAAGTGGGCCAAAAAAAATGGTAAACCAATTGTTTCGTCGTACCATACACACTTTTCAAGCTACCTTAAATATTACAAACTTTCGCTGCTTGAGCCGCTTATGTGGAAATATCTTGGCTGGTTTTATGAACAGTGTGAGCGGGTTTTTGTGCCCTCACAATCGATGGTAGAAATACTGCAGGTTAAGAAGATCGAAACAGATTTCAGAATCTGGGCCCGGGGTATTGAGAGTGATATTTTTACCCCTCAGAGAAGAAACGAAGAGTGGAGGAAAAACCATGGTTTTGAAACAGATGATGTTGTAATAACATTTATCTCGCGCCTGGTCTGGGAAAAAAACCTGAAGCTGTTTGCTGATGTCGTGAACAGAGTTTCAAGTGAAAGAAGCAATGCAAAAGCTCTTATTGTAGGTGATGGACCCGCTATGGAAGAGATGAAGCAATTGATGCCAAATGCAGTATTTGCGGGTTTTTTGGGAGGAACTGATCTTGCCACAGCTTATGCAAGCAGTGATGTTTTCTTTTTTCCTTCTGATACAGAAACTTTTGGAAATGTAACACTTGAGGCGATGGCATGTGGTTTGCCTTGCGTAGTGGCGGATGCAACGGGCAGTAAATCACTGGTTGAACATGGAGAAAATGGATTTGTTGTTCCTGTTGAAAGAACGGATAAATTCTATAAATTCATCGATACGTTAACAGCTGATAAGGAATTACGAAAAACCATGGGTGCATCCGGCCTTGAAAAATCAAAAAACTACAGCTGGGATGCCATAAACAGTAATTTGATTGGGTACTACCTGGAAGTATTAACTGAGAAATCGTAGGAAATTTGCGCATACTATACATTTCACATCTTCATCCGCCTAAAAACAAACCACTCAAAAGTATTGGTGGTATGCAGAATGTAAGTCTGCAGATGATCAGATCAATGAAAAGAAGAGATGATGTAAAGATTGAAACACTGATACTTCACTCATCGTGGCGATTTATCGGTATAAAAACTTTTTTCTTTTTGGTGAGTCTGTTGTGGAGAATCCCTGCTGCAGTAAGGCGATTCCATCCGGATGTTATACTCTTCTCATCGATGGTAACATCGGGAGTTTTACCGGCTATGATCAAAAAACCGGGAGTACCATGTGTAACAATTAATCATGGCCAGGATGTTACACTACCCAACCCGATATATCAGTGGTATGTGCCAAAAATATTCAAAAATTTGCAGGGTGTTATATCGGTCTCTTCTGCTACAAGGCAGGCATCTATCGACCGGGGTATGGCCCCTGATAAAGGAAAGGCATTATTTAATGGATTTGATTCTAAAACCGACAGAAAATTACCTGCAAAACAAGAAGCCAGAGAAATCCTGCAAAAAGAGTTTGGCGTAGATTTATCTAATTCAAAAATACTTTTAACAGTTGGCAGGCATGTGAAAAGAAAAGGCCATGAATGGTTTATCAGGGAGGCGTTTGATAAAATTAAATCGGACGTTATTTACCTGATAGTGGGTGATGGTCCTGAATTAAACAATATTAAACTGGCTAAAAATAGCTCTGAGAAAAGTGAAAAAATTATTTTAACAGGGCGCTTATCATTAAACACACTTCATCTATGCTACTCTGCAGCAGATCTTTTTGTGATGCCTAACATACCGGTAAAGGGGGATATGGAGGGTTTTGGGATTGTACTTTTAGAGGCAAACAGAGCCGGTGTTCCCGCGGTAGCGTCCGATCTTGAAGGCATAAAAGATGTAATAAAACAAGGGGTGAATGGATACAGATTGCCACACGGCGACGCTACTGCATTCGCTGAAAAGATTGATTACATCATAGAAAATAATCTGGATACCCTCTCAGAATCGAGCAAGGAGTACGTTATGAGCACATTTACCTGGGATGCAGTAGTAGAAAACTATGTTTCTTATTTGAAAAGCGTGAATGAATAAAGGGTTTGTTGCGTTTCAAATTTGATTGAAATAGATATCTCGGTATATTTACCTGTTTAATGTAAATGCAACTATCTTATAATGGCGGATATTAAAGCCAACACCTCTTACAGTAAAGTTTTCAAAAAAGCATACGACTTTACGATGGCAGAGGACATTAAAAAAATGGGACTCTACCCTTATTTTAAGCCTCTGCAAGCCACCGATGGAACCAGTGTGAATATTGAAGGCCGTGATGTAATTATGGCTGGGTCAAACAATTATCTTGGCCTCACGAACGATCCAAGAACCATCGAAGCTGCCAAAAAAGTAATTGAAGTATATGGCACCGGCTGCACAGGCTCACGCTATTTAAATGGAACTCTTGACCTCCATCTTGAACTGGAGGAGAAGCTGGCCATTTTTATGAGGAAAGAGGCATGCGTACTGTTTAGTACAGGCTATCAAACCAATGAGGGATCTATCCAGGTTATTGCAGGAAGAAACGATCTGATCTTTTCGGATAGAGATAATCATGCTTGTATTGTAGTGGGAACACAAGTTTCAAATGCCAAAACGATTCGCTACCGCCACAATGATATGGATCAACTGAGAACTTTTCTTCAGAAAGCAGATCCTGATGCAGGAAAAATTATTGTTACAGACGGAGTCTTTTCAATGTCTGGCACACTGGCAAAAGTGCCTGAATTGGTTGAGCTTGCCAAGGAATTTGATGCAGGCCTGTATCTTGATGATGCCCACGCAATTGGTGTTGTTGGAGAGGGGGGAAGAGGCTCAGCTTCCGTTTTTGGCTTGATGGATGAAGTAGATCTGATCAGCGGAACATTTTCAAAATCGTTTGCTTCACTCGGCGGTTTTTTAGTTGGCGACAGAACCATTATTGAATTTATCAGGCATCAATCACCTGCTCATATCTTTAGTGCAAGCATGCCCCCTGCAAATGTAGCCACAGTTTTAAAGTCTCTCGAAATTCTTCAGGAAGAACCTTGGAGATTAGAAAGACTCGAGCAAATTTCTAACTACATGAGAACTGAACTTCGCAACCTTGGTTTTAACGTTTGGTCGAGCCAAACACCTATCATCCCTGTAGTAGTTGGTGATATGATGAACTGCTTCCGTTTCTGGAAAGATCTTTTTGAGGAAGGTGTATACGTTAATGCTGTGGTTCCGCCGGCTGTACCACAAGGCCAGGCACTTGTTCGAACCAGTTATATGGCTACTCATACCGATGAGCATCTTGACAAGATTCTGGATGCATTCAGAAAAGTTGGGATTAAGCATGGAATCATCGATGAAAATGGCCGATCACTGATTCAGCCGGAATAAGATCGTGAAAAAGAAACCTAATACTCACCAAATAACTTTTGTTACCACAAAAGATGAGAAAAAAAGTTTCGTTCATTTTCCATATAATCATTACAAAGACGATCAATTTTGGGTTGCACCTCTTCTGATAGAGCAGAAAAAACTGCTGAATCCTGAAAAGAATCCATTCTTCAACAATGCGGAAATTGCATTTTTCAATGCCACTCTGAATGATAAACCTGCTGGCAGAATCGCCGCGATTATCGATCACAGATATAATCGATATCACAATACAAAAACAGGTTTTTTTGGCTTCTTTGAATCTGTTGATAAAGTAGAAACATCAGACCTGTTATTTAAAGTAGCTGAAGACTGGTTGCGTGAACAAGGTATGGAACAGGTTCTTGGCCCCGCAAACCCGGGAATGATGGATGAAATTGGTGTACTTGTTGAGGGATTCGATAAATATCCCTCCATTCTAATGCCCTACAATAAACCGTACTACGATAAATTAATTACCAATGCGGGTTATCAAAAGGAGATGGATCTATTGACCTATTTGGTTACACAAGACTCGGTTGACAGAGATCGTGCAACAAGAGCAGTGGAGATCGTTAAAAAGAGGCTTCCGGGAATTAGCATCCGTAAAATTAAGCTGAAAAAAATTAGAGACGAAGTAAAAATAATTCGTGAAATTTTTAACAGCTCCTGGAAAAATAACTGGGGATTTATACCGCTTAGTACTGAAGAGTTTGATGCACTTGCAGCAGATTTGAAAACTATAGTGGATGATGATTTTGCTCACATTGCAGAAATTGATGGCAAACCGGTTGGTTTTTCAGTTGCCCTTCCGGATTACAATCAGATTTTCAGAAATATGAACGGGCGATTGCTGCCATTCGGTATTTTTAAAATCTTGTGGAACAAGAATAAAATCAACAAAATCAGAACTGCTCTGATGGGTGTTTTACCGGAATATCAAGGTAAGGGAATTGATGTGCTCCTGCACAGAGAGGCTATTGAGAACGGACTCAAAAAAGATGTCTACTCATCAGAGGTTGGCTGGATACTTGAAAATAATATCCAAATGGTAAGAGTTGCAGAAAAAATTGGCGGTACCATTGATAAGCGCTACCGGATGTACAGCAAAAAACTTTAAAAGGTGCCTTAATCTCTTCTTGATCGGACATTTTTATTCTCTGAGAAAAAATCCCCACAAATTATTCATTTCTTACCACTTATTTTCTCGCTGTATTGACTGCAACAGCGGATTAGAACCCAGACAATTATAACGTCTATTTACCTTGTTTTCCTTCAATTTCTGTGATAAAAATCCTACCTTATTAGGAAAGAAATTTTTATAGGAGAACAAATAATCATGGCAGATTTTCGCATAGAAAAAGATTCAATGGGCGAAGTTAAAGTGCCCATAAATGCATACTACGGAGCTCAAACACAGAGGGCATTCGAAAACTTTAAAATAAGTGGAATAGGGTTTAGCCCGGTTTTTATCTCTGCAGTGGGCAGGGTTAAGCACGCAGCTGCAAGAGTAAACGCCAAACTTGGGTTGCTGGATGAAAAAGTTGCTGAAGCTATTGAGAAAGCATCAGAAGAAATAGTGGCCAATAAATTTGACGACGATTTTGTTCTGGATATTTTTCAGACCGGCTCAGGTACATCAACCAATATGAACGCCAATGAGATTATTTCAAAAAGAGCGAATGAACTAAAATCGGGAACAGATGTAACTATTCACCCGAACGATCATGTAAATTTCGGGCAAAGCTCAAATGATGTAATCCCAACAGCTATCCGAATATCGGCCGTGCTTGCCGTTCAAAGTCACCTGATACCTGCATTGAAACATCTGCACAAAACCATCACAGAAAAAGGTGATGAACTTAAACATGTGGTAAAAACAGGCCGTACGCACTTAATGGATGCCATGCCTGTTACCATTCAGCAGGAGTTTAGTGGCTATGCCCGCCAGATAGAGCTGGCTATTGAGCGAATTGAATCGGCTTTGGTAAGAATGAGAGAACTTCCCCAGGGTGGCACTGCAGTTGGAACAGGTATTAATACTCACAAAGATTTTGGCAAACTGTTTGCCGAAGATGTTTCCTCATCTACCGGTGAGAAGTTCATAGAAGCAGAGAACCATTTTGAAGCACAGTCAACCGTAGATGCACCTGTTGAACTTTCGGGCCAGTTAAAAACTCTTGCTGTATCACTGCTTAAAATCGGCAATGATTTCAGATGGATGAATTCAGGTCCAAATGGCGGGCTGGGTGAAGTTCAGCTGATGGCACTGCAGCCGGGCTCATCAATCATGCCGGGCAAAGTAAATCCGGTAATAGAAGAATCCCTTACCATGGTAAGCGCTCAAGTAATTGGTAATGATTCGGTCATTACAATTGCAGGTCAATCCGGAAATTTCGAGCTGAATGTGATGCTGCCTGTAGTTGCTCACAATCTTCTCCAGTCGATTGAAATTCTTGCAAATGCCGCACGAAATTTCGCCGATAAATCTGTTAGCGGACTAATTGCCAGGGAAGAAGTTATTCAGGATATGGTAGGAAAAAATCCAATTCTTGTAACAGCATTAAATCCGTTAATTGGCTACGATAAGGCCGCAAAAATTGCAAAAACCGCATTTGCTGAGAACAGATCGGTTTTGGACGTGGCCCGAGAAATGACTGACTTATCTGATGATGAGCTGAAACACGCTTTGAATCCGATGAATATGACCAAAGGCGGATTTACGGAATAAATCAGTAAACATAACCAGCTGATTTAGTTTATAACGTGCTCAACAAGAAGCAATGCAGATGATATCTGTTTTGTAAATAGTAGAAGAACCTGTTATTATAACCGCGCCCATCAGAGGTTTTGCCGGTATTAACTGATTAAGAAATAGCGATACGTGTTTATGACATCCAAAGAAGCGATTCAAGTAGAATACTCGAAGAAGCAAACAGAGGAAATCCTGAAAGATTACAGGCTTGCCCGTGTTAGCAGAGAGATGTCGCATCTTGGACGAAAAGAAGTACTCACTGGCAAAGCCAAATTCGGAATTTTTGGCGATGGCAAAGAATTGCCTCAAATTGTAATGGCTAAGTTCTTCAAAAATGGAGACTTCAGGTCGGGCTATTATCGTGATCAAACCTTTATGATGGCAATTGGTGAGCTGACCATTGCTGAATTTTTTGCGCAGGTTTACGCTAATCCTGATGAAAATGAAGACCCGAACTCTGCAGGCCGGCAGATGAACTCCCATTTTGCAACCCGGCTGATCAACAAGGATGGTACATGGATAGAGCAGACCAAGCGGAAGAATACTTCGGCTGATATGTCGCCCACTGCCGGGCAAATGCCAAGGCTGCTTGGGCTCGCTCAGGCTTCCAAAGTTTACCGAAATTGTGATGAACTAAGTGACTGGAATGAATTCTCAAATAACGGCAATGAGATTGCCTGGGGTACTATCGGTGATGCAAGTACCTCAGAAGGCTTATTTTGGGAAACCCTGAATGCAGCAGGAGTACTTCAGGTGCCTATGGTGCTATCTGTTTGGGATGATGGCTACGGTATTTCTGTTTCAAAAAAATATCAGACCACTAAAGAGAGTATTTCAAAGGCGCTGCGTGGTTTTAAGCGAACCAAAAGAGAACCGGGGTTCGAAATATTTAATGCAAATGCATGGGATTACGAAGGGCTGATTGAAGTATATAATGAAGCCGAGGTTATAGCAAGAGAAGAGCATGTACCGGTATTGGTTCACGTTGAAGAGGTTACACAGCCGCTCGGTCATTCTACATCCGGTTCGCATGAACGCTACAAAGACGATGAACGCCTTGAATGGGAAACTGACTACTGCTGTATTGTTCAGTTTAGAAACTGGATACTTAAAGAAGAAATTGCCACTGAAGAAGAGCTCAATTCCATTGATGAAGAAGCTCGCGAAGAAGTACTGAGCGAGCAAAAAAAAGCGTGGAAAAAGTTTCAGGAACCAATTCTTGAGTTGAAAAACGAAGCTGTAAGCGTACTTGATGATTGTGTAAATGCACACCCGGAAATTGATAAACTTCGTGAATTACGCACATCTCTTGCGCGAAAAAACAAACTCATTCGCAGAGATGTGATGACGATTGTACGCCGTTCGGCCATGCTGCTCAGAGGCGAAGAATCATCCGCAAAAGAGACACTGACCGAGTGGATGGAAAAGCAAGCGGGAATAAATCGCGAATTATATCATTCACATCTCTACAGCGAAACACCGAAATCACCGGTACAGATTGAGGAGATTGAACCGGTTTATGATGAATCCGCAAAAAGAGCTGATGGACGGGTAGTTCTCAGAAATAATTTTGATGCACTTTTTACCAAATACCCGAATACGCTCGTGTTTGGTGAAGATGTTGGGAAACTGGGTGATGTGAACCTTGGCCTTGAAGGCATGCAGGAGAAATATGGCGAAGTACGGGTAAGTGATACAGGTATACGGGAAGCCACAATTCTCGGGCAGGGGATAGGGATGTCTCTCCGGGGGCTCAGACCTATTGCTGAGATCCAATATTTGGATTACCTGATGTACTGTTTTCAAGGGTTAAGTGATGATGTAGCAACTCTGCGTTACAGAACAAAGGGAGGCCAGGCCTATCCATTAATTGTGAGGACCCGTGGTCATCGGCTTGAAGGAATATGGCATGCCGGTTCACCAATGGGCATGATTGTACATGGACTTCGCGGAGTGCACGTATGCGTGCCAAGAAACCTCACAGATGCTGCAGGATTCTATAACACATTGATGCAGGGTGATGACCCTGCACTGGTAATTGAACCTCTGAACGGATACAGGCTCAAAGAGATGATGCCTTCAAATTTGGGTGAATTTACTACCCCTCTTGGAATCCCCAAGGTTCTGCATGAAGGAACTGATATTACTATTGTTTCATACGGCTCTACGCTCAACATCATAGATAGTTTAGTACCGGAATTTAACGAGCTTAATATTTCAGTAGAGTTAATTGATGTAAGAACTCTACTCCCTTTCGATACAAACAGAATAATTCTTGAATCGCTCAAAAAGACAAACAGAATACTATTTGTTGATGAGGATGTACCCGGTGGGGCTACAGCGTATATGATGCAAACAGTACTGGATGAGCATGATGGATATCACTATCTGGACAGCAAGGCAGAGTGTATAACAGCATATGCACATCGGCCGGCTTACGCATCAGATGGTGACTATTTCTCCAAGCCAAGTGCTGAAGATATACTCGAAAAAGTATACCAGATGATGCATGAGACCAATCCGGCCAAATATCCTCTCTGACGGATAGTCTCCTCCCTTATAAAGCATAATTTGTGATTTCTGAAAAAAAACTATATTCAGAAATTCCACTAATTGAAATTCACATCAACAAATTATGCTTGAAAAGTTAAAATCGTTTGCCAAATCTATCGCTAAAGCTCCCGAACCATTAAACACAGCAAAGTTTAATGACCCTCTTGCCAACACAATTAGTTGGGACCCCGTTGTACGTGGCGGCTCAAATTTTAAAACACATAAATACCATAGCGATGGCTTTAATCGTGCAGAATTTAAAATGTCGATTGGAGCAAGGATATTTACGTTCATTTTTATGATTGTTGGCCTGGCAGTACCTACTCTGATTCTATCAACGGCTGAATTTCAGGATACGAAAGATATGTTTTTTGTTGCCGGATTTGGGTTCATATTCTTTGCGGCAGGGTCTTTCATGTACTATCATTACGGCAAACCGGTTGTATTCGACAAAATGAAAGGATTCTATTGGAAAGGGTGGAAGAAACCGGATCACACAACTGAGCGTGTTGCTACAAAAAGCCTCGCTCCAATCAATGATGTTTATGCTCTTCAGCTCATAAAAGAGTTCGTCAGAAGCGACAAAAGTTCCTATTACAGTTATGAACTAAATCTTGTATTAAAAGATGGCACCCGCATAAATGTTGTTGATCACGGAAATGGAAATATACTTCGAAACGATGCGCAACAGCTTTCATCATTTCTTGGGAAACCACTTTGGGATGCCACATAAAAAAGCCCTGAAACTTGTTAAAGATCAGGGCTTGAATAAAATATGAGAAAGTTTGTTGAGCTTTTATCCCACTATGAAATAGAGGATAGCCGCAATTACGATAAAATTGATAATACTCAGGGGCAGCAATTTAGACCATCCAAGTTTCATTACCTGATTAAATTTGAATCTTGGAATTGTCCATCTAACCCAGATAAACAGGAATACAAAGAACGCTGTTTTACCAACAAAAACACTCACATCTAATATCCCTTTTAATACAGGGGAGAGCTCTGGCAGCCAGTAACCTGCAAACGGTAAATGGTAACTGCCAAAGAAGAATGTAACCATCAGCATAGAGTTGATCACTACGTGCATATACTCTGCAAGGAAAAACATCCCGAATTTCATAGAGCTGTATTCTGTATGGAATCCACCAACAAGTTCCTGTTCAGCTTCAACAAGGTCAAACGGTGTTCTGTTACTTTCGGCGAATGCTGCAATAATGAAGATAATCGCACCAAGCGGGTTCAAAAATACAAACCACCATGTTTCTTGGGCAAGAGCGATATCAACAACGCTAAGGGAGCCTACAAAAATCACCACAGATGCTACAGCCATACCAAGCGGTAATTCGTAACTAATCATCTGGGCAGCTGCTCTCAATCCGCCAAGAAGTGAATATTTACTGTTAGAAGCCCAGCCGGCCAATGTAACACCGTATACACTTAATGATGCCACTGCTAACAGGTAAAGCACGCCGGCATTAATATCAGTTGCATAGATACCATCGCCAAACGGTATTACAGCTACAGTCATTAATGCGGTTACAACCGGAATAACCGGTGCCAGTGTGTGTAAAAAACGGTTTCCATGAGTAGGTGTTACATCTTCCTTGAGGAGAAGTTTAACAACATCAGCAATTGGTTGAAGCAGACCTAAAGGCCCTACTCTGTTTGGTCCCACTCTGTTTTGAATGAATGCGGCTACTCGTCGTTCAGCATATACTGTTATCGCTGCAGAATTCAGCAGCATAAAGAGTGCTGTTCCCAAAACGATGTATGATGTAGCGGTTACTTCTGCCATCCCCTTTATTGGTTATTTACTCGTTGAAGTTTCTTTTTTGATCGATAGTTGAATCCCGGATTGTTCGTCCATAGCTGCGTAACTCACACCTGAAAAACTATCTACAGTGGAAGCTATTTCATCCATGATCTCTCTGCCATCACTAAAATTCAGTTCAAGGCCGGAGCTTTCAGCTAAACTGTTTATGAATGCCCAAACCGGTAGGCAGTCTACCTTATTATCTTCGGTTACCCAGTTATCAAAATTGGTTCCGTAACGATCAAGCCGGCCTTCTGACATTTCAAGATCCAATCTGCGATCGGTGTATTTGGTCTCTTTTGCACGATAGGTTCGCTGAATTCGCCCATCAACATTCACGTAACTCGCGGCATGTTCTGCTGCCGTTGTGATTGGAATAACCAAATCTGCGGTTTTTGATGTATCTGAATTGTTCGTTGCAAAAACTACCACAAATTTCTCTTTGAGATCATCAGCAGCTATTACTTCACGGTCTATGAGGTTATCGTTGAGGATAACTACAAGCTCAGCCTTTTTAATCTCTTTTTTGATGGATGCCTTATCAAGCTCTGTGAAACCGAGAAGACGGCAGCCATTCGCATTTGGAGCTACATCATCACTTAGCAGAAAATCATCTCTCGTGCCTTCCTCAATGTGTGGAGTAAAAACCGGCTGATTTAATCCTAAAAGATTTGTGTATTTACTGAGAGCATAATTCTCTTCGACAGATGCATGCGGACTTGCAATCACAACTATTTTTGAATTGTCGGTTTCTTCAATTTGTTCGGTAAATGTTGCGATCGCATTGTTCCAGCTTGAAAGTACCTGCTCACCATCCAGTTTTTGCTGAGGACGTGATATTCTGTTCTCGTTAAATATTTTGTAAGCTTCACGTCCCGCATCTGGCATCCAGTGGTCATTTACATCCGCATTGTAGCGAGGTGTAACCCTGAGGATGAGATTATCTCGTGTCCAGAGATCGATATTCGTTCCTTTTCCGTTTGTAATGTCGATGCTTGGAGTTTGATTCATTTCCCAAACTCTCGCTTTAAAACGAAAATCAGCTGATGTCAGTGCACCAACAGGACAGATGTCAACGGTATTTAGAGAATAGGGATCATCGAACTCTCTTCCTGGTGCAGTGGTCGGGTAATTTTTATCACCTCTTGAGGTAATGGTGAGCTGATGAGTTTTGCTAATTTCCTGAGTAAAACGCGTACATCGTGTACAGTTAATACAACGTTCAGCGTCAAGTACAACGCGCGGACCCAACTGAATGCGCTTTGGTTTGTGTACCTTTTTAACTTCAAAACGGCTGCCTTCAGGCCCGTACTTATATGTTTGAATCTGAAGCGGGCATTCACCGGCCTGATCACAAATCGGACAATCCAGTGGGTGATTTATCAGAATAAGTTCAAGATTATCTTTTTGAGCTCTTTTAACAAGTTCATCGGTTTCCTGAGTGAGGATAACCATACCATCCGCTGCCATCAGGTTGCACGATGTCTGCAGTTTTGGAAACCACCGAATTACGCGATCACCATTCTCATCAACTTCATAATCACCGGTTTCACGATCTTTCATATACTGGCCGGCTTTTACCATGCACTGCCTGCAATTGGCCGGTGCTGTCATCGACGGGTGATAACAGAAAAAGGGTACTTCTTTTCCAAGATCCTGTATAAACTGTAATACTTTGTGATCACCTTCAAATTCGTATCGGTGACCGTCTATGAAAATTTCAGGCATCTGTTATACAATTGTTGAATTAATAAAATTGATTGATTCATTGCCATTCAGCTGATTGGCAATATTAGGCAACTGCATGTGCTTTCTTTTTACAGCGGGCTTCAAATTCGTCTCTGAAGCGATTGATTGTGAATCGAACCGGCCAGGCCGCAGCATCAGCCAGTGCGCAAATGGTTCGCCCTTCCATCTGTGTGGTGAGATCGAGCAATAAATCCAAGTCTCTTACTTCACCATCACCATTTTTTATTTTCAGTAAAATCTTCTCAAGCCATCCTGTTCCTTCGCGGCAGGGTGTACACTGTCCACAAGATTCATGATGATAGAAATGGGCAATTCTCCAGAGTACATCCACGATGTCGGTATCCTCATCCATTACTACTATACCGGCGGTACCAAGCATAGAACCAACTGTTCGGAGTGAATCGCTATCCATGGTGATTCCGTCAAGTTGATCGGCGCGAAGAATTGGAGTAGATGATCCACCCGGGATTACTGCCTTAAGTTTTTTACCGTTTCTCATACCACCTGCTATTTCAATGAGATCTAAAACAGGCACACCTGAAGGCAATTCATAAACGCCCGGATTATTTACATGCCCGGAAATTCCATAGAGCACGGGGCCGGGATGATTTTTAGCTCCAATACTGCTGAACCATTCAGCACCTTTATTAATTACGCCGGTAACATGAGAAAGAGTTTCAATATTGTTGATAGTGGTTGGCCTTCCCCATAAACCTTTTTGTGCAGGAAATGGCGGTTTTACCCGCGGATAGCCACGTTTCCCTTCCAGAGATTCAAGCATGGATGTTTCTTCTCCGCAGATGTAGGCTCCTGCTCCGGAATGGACGTAGAAATCTACGCTATAATCAGATCCCAAAATATTTTTCCCGATAAATCCTTTATCGTATGCATCAGAAACGGCCTTTTCCATCATGTCGATATAGGTTTTATACTCGCCTCGTATATACACATAGATCGTAGTGATTTCCATCGCATAGGCAGCAATCAGTGCACCTTCAATGAAAACATGTGGATTGTACTCAAATATTTTCCGGTCTTTAAAAGTACCCGGTTCCGATTCATCACCATTACAGGCAAGATATCTTGGGCCGCCATCGGCCGGAGGCATGAACGACCACTTTAAGCCTGCGTTAAATCCGGCACCGCCACGTCCGCGGATGTTTGCACTTTTTACCTCATCAATTACAGCTTTTGGCCCTTCCCATTTCTTTTTGTCTGTAAGTACAGACTTTAATGCCTTATAACCACCATTTTTGGTGTAGACATCAATTTTATGCAGATCTTTGATGTCTGGCAGAAGTACAGGTGTATAATTTTTCCAGTCTACAGTACTCATGATAGCTTAGATATTCTTATGCTGTGGCATTTTAATTTGTTCGTACTCCAGCTCTTCACCATTTTTGAGCTTTTCAACAAGCTCATCTGCTTTCTCTTTGGTGAGGTGATTTACATATTTGTCGTTCGTTACCTGAAGCATGGGAGCGTATCCGCAAGCGCCCAGACACTCTACCTGGTTTAGCGTAAAGGTGCCATCTTTGGTTGTTTCACCTGCTTTTATTCCAAGCTTATCTTCAAGGTGGTGAAGTATATCGTAACCTCCGCAAAGCTGGCAGCTCAGGCAGGTACATACATCGAGTACATATTTGCCTTTTTTCTCTTTGTAATACTGAGTATAGAAATTTGCTACTCCATGCACATGAGCTTCGGGCAGGCCAAGAGTTTGTGCCACCAATCGTTGAACTTCAGGTTCCACATGGCCAAACCTTCGCTGAGCAACCCACAGAGCCGGCAGGGTAGCCGGCATTACTTCAGGGTACTTAGCCTTGATTTTTTCAATTTCCTGCAGGTCTTCTTTTGTAAATTCGTATGCCATATCTCTATTTGTCAGCTTCTCCTAATACGGGGTCTAATCCACCGATAATTACAACTGTATCAGCCACCATTTCACCATCAAGCATATTTTCAAGTACCTGAAGATTTGTAAATGATGGAGCATTAATTTTTAAACGCCACGGATGGCCGGTGCCATCACTTTGAATGTAATAACCAAGTTCACCTTTGGGCGACTCCACAGCATGATAACTCTCTGCACCGTCAGGCGGGCAAATGCCGGTATCAGTCATCATAAAGTCGTGTATCATACCTTCCATGGAGTAATATACTTCATCTTTGGAAGGATATGCCTGCTTGGCATTGTCGGCACGAACAGGACCTTTTGGAAGTTTATCGAGGCACTGTTGAATAATTCTTATACTCTCGCTCATCTCTTCCATTCGAACATAGTAGCGAGCGAGATTATCACCTTCCAGGCGTGTTGGAATATCAAAATCTACTTCGTTGTAGCGGGCGTAAGGTGCCAGTTTTCTCATATCAAGGGCATACCCGCATGCACGCAGAACCGGGCCTGTGGCGCCAATTTTGAGGGCATCTTCGGTTTTCAAAACGCCAACAGCTTCATTTCTGTCGAAGAAAATTCGGTTTCTGTCGAGCAGTTTGTGATAATCGCGAAGTTCATTTGGGAATGTGTTTACAAACTCTTTTATGTGAGACATTGCCTCATCGGTAAGGTCATTAGCCACGCCTCCAATTCTGCTGTGAGAGATTGTAAACCTGTGACCGCCGATGCGATCCATAATATCATAAATTTTCTCGCGCTCTTTGAATGTCCAGATAAAGAACGAAATGGCACCCGCATCCATAACCATCGTTCCCAGCCATAAAAGGTGAGATGAGATACGTGCAAGCTCACAACCAATCATACGGATATAATGTGCGCGTTCAGGAACTTCTACCGATGCAATTTTTTCAACAGCAGTACACAGGGCAACATTATTACTGTAAGGGGAGAGGTAATCCATGCGATCTGTATAGGGCATGAACTCCTGGTATGTTTTATTCTCTGCAATTTTTTCAACACCTCTGTGGAGGTAGCCAATGTCGAGTTTTGTTTTTTCGATGGTTTCTCCATCAAGCTGCAATACCAGTCTCAATACACCATGTGTGGCGGGGTGCTGGGGACCCATGTTGAGAATCATTTTGGTTGTCAGCGGATCGCCATCATCCATCTCTTCGATGGATGTGTGCTTGTCCTCAAGACTCTGATAGAGCTTTTTTTGATGCTCTTTAAAGAATGTTGAGTTAACCTTACTCTGAATGTCTGTAAGTTTCATAAGCTCTTTGTACTAGTCGTTATCCGGAGTTGTGCTTGGTAACTCAATAGAACCGGGAATACCGAGCAGTGGAAATTCTTTTCTGAGTGGGAAATACTGAAAATCTTCCGGCAGAAAAATTCGCCTGAGGTCTGGGTGGTTTCTAAAAAAGACGCCGAACATGTCATATACCTCACGCTCGTTCCAGCCGGCAGCCGGCCAAACGGAATTAACGGATTCTAATTCGGGGTTTTCCTCTTCACACCGAACTTTGATAAAAACTCTTGCTTTCGTTTTCAAAGAGAGCAAATTATACACTACTTCAAACCTTTCTTCGGATGTGTATCGGTCAATTCCGAAGATATCACTCAGATAAACATAGTGCAGTTCGTCTCTGAGAAAAGTGGATATTTGAATGATCGCATCTGCTTCAACACGAATAAACGTATCGCCGGATGATTGATACACTTCGATTACCTTATCAGAGAAATTTTCTGTAAGTGCATCAACAGTTTTTTGTAGTGGTTCTGAAAGTTGTAGGCTCATAATTATGTATCAAGCAGTACAGAGTGCTCGGCTTTAATTTTATCCTGAATTTTCATGAGTGCATGAATAACGGCATCAGGTCTCGGAGGACAGCCGGAGATGTAGGCATCAACCGGAAGGAAATTATCGGCACCCTGAACAACACCGTAGCAACGGTGCATGCCACCTGTAGATGCACAGGCTCCCATGGCTATGCACCATTTAGGGTCGGGCATCTGATCCCAGATTCTGCGTATAGCGTGCGACATTTTGTATGTACACCATCCTGCCACGATCATTACATCGGCCTGGCGTGGTGAGAATCTCATCACCTCAGAACCAAAACGGGATACGTCATACCGAGGGCCTGCAAAGGCCATCATTTCAATTGCACAACAAGCCAAACCCATTGGCATAGGCCATGCAGCATTTGAGCGCGCCCAGTTTACCAGTGTATCCATTCTTGTAGTGAGATAACCTTTTCCTAATGCACTTTCTATACCCATAATTACTTCGTTATAGCCTCATATTTTAATTTCTTCAGATCCCAGTCGAGGGTGCCTTTTTTCAGAGTGTAAATTAAACCGATAAAGAGTATTACTATAAATACTACCATAGCTACAAACGTTCCTGTACCGTGCTCCATAAAGCGAACGGCCCACGGATATATAAACACCACTTCGAGGTCAAAAACAATGAATTCCATGGCAACCAGGTAAAAGGCAATAGAGTAGCGGTCTTTGGCTTCCCCAACAGGATCCATGCCACTTTCATAGGGCTGAAGTTTGGTTTTGTTGGGTCTGTATGGCCCAAGTATCCTTGAAAGAGACATCAGCAGGATACCGAGTACTAATGCGATGCCAAGTAAAACGAATATTGGAATATATTGTTCGAGCATGAAAACTTATCAGTTCTGAATTGCGCTTAAATTACCGCCAGATGTATGGAATGTCAATTTGTTTGAAGGAGAGAATATAGCAGTTATCAGGGGCAAAGTAGAACTGTTTTTTTAAAAAAATGGCAATCTCTCTTGTTAAAGTATTCCAATTTGCCGGATCGCAGCGATAAATGATAATCTCACAACAGAATATTCATACCAACCGGCAAACTGAGGCTGGAGGTGAGATCACCGGAATGGCAAAATTGGCTTGGTTTCGATAAAAAAATTACCAGCCAATTCTGCCTCTGCGGGAATCTTGATCGCCCCCTGAAGTGGGTGCTTCAGGCATTACAAAACCGGGAGGTGGAGAAAACCCATCAGTACTCCAGGGTGCATCAGGGTCGGAAGTAACATTGTTTATGAATGTACCAACAATTGGCAATGCTGTTCGGGCACCCTGACCAATACTGGATGGGCTGTTGGTCGGGAAGCGAATTCTTCTGTCTTCACCGCCTACCCAGGAGCCCATAACTATGTGTGGCATCATGGCCACAAACCAGTTATCGGCACTGTTCTGGGTGGTTCCGGTTTTACCGGCAACATCCTGCTGAACGTTATACTGATTTCTTAATCTTACGCCGGTTCCGTGGTATCCATCACCACCGCGCACAACTCCCCGCATCATATCAATCATCATGTATGCAGTTTCGGGACTAATTGCTTCCTGGCTGTATTCAGGGAAATATTCGATGAGCACATTACCCTCTTTATCCTCAATTCTGGTAATCGCAATTGGATCGATATGCACGCCCTGATTTACAAATGTTGTGTAGGCGCTCACAAGCTCAAGCAGGGTTACTTCTGCAGTACCCAGGGCTATAGAGGGGTATACCTGCGTTTGACCGATATTTATACCAAGATTAACAGCCATACTTTGAATCATCCTGGCGGCCGGCTGCAAATCAGCTGTACGGTTTGTTCCGGGAGCTCCGGCAATTTCAGGTAGCAGGCGGACTGTTACATTATTCAAACTTCTGGCGAGAGCTTCGCGCAGAGGTACCATTTCAGGTCCTGCTGGAATGGAGGGATCTTTCGGGTTCCACATACGTCCGCTCGGTTCAATAAAACTGACAGGATATTTTGAAAATCTGTGATACGGCATATAGCCATTATCAATAGCAACGGCATAAACAAACGGTTTAAATGTTGAACCTGCCTGCCGGCGTGATTGGTGAACATGATCAAATTGCTGGGTGCCGTAATCAGCTCCACCAACCCATGCAAGTATATGTCCGTTATTTGGGTCGATGGCGGTAAAACTTGCCTGAAGCTTGGTTCTGGCACGTTTTAATGAATCCACAAAAGCTTCGTCAGCCATCAGATTTTCAAATACTACCGACTCCTGATTAGTTTCGTATTTAGAAAATCCATTTTTGTAGCGGTCAGTCTCGCGAATGTAATCACGTAAAAACTGGGGGTATTGCTCCCAAAGCCTGTTCATATAGCTGCCACCGGGAGCTGTCCATTCTCGCTGGAATATGGGCTGAAACTCCTCAAGACGTTCAAGCACGGCACGTTCGGCATGGCGCTGCAGTCTCGAATCGATCGTTGTGTAGATTACAAGTCCGTCGGAGTATAGGTCGTATCCGTTCTCATCTACCCAATCACGTACTTGCTGGCGTACATATTCACCGAAATAGCGGCTTTCCCGACCGGATCTGGAAGGCGGCTGATAGTTAAGAACAAGTTCCTCTTCACGAAGATTACTGAAAACTTCAGTTGTAATGAAACCATGCCGCTCCATTAGTGAGAGTACGATGTTTCGGCGCTGTGTTGCGCGTTCATTAAAAAATCTGGGGTTATACGCATAGACTGCGCGTAACTGACCAATTAATGTGGCTGATTCGAGTACGGTAAGGTCGTTAGCGGATTTGCCAAAGTGAGTTCTTGAGGCGGATTCGATACCAAAAGCACTGTTACTGAATTCCACTGTGTTCAGGTACATCTCAATAATTTCACGTTTGGTGTAGTTGTTTTCAATCTGAACAGCGGTAATCATTTCCCGTAATTTTCGGGTAATAGACACATCAAACCCGATATTTCTGTACAAATTTCGAGCAAGCTGCTGGCTGATGGTTGAACCACCCTGAAAACGCTGACGAACCCAATAGTAGGGCAGCCGCATCAGGCTCTGTGAGTCAACACCCCAATGGTTGAAAAAACGATGATCTTCTGTGGCAATAAGTGCATTAATAGCGTTAGGAGAGATATTATCAATAGAAACGTATGTTCGGTTTTCAATAAAATATCGATCCAATACCACTCCGTCTCGGCTGCGAACCTCAGAAGCAATGGCCGTTCGGGGGTTTTCAAGTTCCTGGATAGATGGTAATCCCTGGTAGAGATAGAATACATACGCTCCAACAAGTGCAAATGTAATAGCAACTGATGCAAGCAGTGAGCCCCAAAAAACTTTTCTCTTGTATATGGGTTTCTCTTGAGTAGATTTACGCTCTGATACTACCTTTTTACGATACTCTGCATCGTTGAAGTAGCGATCCATATCAACATTATTCTTGGAATTGTTGTCACTCATGTAAATTCGATGTTGGGTTTATCTGCAAAGGGTAAAAAATCGTTTTTCTCACTGTTCCATACAACGAGCCGAAAGGTGTTGTTGGTATAATGAACAACTGTATTGTAGCGGTAAAATGCGCCTGTGTTTATATACATGCCACCATCAAAAGTTTCCACTCTGGGCACATGATCGTGGCCTGTAATGATCACATCATAATCCATTTTAGAAAGATATTCTTCTGCCCATTCAGAAAGACGTTTCGGGTTCAGCTCATCATCACGGGTGAAATCAGAAAATACTTTCATAAAATGATTTCCGGCTTCGCCACCTAGAATATATTGAAACAGATCAACAAACCACGGTTTACGAATAAAATTGTTCAAAAAAGGGCGTGGCAAGCTGAAAGATGGGTCTGATAAACCATCGCCATGAAAGAGCAGTGTTGATTTATTTTCGAGCTGAAGTGTTGCATATTCAGGTTCGGTTCGAAAACCCATTTTGCTGAAATGCCCGCGTGTCCAAAAGTCGTGGTTACCGGTTACAAAAAGTGATGGATGGGTTTCATTATATGATCTGAATCGTTTCAGAACCGTATTTCCAAGTGGAGATGTATAATCTTTGTACTCCATCCAGTAATCGAAAAGATCTCCCAGCAGATGCATTTGAATTTCATTTGCCTCGCAGTAATCAATCAGCTTTATAAGTGCAGATTCAAGCTGTTGATTTTTCCTTTCGTGAAATGCCCCGAGATGAACATCCGCTAAGAAAATGTGCTGCATTGCGCCCTATTTTTTTCGGGTGATGATGAATCGAACCAGATCTTCAAAATCCTCAAAGCCTGATTTGATTGGCAGTGTGCGCAGTGTGGTGAGTGCATTCTCAGTATAGTCAGCCATTTTACGTTCTGCAGCTTCAAGCCCTTTATATTCGTGCACAAATTCCACGATTTTATTGATATCCCTGGTAGATTTGTTTCGTTTTCGCATCAAGCGGCGAATCTGAAGCTGTTTGGGCTTTGTTGCATTTTCAAGTGCATAAATTAAAGGCAGTGTAACTTTTCTCTCTTTGATATCATTACGGGTTGGCTTACCGATATCATCACGTCCATAATCAAAGAGATCGTCTTTAATCTGGAATGCTATACCAATATCGAGCCCGATTTCGTGCATTGCTTCTGCAACGGATTCATCGTCGGTGGCCGCAATTGCACCACACTGGCAGCAGGCAGCAATGAGACTTGCTGTTTTCTCTGAAATAATCTGAAAGTATCGCTCTTCCGTCATATTAAAGAGATTGGAAGTTTTGAGCTGCCGAAGCTCACCTTCACTCATCTTTTTCACCGCATCAGATAAAACATGCAGTAAATTGTACTCTTTATGATCGAGGGCAATCAGCAAACCTTTGGAGAGAAGAAAGTCACCAAGCAGAACACCGGCTTTGTTTCTCCATATCTTATTGATGCTGAGAAACCCGCGGCGTTTGTCGGCCTCATCTACCACATCATCATGAATCAGCGTGGCTGTGTGCAGCAATTCCACCATGGTTGCAGCGATAAAACTGCGTTTATCAACTTTGCCAAACATCCGGGCAGTCATAAATACAAAGGTGGGCCGGATCTCTTTACCTTTTTGGCGCAGCAGGTACTGTATAATCTGATCGAGAAGAAAAACATCACTGCTGATTTCATTTTTAAAGAATTTTCTGAAAACAGCGAGATCTTCTTTTACCGGAGACGTAACTTCTGAAAGTGAATTTTTTTTAGTTAATGTGTCAGAGCTATTCAATACAACCTCTTGCGCAATACATTTAAACTTTTTGGTAAAGAGTTGGATAAAATACGAATATTACTCATTAATAATTTGCGCAAAGTAAACCTGCTGATTAGTTTGTAATTCAACTAACCGAATCAACCAAATCCATCAACCTTGAAAAGAGTAGCAGTTCTTACCAGCGGAGGCGATTCACCGGGAATGAATGCCGCCATCAGAGCGGTGATACGATCGGCTGAACATTTTGGATTCCAGATATTTGGAGTACGATTTGGCTACAGGGGATTAATTAAGGGTGATTTTGTTCCATTTACTTCTTCCGATGCATCGGGAATTATACAGCGGGGTGGTACAATTTTGAAATCAGCCCGGTCGGATGAATTTATGACCAAAGAGGGGCGGCAAAAAGCGGCAGATCAGCTGAAAGACAAAAAAATTGAAGCACTTGTTGTAATTGGAGGAGACGGAACATTTCGAGGTGCAACTGTGCTTGCCAAAGAGCACGGTATTAAAGTTGTTGGAATTCCCGGAACCATAGATAATGATCTGATCGGCAGCGATGAAACCATCGGGTACGATACAGCCCTCAATACTGCAATGGAAGCGATCGATAAAATCCGCGATACGGCGGATGCTCATGAACGCCTTTTTTTGATTGAAGTGATGGGACGCCATGCAGGTTTTGTAGCTCTTGAAACGGGGCTTGCAAGTGGAGCAGAACTAGTCATACTGCCCGAGTATAATCGTGATATTGATGAGATAAAATCGTCATTAAAAGAGATTTTGAAAGTACACAGCCGCAGCACTCTTGTTATTGTAGCTGAAGGTGAGCAGACAGGAGGAGCAGTGAAATTAGGAGAACAACTTGAACCGGAATTTAAGCAATATGATATGCGGGTTGCTATTTTGGGGCACATTCAGCGTGGGGGATCTCCCACTGCCCATGATCGTGTTCTTGCAAGCAGGTTGGGCTATGAAGCTGTAAAAGCATTAAAAGATGGGTTGAGTGGTGTTATGGTTGGGGTGATTAATAATGAAGTGGAAATCACTCCGCTTGAGGAAACATTTGAAAAAATTAAAAAGATAGATTTCGATCTTGTTGAACTGTCAAAAGTATTACGATAAAAAATGATAAAAACAGACATAAGCAGTGCAAAGAAGTTTCTTGACGAAACAGAATTAAGTGGAGCAAGAAAGAAAGCAGAAGAAGCTTTCAAAATGGTGAAAGAGAAAAGTGGTGCAGGAAGCGAATGGCTGGGCTGGCGCCGTATTTTAGATGAACCGAATGATGCAGAGCTGGAGGAGATTTCAGCCTTGGCATCAAAAATCAGGCAGCAAGCAGATGTTTTTATAGTTGCCGGTATTGGTGGATCGTATACGGGTGCGATGGCATTAATCAAGGCTCTAACACCACAGTTTGGCAGGAAAGGGCCTGAGATTATCTATGCAGGCCATCATATGAGTGGCCGTTACCTGTCCGAGTTGCTAAAGTACCTCGATAGCACGAATGAGGATGGTTCTGACAAGCAGGTCTATCTTAATGTGATTTCAAAATCGGGCAGCACTCTCGAAACGGCATTGGCATTCAGAACTTTACGAAGCTGGATGCATAAGAAGTATGATGATGCAAAGAGCAGAATCATCGCCACCACAGGTCCGGAAGGTGGGGTTCTTAATAAAATTATTGAAGAAGAGGGGTACAAAAAATATGTAATTCCCGATGATGTTGGGGGGCGGTTTTCAGTGCTTACACCTGTTGGATTACTTCCTGTATCTGTGGCGGGGATTGATATTCAAACACTTTTTTATGGTGCTGTGTCAGAATTTGAGGAAAACGAAACAGATGGATCAGATGTAATTGAATATGCTGCAGCGCGATATCTTTTCCACGAAAACGATTACGCTATTGATGTAATTGGTTCATTTGAACCTGAACTTCTTGGATTCACTGCATGGATACAGCAGCTAATCGGAGAGAGTGAAGGGAAAGAAGGCAAAGGGTTGTTTCCGGCGTTAGCAGGCTACTCTACCGATCTGCACAGTGTAGGTCAGTTAGTGCAGGAGGGGCGAAGAAATATTGTGGAAACACTTCTTGTAGTAGATAATTCTTTTTCAGATTTGAAAGTTACAAGCGAAAACTCGGGTGATGTGGATGGGCTGGATTATCTCTCCGGAAAACCATTCCATGAAATAAATCGCAGCGCATTGGATGGCACTGTACAGGCTCATACAGAGGGTGGTGTTCCTGTAATAAAAATTCGCCTGGAAATGCTTAATACTCAACAACTGGGGCGGTTAATCTATTTCTATGAACTCTTTACAGCTGTTTATGTTTATATGCTGGGAGTCAATCCTTTTAACCAGCCGGGAGTAGAAGATTATAAACGAGCCATGTACACACTATTGGGGAAAGCTTAAATGTCTGAAACGAATAAAAAATACATCGCAATAGCGGGAAATATCGGAGCAGGTAAATCCAGCCTTACTACACTACTTGGTAAAAATTTTGGCTGGGATACGTATTATGAATCTGTTGATGATAATCCATACCTGTCAGATTTTTATGATGATATGAGGCGATGGAGCTTTAACCTTCAGATCTATTTTCTCTCAAGCAGGTTTAAGCATCAAAAAACTCTTATGAATACCGAGAAAAGCCTTATCCAGGACCGGACCATCTATGAGGATGTTGAGATCTTTGCAAAAAACCTGCACGAAATGGGGCTCATGAGCGACAGAGATTACAATAATTATTGTGCGTTGTTCACGGAAATGGTCTCCTATTTGAAGCCGCCGGATCTGCTTATTTACCTGCGGGCTGAAGTTCCCACGCTCGTCCGGCAGATACAGCAACGGGGCAGAGAGTACGAAAACACAATTCGTATTGAATATCTTGAAAAATTAAATCGCCTGTATGAAGATTGGATTGACCGATATGATCAGGAAAAGCTGATAATTGACACCGATAACCTCGATTTTGTAAATAATGAAGAAGATCTGGGCAAAGTGATTACAATGGTTGAGCAGAGGTTGTTCGGGCTATTTAATTAAATTGCATTAAAATCGAGATATTTCTATTTTTCAAAGCTATTGTGGAAACAGCTAAATTGATATTTAACGTAAAAGATCTGCCGGGTGGCAGAAGTACACAAACAGTACAATTGGAGCCCAAAGAGGTTGAGCTCGATGATACTGCAACTTTTAACGGTGGCTCTGTGGAAATGGAGTTTTACAAAACAGACCATTTCGTTGAAGTTAAATTCAATATTGCTGCGAAAGCAGAACTAATTTGTGATCGGTCTTTACAATCCTTTAATAAGGATTTATCCGGAGCATATTATATTTACTTTGACCCCAATCCTGTGGAGGAGTCGGAAACAGCCAGGGGTTCTGTTAAACAGATATCATCAGTTGATTTATCAATGGATATCAGCAAAGAAGTTCGCGACACAATGATGCTTGATATTCCCATAAAAAAAATTCATCCGGATTTCTTAGATTCTGAGGGTAATCCGATTGAATTTGAATTACAAAAATTTGGGGATCAGGCCGATAATGAAAATAACATTGACCCAAGATGGGCAGCTTTAAAAAAACTGAAGTAACTTATTAAATTGCAATTAAATGGCACATCCTAAACGAAAAACATCGAAAGCTCGAAGGAATAAGAGAAGATCGCATCATGCACTATCAGAAATTCCTCTGGCAGAATGTAAAAACTGTGGTGCACTGCACCGATATCACCATGTTTGCATGGAGTGTGGATTCTATAGAGGGCGACAGGTTCTAGATATTTCTAAATCCTAAATTACTTAATCAATGTTAATTGCTGTTGATGCTGTAGGCGGAGACCACTTTCCTGAACGTCCTGTTCAGGGGGCTATTGAAGCCACAAAAGAGAACGAAAATTTACAAATTCTTCTTTTGGGGCCAGAAGAGCTGATTAAAAAAGAGCTCGCCGACAAGGATTACGATGCACGCAGAATTCATATTCATCACGCTCCCGAGATTATCGGGATGGATGAATCACCAGCTTCTGCTGTAAAAACAAAACAGCAATCATCAATTACAATTGGTATCTCTGCGCACAAACAAGGCAAATGTGATGCCTTTGTGAGTGCCGGAAACACAGGCGCACTGCTTGCTGCATCCACTTTTATACTTGGTAAACTTGATGGGGTATTGCGACCAACTATTGCTGTAACGTACCCAACCATTAAAGGTGTTAGTCTTCTTGCTGATGCAGGTGCAAATCTCGAGCTGAAACCTGAAATGTACTTCCAGTTTGCCAAAATGTGCGAAATTTTTGCACGGGAAATTATGGAAATCCCAAATCCTACAATTGGACTCGTTAACATTGGGGAAGAGCCGGAAAAAGGGATGGATCTGCATAAGGAAGTACACAAAAAATTATCAGAATTACCAAATTTTGCAGGAAATATCGAAGGGAAAGATATTTTATATGGTAAAAGCGATATTTACATCACTGATGGTTTTACAGGGAATGTAATTCTGAAATTTGGTGAATCCATACCTGATGTACTCAAGTATCTACTCAAAAAGAAAATGGATGAAGAGAAGCTTGGCGAAGATGAACAAAAGCTTGTTTTCAATATCATTGCTAAAACAATGGACACCTTCAATTACGAGTATGTAGGTGGCCTGCCATTTTTAGGAGTAAATGGAGTGAGTCTTGTTGGGCATGGCGGAAGCTCGGTTACGGCAATAAAGAATATGATACTCAACGCAGTGCACTGTGTTGAGTCTGAGATAAATAAAAAAATTGTCTCTTCTCTTAATAACTAACTAACATTTATGACCTCGAAAAGAGCAATAATTACCGGTGTGGGCCACTATCTGCCGGAATATGTTATGAGTAATAAAGAGCTCGAATCCTACGTGGATACCAATGATGAGTGGATTCGAAGCCGTACCGGTATTTCTGAACGAAGAATTTTAAAAGATCCGGACAAAGCCACATCTTATATGGCAGAAAGAGCCGCATTAGAAGCTTTAGATGATGCAGGTGTTTCTGCCGATGAAATCGATGCTATTATTTTAGCTACTGTGACACCGGACTACATGTTTCCGGCAACAGCTGCACTGGTTCAAAAAAGAATTGGTGCTGTAAATGCTTATGGCTTCGATCTTTCCGCTGCATGCTCAGGCTTTTTATATGCACTTTCCAATGGGGGCATGATGATTGAATCGGGCCGTGCAAAAAAAGTATTGGTTATTGGTGCCGATAAAATGAGTGCTATTGTAGATTTTACTGATCGCACCACATGTATTTTATTTGGAGATGCTGCCGGCGCTGTGGTACTTGAAGCGGGTGAAGGGGGCGGAATCATCGATTTTGTTCATCATACTGATGGAGATGAACAGTGCATGCTCTACCAACCGGCAGGAGGTAGTTTGCGGCCTGCTACTGAAGAGACTGTAAAGAACAATGAGCATTATTTAAGACAAGATGGACGTTCGGTATTTAAGAAAGCAACCGAAGGGATGGCCGATGTTTCTTTGGAAATAATGAAGAGAAATAATCTGACCGGTGACGATGTGGCCTGGCTGGTTCCTCATCAGGCAAATCTTCGAATTATTGATGCCACTGCCAGGCGAATGGGTATTGATAAAGAGAAGGTTATGATTAATATTGGAAAATATGGCAATACAACTGCCGCTACAATTCCATTATGCCTGTATGACTGGAAAGATCAGTTAAGTAAAGGTGATAATATTGTATTATCAGCTTTTGGTGGTGGACTAACATGGGGAGCTATTTACCTGAAATGGAGTAAATAAATGAGAGCATTTGTATTTCCCGGGCAGGGATCACAAAAAGTTGGGATGGGAAAGAATCACTTCGATTCCAACGAAAATTTCAGAGATACCATTAAAAAAGCAGATGAGATTATGGGTATTTCACTGAGCGAAATTATGTTTGAGGGCCCGTCTGAAGATCTGACTCAAACAAAATTTACCCAGCCTGCAATTTTTGTTCACTCGGTTGCTCTTTTTGAAACACTTGGCCAAAAACCGGATATGGTAGCCGGCCACAGTTTGGGTGAATTTTCTGCACTTTCTGCTTCCGGTGTATTGGATTTTGAAACTGCTTTTAAATTGGTTGTACTCCGAGGTGCTTTGATGCAGGACGCAGGAACTCTTTATCCTGGAACGATGGCTGCAATCATAGGTATGGAAAATGAAGATGTTGAGAAAATTTGCAAAGATGCTACTGAAGCTATTCAAAAGCCGGTTGTACCTGCAAACTACAATTCTCCGGGTCAGGTTGTTATTTCAGGTGATGTGGACTCAGTGAAAAAAGCTGTTGATCTGGCTAAAGAGAGTGGCTGCAGACTTGCGAAAATTCTTCCTGTTAGTGGTGCTTTTCATTCTCCATTGATGGAACCCGCATATGAAGCACTCAAAGAGAAATTGGACGAAATTGAATTTAACACCCCGGAATGCCCGGTTTACAGCAACTATACCGCAACAGCTACACTTGATCCCAAAGTGATCAAAGAGAATTTACTTCAACAGCTGGTAAGTCCGGTAAAATGGACGCAAACCATTGAAAATATGGCCACAGATGGTGCTGTTGATTTTATTGAGGTGGGGCCTGGAAATGTTTTGCAAGGCCTTGTAAAGAGAACGGTTAAAAATGTAAATATTGAAGGTTACGAATAAAGGTATATGGATTTAAAAGGAAAAAATTGTCTCGTTACCGGTGGAAGCAGAGGAATTGGTAAATCAATTGCTTTAACATTGGCAAAATTAGGTGCAAATGTTGCCATTACCTACGCACGCTCTGTGGATGCTGCTAAAGAAGTGGTAAACGAAATAGAAGCTCTTGGTGTAAAGGGCATATCGTTTCAGGCAGATGCTGTAAAATTTGACCGTGCAGAAGAAGTAATCGGTGAAATTGTTGAAAAATGGGGTTCACTGGATGTGCTTGTAAATAATGCAGGCATCACAAAAGATAACCTTATCCTCAGAATGGATGAGCAAGCCTGGGATGATGTAATTACTACAAATCTGAAAAGTATTTTCAATTACAGTAAAGCGGCCACCAAACCGATGATGAGAGCCCGTGGCGGTTCCGTTATCAATATCAGTTCTGTTGTGGGAATTTCAGGAAATGCAGGGCAGAGCAATTATGCAGCTTCTAAAGCCGGTATTATCGGATTTACAAAATCATTTGCCAAAGAATTGGCAAGCAGAAATATAAGGGCAAATGTTGTTGCGCCCGGCTATATTCTAACTGAGATGACAGGAAATCTCAATGAAAAAGTACTGGAAGCAATTAAGCAGGAAACACCACTTGGCCGTGCTGGTGAACCTGAAGAAATATCAAATGTGGTTGCTTTTTTGGCATCAGATTTAAGTTCTTATATAACCGGCGAAGTTATCCGTGTTGATGGCGGAATGGCAATGTAGCTTAACCCATTTGGATAGATAGCCGAGAGCGTGTTATTTTATGGCATTATGTTGTATTTTCACGTGTCAGAATTACGAAATTAACTTTTATTAAAACCAATAATTAAACAATAGGTCAAAACATGTCACAAGACGTAGAATCGAAAATTAAATCAATCATAGTTGACAAACTCGGTGTAGATGAATCAGAAGTAGTTGCTGATGCTAATTTCACAAATGATCTTGGAGCAGATTCTCTTGATACTGTGGAACTGATCATGGAGTTTGAAAAAGAGTTCGACCTGAGCATTCCCGATGAAGATGCAGAAAACATTGCCACTGTAGGTGATGCTGTAAAATACATTCAGGAGAAATCGTAGTATTTAGATTCTGATTGTATGGCTGAAAGAAGAGTCGTAATTACCGG
>JAFIES010000021.1 GCA_020832415.1 Balneolaceae bacterium | reverse complement strand
TGATTAAGGTTTCGGGTAATGCAATGCTCAACAGCAAAGCAACACCACCCTATTCTGCATTATGTTCTCCAGCCGCGCGGCAGACACGCACTTCGGAAAATCCTGTTTTAGTCGACGCTCCGGATGGGACTAACAGGCAAGCGCCCATGGGAACGGACTCGTCAGTTTAAGCTGCGAGTCGGTATGAGTAATTGTTGTCAATTACATTTAGTCCATGATGATTTTTTACGAGATTCATCGGACGAACTCGGCATGCAACCTGTGAATGTACGCAACCCGTCGAATCCGGTACACCCCCAAAATTGTTGTATCTTCAGTATGTCAGTGAACAATTGTCGATATTTAATTACCAACACATGAAGATAACGATTATTTCATCCAAAACGTACCCACAGAGGAACGATGCCTGTTTAAAGATAAGTTCCCATCTAATACAACATTTACATGTTATTTACGTGTAACTCAATCTGTTAACAACATAAATTCAAAGAGACGATTATCCATTGAAGTTATACTACCTGCTATTCATCCCGCTCATATTTTTACTGACAAATCCTGCCAATGCACGTCAAACGGCCTCAGTAAACGGATACATCACCGATAGCAGTACGGGCGAAACCCTTCTGATGGCCAACGTTGCTCTGCTCGAAATTAATCGTGGCACCTCATCCAATACATCGGGTTATTATACCATTACCAATATTGAACCGGGTACCTACACAATTGCTGCCTCCTATATCGGTTACCGCCGATATGAACGTGAGATAGTGCTTGAACCGGGCGAAAATCTGCGCCTAAACATTGAATTGATTCCCGAAAGTGTTGAGATGGAAGCCCTCGTTGTTGAGGCTGAAGCGGATCGTGAGGAGCAGCGAAACATCGGTACTGCACAAGTTTCGATGCAGCTGATCAAAGATCTCCCCTCTGTTATTGAACCGGATGTGTTTCGCTCGGTGCAGCTTCTGCCGGGTGTAAAAGCGGCTTCCGATTTTTCCAGCGGATTGTATGTTCGCGGCGGAAGTCCTGATCAGACTCTGATTCTTTTGGATGAGACTACGGTTTACAATCCCACCCACTTTTTCGGGTTTTTCTCCACATTTAACCCCGATGCCGTAAAGGATGTACGCCTCTATAAAGGTGGTTATCCCGCTCAATATGGCGGACGCATCGGATCGGTTCTTACTGTTTACAACAAGGATGGTAACAGGGTGGAAAGACAGGGAACCGTAAGCCTGGGTTTGCTTGCATCCCGTGCTTCTATCGAGGGACCGTATAGCCGCGGATCGTACATGCTGGCCGTTCGCCGGTCAACCATTGAGCCTGTTCTCGCGGTCCTCCGCCAAACCATTGATGGTGCACCCGACCTATTCTACTTCTACGATATCAACGGAAAACTGAATTTTGATGCGTCAGAAAATGACCGTTTCTCGCTCGCCTTTTATTCCGGAAATGATAATGTATCCATCCCGTTCCAGCAGGATGCAAATATCCGCTTGAAGTATGGAAATCAAACAGTAAGCGGGCAGTGGCGCAGAATTTTTTCAGACAAAGTTTTTGGCTTTTTTACCGCAACAGGTTCGCGTTACTTTAATGAGCCAACCATCAGGATTGCAGGCACTCCGATTGAAAGAAACAACGACATCTACGATTTTTCACTGAAAGCCGATCTCGAATATCTGCCCAATGAGTATCACACACTCTCAGCCGGATTATGGGGTGGTAACATTGTGCTGAGGTTTCAGGACCGGTTTGATAACATCGAGACATTTAATAATCGCATTCAGTCACAATATTTGTCGGCTTATCTGCAAAACCGCTGGCGCCCCTCGGATGACTGGATCTTTACAGGAGGCCTTCGTCTCAATACATTTTCCGAAGGAAATTATGTGCGGCTCGAGCCAAGGCTTTCGGCAGAATTTCGTCCCGGTTCACGTGTTCGCCTTCAGGCAGCCTATGGCCGGTACAACCAATTCCTTACCCTCATTACCAATGAAGCATTCTCAGGCCTCGATATCTGGCTGACCACCGACGAGGGCGTGCCACCTGCTTACGGCGATCAGTTTGTGTTGGGCGCAAAAACAGTTCCCTTCAGAGGTTACGGATTTGATGTAGAGATTTACTACAGAACCATGCGTGATCTCTTTGAACTCGATCCGTTTATAAATGATGCTGCCGGCCTCGACTATGCCGATCTGTTTCGATTCGGTGAAGGATATGCGTACGGTTTCGAACTATTTCTCGAAAAACAACGCGGACCCATAACCGGTTTTTTGGGTTACACATACAGCATTACAAGAAGAAAATTTCCGGGATTTAACGCACCCATTTTGGATGATCCAACTCGTGCACGATTTTATCCACCAAAATACGATCGCACACACGATGTAAACCTGACGGCAAACTATCAGCTCTCATCGCGAT
The DNA here is from genome assembly GCA_020832415.1 of Balneolaceae bacterium. Lineage (GTDB taxonomy): Bacteria > Bacteroidota > Rhodothermia > Balneolales > Balneolaceae > Rhodohalobacter. The sequence goes on along the minus strand of JAFIES010000021.1, from coordinate 18,209 downwards.
GGAGCACCAATGCCGTATTCAGTTATGCAACCGGCCAGGCGTATACAGAACCACTCGGGCGCACCCAGTTTGCTGATATACCGTGGGCCAATTCAGCGAGAGACGCCTTTACGGTAGGCAACCTGAATGCATCACGGCTGCCGTCATACCATCGCCTCGATATCGCGTTTACCCGGTCGGGCAGATTTTTTGATCTGGGTGATGCTGAATGGCAATTTCAAATCATCAATGTTTACTCGCGAAGAAATGTGTGGTTCTACAACTACGATTTCGATGAAAATCCCATTGAGCGCAACGATGTAAACCTGCTTCCCATCATTCCATCCGTATCATACACCGTTAATTTTTGATGTCGCTATGAAAAAAATACCAGCCCTTTTATTTATCGCCGCAATCAGTATCTCAGGATGTGACAGCTACCTTCAGGAAGATTATGAGGAAATTGTAGTGGTTGAAAGTTATGCTGTGGCCAATCGTCAGCTGCCCCCGGTTCGCGTAACAACCACAGTACCGGCTGATATTGAGTACAATTTAAACAGTGCCGCTATCACCAATGCCAATGTACAGATTGTGCTGCTGGATGAAAACGGTAACGATGAGGAAGTTTTTCCATACCGGTTTGCTGATGGAAACCAGGGTGTTTACATCCCATCCATTGAAAGTCAGCAGCATATTGTAATACCCAGACGAACCTATCGGCTGGATATCAATTTTAATGATCGCGATGAGGTAATACGCGCATTTACAACGGTGCCCGATCAGGTTGAGATTATCGGGGAAGTGGCTGAAAATCTGGTCTATCAATCATCTGAGCAGCTTGAAATTCTGATCGCTGAAAATATTCGCACTCAAAACCAGAGTGTGTTCGTATTCAGTACAGTTGCACAGGAACCGGTAATTGAAAACCTCACTCCATTTTACCGGGCCTCTGTGGATGATGGAAATGTTGAACTTATTGATTTGATTAACAACTCATCAGGATTAATCAATGAGGGAAATTTTCAGCGGAACCCGGATGGCACCGTTACACTTCGGTTTCCATGGATTGGAGTGGCCTTTTTCGGGCCAAATCTCGTTGTAACAAGCTCGGTTGATGAAAATCTCAACAATCTTGTGCGATCACAACAGTTTCAACTTGGCGGCTCCACCCTGCCCCCCGGTGAAATACCAAATTTGCTATACAATGTAGAAGGCGGAATCGGCGTTTTTGGCAGTCTTTCCAGCGATACGGTTTCTACAAGTTTTCTACGTCCCTGAATTTTGGTCAGTTTGAATAAGAACCTGCGATAGCCCGGCAGCCCCCCGCAGAGTTCAGTTCAAAGGCAGATTATCATTTTTTACTATCTCTTACTTAGCAAGCTATCTACACAGCCCCCGAACATTTACATTTCTTTACCTTAAAATCCTGATTTTATGTAACTTTAGAATTAGAATATCAGTACAGGCTAGCGAAAATTATTCATTCAATCTTCAATGCCATGAAAAAATTTCAATTACTCCCTCTGTTTATCTTATTCATATTTGTCATTCAGGCATGTGATTTCAGTTCCGGCTCAGACGAAATCACGCAGGAAAACTCTTTTGAAGCTACTGTGTATGATGAAGCCGGAAAAATTGTTACTACCATCAACCATAACAGTACAAATAATAAAGGCCAAATAAACAGTTTCGCAATTTTTGGAAATGACTTTATCCCGGACAGAATAAAAGAAAATTTGGCTGAAAATACAGGATTGAGTCCGGAAGATTTCCTTCAGGGGGAGGTCTATCTACATGTAGAATCGGGTCAAGAAGACAACAATCACGCAACATTTCGATTCACTATAGCGAGAGATCAGGGCTTTGTTCCAAAGAAATATATATTCGCAGAACTGGATGAGGAGATTTTGGTAAAAAGACTTAAGAACATCTGGAATTTTATGAGAGAGTCTTCCGGAAATTCACTCTTAACAAATAGAATTGATTCGCCGGATCATGGTTTAAATATCGAAGATTATGCCAATTTTGAATTTTATCAAAAAGGCCACATTCTTGGAAAAAACTTTGAAAACAGAGTAAGTGAAGATAGTTACAATGTTTCTACAAGCAGCGGTTATTTAGAAATAGTTGAGATCTCTGAAAAAGAAATGAAAGGTAATTTCACATCAACTATACTGGCATTTCCGGGTTCCATATTTTTTGGAGAAGAGTTCCCTGATGAAATTGATTTCATTAGATTTACTATTGAAGGTTCTTTCACAGCCATACTTGGAGATTATGAAGACCTGATACGCACAACCAATCATTTCCCCTTTTATTTTCCTTTAAATTAGTTTCTGAAATTTCAGTATTCATGCAGTTTCATCCATCATTAGTTAATCAGTAATCTGAAATTAAATTATTTATATAAATAAAAAGAGTTCAACCATTTTACGGTTGAACTCTTTTTTTATCAATTTTATTCTGCCCGTAACAGCATATTCTAAATCTATGATGACCAGGCTACAGATTACTCTCTCTGTACGGCAACAAACTCACCACTGGTAACTTCAACTTCACCATCAATCTCGTTTGTTTCAGAATCTACACTTTTAGCTGTGAATGTAAATGATCCGCGAACCACATCTTCTGATGATTCTGTAATCACAAGTTCTCCTCCGGAATCATCATGAAATGTTGTGTACTCCGTACCATCAGTCAAATCCTCTTCAAGTTCATTGAATATGGCTGTAAATACCTCTTCTGCATTAGGATCAGAACCTATTTCATACGTTCCTTCTGAAGGACGTTCCATCTCATCAGCATTGTTAGTAAATATTTGCACCGAAAAGGTTTGGGGGGATATATCATTAAAGAAAAGCTCCCATTGGTTAATCGAAAATTCGTCCATCAAATCGAAGTCTGCAATTCCTTCAAAACTTGTTTGGACGTCTCCTGTAACAGAAATTTCAACTTCTCCGAGGTCATCTGAACCCGGACCAACAGGATGATCGTCTGAGCAGAATGTGAGTGTAAATGCCAATAGAAAAATTGCGCTTAGATAAATTAGTTTCTTCATAATGATTTATACTTTCTTAGATGATAGTTATTAATATTATACTTACGCTTGTTTGGTGAGTATAAAAAAAATTATGAGAAACAAAAAAAGCCTGAGGTTCTGCTCAGGCTTTTTAACAACTTGAATGGATTGTAAAATCTTATAACATCATTGCAAGCGGATTCTCAATCATCTGCCGAAGTGTATTCAGAAACTCAGCGGCTTTGGCTCCGTCCACAATTCTGTGATCGCTTGAAAGTGTTACTTTCATTCGTTTACCCGGAACAACATCCCCATTTTTCACTACGGGTACATCGCGTATGGCACCTACCGCAAGGATACATGCATTCGGAGGGTTGATGATTGCTGTAAATTCTTCAATTCCGAACATTCCAAGATTACTGATGGTAAACGTACTGCCTTCCATCTGCTCCGGCTGAAGTTTTTTATCTCTGGCCAGTCCTGCAAGTTCTCTCGTTTCAGCTGATATCTGGCGCAGATTCTTCTTATCAGCATGTCGAATAACCGGTGTCATCAGGCCATCTTCAATAGCTACGGCCACAGCTACGTTCACATCTCCATGCTTGCGAATTACATCATCCAGCCAGGATGAATTTACAGCCGGGTGTCTTCGCAGGGCTGCAGCACACGCTTTCACAACAATATCGTTGAAACTGATCTTTACATCACTCACTTCATTGAGGCTTGTTCGGGCGCGAATAGCCTCTTCCATGTCGATATCAATGGTTTCGTAGAAGTGCGGATTTGTAAATTTACTTTCTGATAATCTTCGCGCGATGGTTTTTCTCATCTGTGAGATCTTCACATCTTCCGACTCTTCAGAATCGAAGGAAGCAGCAGGAGCTGACGATTTTTTCTCTTCCGAAGGTTTATACCCTTCAATATCACGCTTAATAATTCGGCCTTCAGGCCCGGATCCTTTCACTTGGCTCAGCTTGATGCCTTTCTCTTCAGCCATCTTTTTCGCAAGAGGAGATGCTTTTATTCTGCCATTGTCGGATGAGGACTCTGAAGAATCGGACTCTTTTTCATCTGATTTTTCAATATCGCCCAGGATCGGGTCAAATTCGTCGTTGTCTCCGCTCTCTTTTTTCGGCTCTTTTGATTCAGTTTTGGTCTCTTTTTCAGCACTGTCACCCGCGCCGGAACCATCAACCATATCACTGATATCTTCACCCTCATCGCCAACTATTGCAATCAATCCGCCCAAAGGGATGGCTTCACCTTCTTTTGCCATAATTTTCAGGATCGTTCCGTCATCAAACACTTCCACTTCCATCGTAGCTTTGTCTGTTTCAACTTCAGCAATCACATCGCCTGAACTAACTTTGTCCCCTTCTTTTACATTCCATTTTGCGATCACTCCTTCTTCCATGGTGTCGCTCAGTTTGGGCATCTCAATTTTTACAGCCATAATATCTTAGATAATCAGTTGGTTTTTAGAAGTATCAATTTGATTTGTTTTACGATAACAGGATAGTAAGTAAAAGGCAAAATCAGGAATTAAAATATTCTCTGTTTTACCCTGTCTAACCTATCTGTACATCACTGCGTTTACAGCTTCTATTACATTCTTTGCATCTGGCAGCCACAAATCGAAAAGCGGTTTCGAAAATGGTGCACAAACATCCGGCAGGCAAACCCGCTGTACCGGTGCATCCAGGTAATCAAATGCTTCCCTTTGGATCAGAAATCCAACTTCTGATGCCAGACCACCAAATGGATGTGCTTCATCCACAATCACACAGCGATGTGTCTTTTTGATCGACTTTATTACAGTTTCCAGATCAAAAGGCTTAATGGTTCGCGGATCAATAATTTCTGCATCCACTCCATCTTTGGCGAGCTGTTCAGCTGCCTGCTTGGCAATGTGGTACATCTTGCCGGTAGCCACGATGGTTACATCCTCACCTTCGCGTTTCACTTTGGCTTTTCCGATAGGTATGATATAATCTTTCTCTTCGGATACTTCCCCTTTCAGGCCGTACATCTGCTCCGACTCCATAAAAATTACGGTGTCATCATTTCTGATGGCAGATTTCAGCAATCCTTTGGCATCATCAGGCTCGGAGGGATAGATCACAGAAAGACCGGGAAAGTGGGCGTACATCGAATCGTATGCAACAGAGTGGGTTGCCCCAAGTTGACCGGCCGATGCATTCGGCCCTCTGAAAACAATCGGCACACTCGCCTGCCCACCAAGCATATACCGTACTTTTGATGCATGATTGATAATCTGATCGGCTGCGAGAACTGCGAAGTTAAATGTCATAAATTCAACAATCGGGCGAAGGCCTTTCATCGCGGCACCCACACCAATACCGGCAAAACCGAGCTCAGAAATGGGTGTATCGATCACACGTTTAAATCCATATTTATCAAGAAGACCCTCGGTTACTTTGTAGGCTCCGTTATACTCTGCAACCTCTTCACCCATAACGAATACATTTTCGTCACGGTCCATTTCCTCATCGATCGCTTCCTTGAGTGCTTCTCTGAATTGTAATACTGCCATGTTTAAAAATCGTTTTGTTTAAAGATCAGGTTAATTACTTCTTGTCGTGAATGAATGGAGTTCCTGCGAACATATCTTCATAGAGCGCATCAGGTTCCGGGAAGGGAGATTCATCCGCAAATTTTACGGCTTCAAGTACATCCTCTTCTATCCGTTCCTGGATGGCATCAATCTCTTTCTGCTTTGCAATTTTTTCATCAAGCAGATATTGCTTCATTCTTTCAACCGGGTCTGTTTTCTGATACTGCTCCAACTCCTCTTTGGTGCGATATTTTTGAGGATCAGACATGGAGTGCCCCCTGTATCGATACGTTCTGATCTCAACAAAGTATGGAATGCTGTTTTCACGAACATCATCAGCAATAGCTTTCATATTCTCATAAACTGTGAGGGCATCCATTCCGTTGAATAGTGCGCTCTTCATGCCATATCCTTTTGCTCTTTCATGAATTTCGCCTACAGTATGCCTGTTTGAAGCTGTACCCATTGAGTATCCGTTGTTCTCAACAACATAAACACACGGTAGTTTCCAGAGCTGACTCATATTCAATGTTTCATGTAAAGCACCCTGATCTACCGCTCCGTCTCCAAAGAAACAGGTAGAAATCTGGCCATTTCCAAGATATTTATTGGCAAATGCGAATCCGCCGCCGATAGGAATATGTCCCCCTACGATACCATAACCACCCCAAAAGTGATTTTCAGTTTTGGCAAAGTGCATGGATCCGCCTTTTCCTTTCGAGCATCCGGTTGCCTTACCAAACAGTTCGGCCATTCCCTCTTTTGCAGAAATACCTCTAACCAATCCCCAGCCGTGATCGCGGTAGGCTGTAATGATATCATCATCATCGTTCAGAGCGAAAACGGTACCTGTGGAGATAGCTTCCTGACCAATATAGAGATGCAAGAATCCGCCAAATTTCCCTTTTTGATACATCTGCATGGCTCGCTCTTCAAAGCGTCTCTGCAGATACATCTGGTCGAACATTGCAATTACATCATCGTCTGACAATCCAAGCTCTTTGTGCTTTTTCTTGGTTGCCGGCGGCAGTTCAACCGACTTATCAACTTTACCATTGTTGTTTTTATTCAGCCCAATAGGCGTGAATACTGCTTCTTGCTTTTTTTTCGCCATATCTTATAAAGGTATTCTTTCTTATTCAGATTAGTTTCTTAAGCGGAGAATGTATTGGAACACTCTTGCGGAGACATTTTCGTAAACAGTCACGAAATATACCCAAAATTTCCGAAGTATTCAGATTTGAGGTGGCATCTATTTACAAATTATGATCCCTTAACCACTCTTCCGCCTTTTTCAATGCATCGGGTATCTTTTCGGCAAATCGGCCGCCTGCCGTTGCAAGATTTGGCTGTCCGCCACCACCCCCACCAACAACTCGCCCCAATTCTGATACAAGTGCACCGGCTTTTACCCCTTTCGAAATCAGATCATCCGTAACAGCAGCCATCAGGTACACTTTACCCGATTCATCATCAGAAGATGCCAAAACAATCACACTGTTTTCTTTAGATTTCTGAAGTGAATCATAGCCCATCTGTTTCAGAGTGTCCATATCACCGCCTTCAATAACACCTGTTATTAAATCAGTTCCTGCGATGTCTGCTTTGTTATTGAGTATTGAATCAAGCTGACCGGATGCCTGCTGCTGTTGTACTTTTTTCAGCTCTTTTTCGAGTGATTTGTTCTGCTCGATGAGTTCTTCAACCCCTTTAACCAAATCTTTTTGTGTGCCTATTATGGCTTGAAGCGCGTGAAGTTTCTCCTTTTCACTGCTGATTAAATCATCAGCTGCCGAACCGGTAACAGCCTCTACTCTCCTCACGCCGGCCGCAACCGATGTTTCTGCCGTGAAGCGAAAATACCCAATTTCACCGGTGGTATGTACGTGGGTACCTCCGCAGAGCTCAACTGAAAAATCGGGATCAAAAGTAATTACACGGACATAATCACCATATTTTTCACCAAACAGCATCATAGCACCACGCTCTTTCGCCTCCTCGATGGGAATAGAGCGCTCCTCCTGCAGTGAAATATTCTCCCTGATTTTTTGATTAACAAGTTTTTCCACACGGTTCAGTTCATCTTGAGTAACTGCTTCGAAATGAGAAAAATCGAACCGCAGACGATCCGGTGCCACGAGTGACCCTTTCTGGGCAACGTGCTTTCCGAGTACTTCCCGCAATGCTGCATGCATTATATGTGTGGCTGAGTGATGTTTTTCAATCTCTTTTCTGCGTTCTGCATCCACAGTTGCTGTCCAGGTACCGGAAAGATCATCGGGTAGTTTGCTGGTGTAGTGAACGTAACCATCCTGTGTTTTCTGAACATCCGTTATCCGGATTACCACACCATCCTTTTCAAGTACTCCCGTATCCGCAATCTGCCCGCCCGATTCTGCATAAAAGGGTGATCTGTCGAGCAGAATCATCGATCTCTTATCTGATTTAGAATAAGCTCTGATCTTCCCATCTGCGGAAAGTTCATCGTACCCTACAAACTCAAAATACCCCCCTGAAAGCAGATTCCAGCTGATATCACCGGACTCTTGGACCCCAAACTTACCGGCTTCCCTTGCGCGCTTTTTCTGCTCAGCCATCCGGGTATTAAATCCCTCTTCATCCACTTCAATCCCTTTTTCACGTGCCATGAGCTGTGTCAGATCGATTGGAAAACCGTACGTATCGTGTAGTTTGAAGGCATCGGCTCCGGAGATTTTTTCAGAGTCTTCAATCAAATTGTTAAAGAGTTCAATCCCTTGCCCGAGTGTTTTCAAAAAGCTTTTCTCTTCGGCAAGTATCACATTCTGTACGTACTCTTTCTGAGCTTCCAGTTCCGGAAAAATGTGCTTAAACTGATCGGCAAGTACACCAACCAGTCTGTTCATAAATGGTTTTTTTAGGTTGAGCCTGTCCCATCCGTAGCGAACGGCACGTCTTAAAATTCTGCGGATTACATACCCGCGGCCATCATTTCCCGGAGAAGCCCCGTCAGCTATTGAAAAGCTTACTGCGCGGATGTGATCAGCGATTACCCGCATCGCAATATCTGTTTCGGTATCATCACCATAGGTAAGGGATGATATTTTTGAGATCTCTGTAATCACCGGCTGAAAAACATCCGTATCGTAGTTTGAGGTTTTTCCCTGCAGAACAGCACAAATACGCTCAAATCCCATTCCGGTGTCCACATGCTGGGCGGGCAGTTTCACAAGGCTGCCATCGGCCTGCCTATTGAACTGAATAAAAACCAGATTCCAGATTTCCATCACTCGCGGATCATCCATATTTACAAGCTCCGCCCCGGGTTGTTTTGCCCTCTCTTCGTCTGATCTGAGGTCTATATGCACCTCTGAGCATGGCCCGCATGGACCGGTTTCACCCATCTCCCAGAAATTATCTTTCTTTCCGAATGTGAGAATATGATCATGAGGAATCGATGTCTTTTTCTTCCACAGATCGATCGATTCCTGATCCACAGGCAGCCCTTCATCTTCGTTTCCTTCAAATACCGTGGCGTAAAGCCGCTCCGGATCCAGCCCCCACCGGTCAACCAGCAACTCCCAGGCCCACTCAATGGCTTCCTCTTTGAAGTAGTCGCCAAATGACCAGTTACCCAACATCTCAAAAAGTGTGTGGTGATAGGTATCGTGCCCCACCTCCTCAAGATCGTTGTGCTTGCCGCTCACCCGAATACATTTTTGCGTATCTGCGGCACGATTCCAAAGCTTGCCATCCTCTTTCAGGCCTTCCTGCTCTCCAAGAAATACAGGTTTAAACTGGTTCATTCCGGCATTGGTGAACAGAAGTGTGGGATCGTCTTTAGGCACAACAGGTGCACTATCTACAATCAGATGCTCTTTTTCTTTAAAAAATTCGAGGAATTCATTCCTGATCTGATCGGATGATTTGAGAGACATATTTCTTTCGTGATATTGGTGAAATCTGATTTTGTTCGAAGCTGACAAAGATAGCAAAAAATGTAACCAAGCTCACCCTAATAACACTCATTACAGTTCTAAAATTGATGGCACTTATAATCAAAACGACGTATCTCAAATTAATTCCGGGAAATTTTAACCGAATATGAACGGCTGTTATTATACCCGTATATTCAATGAGATGGTACGTTAAACATCATAAACCACAAGGTCTTGTCTAAATCAAATACCAAACGGATTACAATCGACAGAGAGAGCAATGAGCAATCCAGAAGGCTGAAGCGAAGTGTTAATAAGGTGCGATGGTCGCACGCACTGATGCAGATTTTTTGGACGGCCGGCCCCGTAACAACAATTGGCCTGATTGGTGGCTACTACATCGGGTACGGCACAATGCCATCCATCGAACTGCTTATCTATTTTGTGAGTTTTACCGTCTTTTCAGGAATTATTGGCCTTATTGCCAAGGTGGTGTATGATGGAACCCGCGGGCACCTTAAAGAGCAAACAGAACGCGATATTCTCACCGTTACGGATACCTTGAGTGATCTGATTCTGGTTGCACGCGATTATGTTGTACAAGGTTATGAGGATGAAGCCAGGCAGCGGGAAGCCGCACTTCAGCTACTTCGACGGGTTGATCTTACCCCCTACGGAGTAACCATCGCTTTCACCGATCTTACCGGAAACAGAGAAATTGGTGAGATTATGGGGCAAATCTTCACTTACAGAAGAATTGGCCTGCAAACCAAAGTTCGGGAGCTCTACTCTGCTCATCAGTCCCAAATAGATGAGATTGCAAATGAGCTGGCAAAAAGCTCTCCAAAAGCAGCTAAAGAGTTAAAATTGTGGTTCACAGGAAGTTCATTAGCCAGGTTAAAATATGGTGTGCCTCGAGAGCCCCATTTTCTTCAGCGAGTGATGGCGGCCATTGAGAATAACAATCCCTATCTGATGACCTTTCGCGATGTAGAGGAGATGATGATTCTCGCGTTTGAACTGATTAATGGCAGGGAGATTCCAACACTGATTTTCAGCTATCCGTGTAACTGGAAATATGCCTCAGTTCTGGATGAAATGGAGAAAAATAGAAGCCGATATCGTGTGGCCCAGGCAAGAGGCGGAAACCGTGTACGGGCTTTGGCCGCTTATCTTACAGAATCGGGTTTTTCTACAGCGGAGGAGCTGCCGGAGGGACTCGAAATGAATGAACTTGTCAAAAAAGTGGCAAAAGTAATGGATCGATTGGCCGTGCAGTCGCGAGCGATGTTAAGAAAAACCCATATCGATCCAAAAGAAGTACAAAAGCTGTCAAGGGTTTTAAAAAATTGCATTGAGCTTTATGAAATGGCTTATGAAGGGTACAAAGAGTCGGCCAAACGGCGTAATGAACTGATCAAAGCCAGGGAAAAATGGGAGAAGATTATTCTGGATTCCGGTGGCACCCCGGGATCGGTAAAAGTGGGTTCCGGAAAACGGGGAATTCGAATTAAAGAGAGTATTATTTCACTGGATGATCAGGCACGGCTTGAGGTTTGTAAACACCTTATCTGGTATTTCGAGAAAGAAGATATTAAAGGCGACAGTACCAGCCTGTTTTCACCGGTGTACGACAAAGGAGGCATGCCGGCGAGACGTTTAGCTATTGAGATAGCCGTTGCACTGGAACCGCATATTCAGCTTTCAAAGCCGGAAATACAACGAAATATCAATGCCACAAAAGCGATCTATATGGGGAACCTCTCGCCCGATCTGAGTGCTGTTCAAAAACAAGAAATTGGAAAACAGATGGCCCGAGAGGTAGATAATGGACTGGGCTTAGCTGCCTTGCGGTTGGCAGATACACTTGTGCACACCTACCATGTGGAGCTGAACGAAGAAGCAACTGAATTTCTCCATTACAATTATAAAGCAAATATAAAAGCACTCCGGCGTGTTGTTAAACGAAAAAAATCGGCTGAACTTTCAATACCCGCGCTGATCGATATGCCACTTTCACTAAAAGAACCGAAAGCCATTTGGAAAAAGAGTTTGCAAGAGATCAGAAAAGCTGCATCATAAATGGCTCAGGCTTAGAACTAAAGCTTAAAAAAGAATAAAATAACTCTATCCTATTATCGGGAAAACTAAACTCATTCTATGGAACCTCTGCTGATGGGTAGAAGTGTTTGAAGAATGTTCTACTGCAAGATGATAATCTGCATTGCCATTATTCTTGCTTATCTTACCTGAATATTATCTAATTCCGGCTCTATGAAATCGATCTTAAATTATTTTTTCAGGGGTCTGCTGTTTGTACTGCCCATATTCGCAACGTTCTACATTGTAATTGTCATCATCAACTGGGCAAATGAAACACTGAACTCTCTGCTCTATTCCTGGCTGCCATTTGAAATTCCGGGCTTGGGTATTCTCACAGCTTTTTTAGTGATAATGCTGTTGGGAATGGCTGTGTCATGGGCATTTTCAAAACCAATTTTTAACTATTTCGAAGCACTCATTGCAAAAACACCCTTTGTAAAGATTATCTATACGGCATTTAAAGATTTTACAGCTGCCTTTTTTGGGAAAAAGAAGAAGTTTAATCAGCCTGTTCTTGTAAATCTAACGGATGGAGTGGATCGAATCGGTTTCATCACAGAAAATTCTCTCAGCCAGATGGGCATAGAAAACCGGGTAGCCGTTTACTGTCCGCACTCATATAATTTTTCGGGAAATCTCTTTCTGATTTCTCCGGATAAAATCACTCCGCTTGATATACCCCCTGCTGATGCTATGAAATTTGTGGTAAGTGCGGGAATAACTCAGATTGAAAATTGAATATACCGACCAATCAAATATGACGAACCGTATCAAAGAACGGTATCGTGCGAATTTTCCGCACACCGAAACCGGCCATATCTACCTGAATCATGCTGCAATTTCGCCACTATCGCGTGATATTGCCGATACTTTGCAGAACTACTACATGGATCGAAGCTCCGGCTCTATCGAAAATTTTGAAGCGTGGATGCAAACTGTTGACGAAACCCGAAATCTGATTGCCCGGCTGATACACACGGATTACCCAGAAAGAATTACGTTTATGAGCAATACATCTGATGCTATCTCTGCAGTTGCAGAAGGTTTAACCTGGAAAGAGGGTGATGAAATCATCCTGAACAGTATGGAGTTTCCCTCAAATGTGCAGCCATTCCGCATACTTGAGCGTTTTGGCGTAAAGCTGATTTATCTTCATCCGGACGATCAGGGACGAATTTTACCCGAGCAAATTGAAACGGCTATAACTGAAAACACACGTCTTGTCTCAATCAGTGCCGTGCAATATTTGAATGGATTTCGGGCAGATCTTCAATCCATTGGTGAAATCTGCAAGAAGCATGATTTGCTGTTTGTAGTGGATGGTATCCAGGCTCTTGGTGCTGTTGATATCAATGTAACATCTTGCGGAATAGATGCACTTGCAACCGGTGCACATAAATGGCTGATGGCACCGATGGGAACCGGTTTTCTCTTCATCTCTGAAAAAATGGAGGCTCAACTTTCACCCGCCAAAACTGGGTGGCTTTCTGTTGAAGTGCCCTGGGATCTTACTAACTTCAATCAGCCCTGGCTGCCCGTTTCCAAACATCTTGAGACCGGCACGCTGAATATCTCAGGGATTCTGGGGCTGAACAGATCACTCAAAAATTTCTTTGCCATAGGAATGGAAACCGTTGAAAACGAGATCGGGAGCTTGATTCAACTGGCAACAGAACGATTACGGGATGAACCATCAGTTAAAATCATCACGCCTTCAGATTCCACTGAAAGAGCTGGTATTATCACTTTTTTGGTAAACGGAATGGATTCTCCCGATGATTTTGTTAACTCCCTGAAGAGCAACGATATCACTATATCAGCGCGGGAAGGTTACATCAGAATTTCACCACACTACTACAATACCGCTGAAGAGATTCAAACTGTTTTGAATTTGATACTCAATTCATGAAAGTAATTTTTAAAGACATCTGGGATTTAACGAAAGCAACATTCAAAAAATCAGCGGATGATGAGATTTTTACGTTTGGTGCGGCAATTGCATTCTATACCATCTTCTCAATTGCGCCACTCCTGATTCTTGTTATTTCAGTTGGCGGGGCATTTATCAGTGAAGAGGCCATTCTTGACCAAATTCAGTTTTTTGCAGGTGACTTTCTGGACGATTCCATGATCGAAACCATCAACTCCACCATCGCTGAACGTACTGAAGGCGGCACAGGCATTCTAACGACAATAATTGCGATCGGGGCCATCATTTTTGGTGCTACTACGGTCATCAGTCAGCTTAAAGTTGCCCTTAATCGTATCTGGAATGTGCGCGATATAAAGATGAATTCTATATGGAACTTCATTTTCAACAGGCTTCTCTCCTTCGGAATGATTCTTCTGTTTAGCATTCTGCTGATTATCTCTTTAATTGCAGAAGCTGTTTTAGGAATTGTTGGCAGGTTCTTTTCCGATCTTCTTCCGGAAATCCAGCTCGACCTTTTTATGATCTCAAGCCAGATAGGCACCGTGGCTTTTGCGGTTCTATCCTTCACTCTCATTTTTAAAATTCTGCCCGATGTTCATGCCCGCTGGACCGATGTACTGGTTGGAGCAGCTGTTACCACAGTACTCTTTCTACTCGGCAAGTATTTGATAGGCATCTACTTCTCAGCAACGGGTATTGCCGTAGCTTACCGTGCAGCAGGTTCTCTGATTATTTTTGTGATCTTTGTCTACTACAATGTGCTTATTGTGTTGCTTGGGGCAGTATTCACACAGGTTTATACCGAAAAATTTGGCGGAAAGATTTTACCCTACAAATTTGCCACATTGCACGGCTTACCAACCATTGAAAGAAGGGAGTGAAAAATCACCCCCCGTCCACTCTAAATTAACGTGAGTTCGATATAATATATAGAAAGAATCGTCAGTTAGAGCGCAGTCCCGACGCTTTTCAGGAGGGATGAAGTCGAAAACTCATATTTCGACTTCATTCCTCGGAAAAAGCACCCTCGGAATTGCGCTCAATATGACGGGTTCAGTCATATTGTTCATTATTATATCGAACTCACGTTAAATCAGTATACCTCTTCGAATGTTCGGGCTGAGGCCTTTACAAACTTTTTGAGATCACCGGTTGGGATATCATCAATATTATCGGGAAGTGCCTTTCTGATTTCAAGATAGTCCGGGAAGCCTTGCTTCAGCAGCTCTTTGTAGATGCCCGTTTCCATACCCTTCATTCCGCAGATATAGATAAGTGTATTCTCTTTGGCAAGAATTGGAGCCAACAGTTCTTCCTCATCCACCAGTTTGGTCTGAACGTAATGCTTAGAACCATCTTTTCGCCTTCCTTCACGTGAGATACTCTTTATGTAATGGAACTTTGGATGCTTTTCGTCCATCTCTTCGAGAAAATCTGCATAGAGCAGGTCTGTTCTGTAGGGGCAGCCAAAAACCAGCACGCAATCATTCGAAAAACCCTGTTCTTCAAAAAGTTCAAGAATCATTCCTCTGAAAGGTGCAATACCAGTGCCTGTGGCAAAAAAGATGTAATTGAAATCGTGAGCGTTTTCAGGCAGCAAAAATCGCCGGCCACTGGGTCCGGTAACATTTACGGTATCTCCCGGTTTCAGATCAGAGAGATAATTGGATGCCACTCCAAGATATATTTTGCTTTGAAACTCTTCGATTGTTCTTTTAACAGTTGTGGAAACAAGGTGTTTCTGCTTGTTCTCGCCGGATGTTGGCGATGAGATTGAGTATAATCGCAGCTTATGGGCTTTCCCTTTCTCATCCACGCCCGGAGGGAGCACACCGATAGACTGACCAACCCGAACGCGATCAACCAGATCTGTTCCTGAAATATCAAAAGTGATGTGGCGTACAATATTGGGGCTCGATTCTCTGGTTACTACATAGTTCTCAACTACTTTTACTTCAACAGGATTACTTTTTGAGTAGATATTGAGTTCAACTTCGGGAAGTTTTATTTCAGACATGGAAGAGATTTGCTGTTTTAACGATTAATTGTTCTGTTTTGGTAAAGGAAAAGATAAAATTTCATCAAAAATTTTCTGCACATTGCCCATCGTGTGTGACGACATAAATATAAGGGAATTCTGCTTTTTCTTACGCTCATCAAGTATTTCTGTAACCACACTTCGTGTTGAATCATCGAGTCCCCTCAGCGGTTCATCCATGATAAGAACTTCAGGATTGATGATAAGAGCTGCCGCAATCTGGGTTTTCTTCTTCATACCGGTTGAGTAAGTGCCAATGGGCTCATCCCGTTCAACGAGCGAAAGCTGATCCAACATACTATTGATTGCATCAGCTCCATCACTGTTCCACATTTTTCTGCTTCTCAACACCCATTCGAGGAGTTCAGAGGCGGAGAGGTGGATTGGTAGCGTCTCTTCATCATGCACAAGACCTACATGATTAAGATATTCATTGGGCTTTTTGTGGATGTCGATTCCCTGATATTCCACACTGCCTGATGTAGGAAACGAATTGACAGAGAGAATTCTGAGAAATGTTGTTTTCCCTGATCCATTTGGCCCGACAAGACCGATACCTTTTCCGGCTTCTACCGTTTTTGAAAATCCGGAGAAAATCGGCCGGCCGGCTTTAAACTGTTTAGTAAGCTCTTTTATTTGAAACATCTATGACCTGGCTTCTTTTGAGAGTGCAGCGGAACCCATTGCCGCGAACAGCGCTGAAGATAACAAATAAACCGTCATAACAATTGCCTGCAGGCTGAAATCAGGCGTGCCAAAAATAAAATATTGCAGATTCATGCCTATCAGCAGCGGCAGCACCCATCGGAGCTGCATCCAGAAACGGACTGCAAACCAGGTGGCCGGTGAGCTGATCCAACGATGTAACCAGCCCGGTGCCATCTCTTTTTGAAAAGTCATCACCATAAACAGATGGTGCAGCAGTGCAAACAAAATCCAGGTAACCAGAAGAAAACCGGCATCCGGCCTTTGGTATGCCAGAAACAGAATCAAAATGTGACCTGCAAACGCTACACGGCCTGCAGGGATTTTTCTGTCGAGCTGAACCAAAAATTGCCACACATGCATTCGAATTGGTGCCGGGGTCCACCATAACTGCTCAACCACCCTCTTCTCCGATTCCTCTTCACCTTTCATATTTGAGCCAAAAAACTCCCTGAAGAATGCATTGGTAGAGTAATAGTTTGAGACTACATGTTCCTTTTGAGCCCTGAATGACCGAATCGCGACAAGCAGCAAAAAAGTCATGAGAATTGCTTCTGAAATGGCAGGATAAATTCCTGCTAAAACGGTTCCAATCAGGATGGGTACTGCACCAAAAAGCACAATCAATATTGTATTGATAAGACTTGGGATCGACCCGGGATCCAGCGGATACTTAAAATAGTTGGCTGCATCCTGCCTCATCTTTTTTCCCTTTTCTGATTCTTTCCAGAACTGTGAATCCGGACCCGACTTCACATTGCGAGCTATGGCAAAAATGATAATTGCTGCGAAAAGAGTGCTTGCGGTGATAAAATAGATCAGTTTCAGAAACAGGTGCGATGCAGGAGCTGAAAGGTCACCAAAAAGTATCACAAAAAAGAGCAGAAATACCGGCCATATCATCGGGCTGATTTTACCAAAAAGATAACGTTTCAGCGACCGGTTATTCAAATTTCCGAGCTGGATAAGTGGTGCATTTCCATCAGGAAAAAGCAAATATGGTGCCGAAAAAGCAACAAGTCCGCTAAGGGCAAAGAGAAGGTAGCGGAGAGTCAGAATTCGTTCATCAGGCAGTGAATGTCCCGTCCAGATCAAACCGATGGCAACCACGAAAATGGCTGTCAGCAAAATTTTGATTACAGATTGCTCTGCACGGATGGAGACACCGGCCATAGACCACAATTTTTACGTTCAAAAAGGAGTGATAATATAACAGAGTTGCAGACAAATTGAGAATATGAACCCCTGAATTTCACTCTGAAACCATGAAACCGCTTTTTACTAACTCCCTGCCATTTACAAGAATAGCCAGTGCGTGCCTGCCGGGGTAATGCTTCCGGGTGGTTAATTTCTTAAATGACTGCGTTCTCATGAACTCTTTCGATTCACCCGATTTCAGAACTGTTTCTGATATCTGAAAAATCTTTCTGTTTGTTGAACCATTCGATTTCATATAATCAATGCCATACTCAATTCTCACTTTTGATCTCTTCTTGCCTCCATTTTTCACAATAAATGAAAACTTCAGGTGCTTCCCCATGTTTACCGATGAATCGCACTCGAAATGCAAAATTTCGATATCTGAAGGCTCAAGAAAACCGAACAGTTCGAGCGCACGTACATCTCCACTTTTCAGCAATGTTCTGCAAGCATGTTTTATGATTTTGTCCCTGTTTACATCGGCACCGATCCATCGTTTGCCTATTTCCAGAACCAGTTTCGGATGATCTTTTGAGATATCATTCAAATTGTTAGCCACACTTCTTCGCACAAATTCAGATGGATCATCTTTCAGATTCTCTAAAATCGGGAGAATGGGTGCGGGATCTTTTTTAAATCGCGGAAGAGCCATTGCCCATGGCAGCCTCGGCCGGCAACCTTCACTGGCCAGCCTTCGGACATGGCTATGATGGTGCCGGGACCAGTTCAACATCTGCTGC
>JAFIES010000082.1 GCA_020832415.1 Balneolaceae bacterium | reverse complement strand
TCCACGCTTCTGTTTTGGTAAGTCAACACCTGCAATTCTTGCCATATAAACCTAAATTTTAACCTTGTCTTTGTTTATGACGCGGATTTTTTTTGTTGATAACAAAAATACGTCCTTTTCGTCGTACGATTTTATCGTCTGAACTTCTTTTTTTAACTGATGATTTTGTCTTCATAATAATATCTCTATTTGTACCGGTATGTTATTCTTCCTTTGGTTAAATCATAGGGAGACATTTCTACTGATACACGATCGCCCGGTAAAATTTTAATGTAATACATTCTCATTTTTCCGGATACATGAGCCAGTATTTCATGACCATTATCCAGCTCAACTCTAAATTGAGCGTTTGGTAATGCTTCTATGATTTTTCCGTCTTGCTTTATCGGCTCTTGTTTAGCCATATTGCGTTTCTAAAATTTCATTTTTGGTGATCTCAGCAATATAATCAAAAGTACTGAGAATTTCAGCTTTACCTTCTCGTACTACTACATCGTGCTCAAAATGTGCTGAATTTGAACCATCAGCTGTTACTATGGTCCATTTATCAGCCAGTGTTTTAACCTTCCAAGTTCCTCTGGTTATCATCGGTTCTATTGCCAGAGTCATCCCAGTTCTGAGACGTTCACCTCTGCCGGCTTTTCCATAGTTTGGCACTGAAGGATCTTCATGCATATCTTTTCCAATACCATGACCAACTAAATCCCTCACAACACCAAAACCTCTATTTTCACAAAACTGCTGTATGGCATTACCGATGTCTCCGGTTTTTTTTCCATGAACAGCCTGCTCAATACCTTTATAAAGTGAATCAAGGGTAACTTGTAACAACTCTTTATCCTTTTCATCACACTCGCCTACCATAAAAGTGTAAGCGTGGTCACCAAAGTATCCATCTTTTTCAACACCACAATCGATGGAAACAATATCTCCTTCAACCAACTCTCTGGTTCCCGGAATTCCGTGTACTACTTCTTCATTCACCGAGATGCAAAGTGTTGCCGGGAATGGGTTGTTCTTAGGCCCATAACCTTTGAAGGCAGGTTTTGCATTGTTTTTAACAATAAATTCTTCTGCGATTCTGTCGAGTTTACCTGTCTGAACACCCGGCTCTATTTCTTTAGCAACAACTGCTAATGTTTGTGACACTAACCGGGCAGCAATACGCATCTTGTCAATTTCAGATTCACTCTTCAGATAAATCATCAGGCTCTTCGTCTTCCTTTGATCTTACCTGACTTCATAAATCCATCATAATGACGCATCATTAGATGGCTTTCAATCTGTTGGAGTGTATCAAGTGCTACACCCACAATAATCAGCAAACTTGTTCCACCGTAGAAAAGTGCAAATCCTGGGGTTACGCCCATACTTGCTACAATAGCTGGAAGAATGGCCACAAAGGACAGGAAAATAGATCCCGGCAGCGTAATTCTTGTAAGTATGTTATCAATGAATTCTACAGTTTGTTTTCCAGGTCTTACACCGGGAATAAATCCACCCTGACGCTTCATGGTATCTGCCATCTCACGAGGATTAACTGCAATAGCAGTATAAAAGAATGTGAAGAATACGCAGATGATGAAAAACACAACTGAGTATGTAACTCCTGTAAAATCGGCCGACCATGCTGTCATCCACTGAACTGTTTCATTTTCAGGGAAGAATGTTCCAATTGTACTTGGAATAAACATAATTGACTGTGCAAAAATAATCGGCATAACACCTGCAGCATTCACACGAAGTGGCAGATACTGCGTAGTGCCACCGTAAACCTTTCGACCAACAACTCGTTTCGCATACTGTACCGGGATTTTTCTGGTACCTTGTGTAAGAAGCACACATGAAGCAATTACAAGTGCAAGGCCTGCAAGCTCTACAATAATGATAATTGCATTATTGGTTGTTGTAACTTCATTAATGAAATTGGTTGGCAGTACTGCGATAATACCAATCATAATAAGTATAGAGATACCATTACCAATTCCGCGATCCGTAATTCGTTCACCCAGCCACATTACAAAGGTGGTACCGGCTGTAAGTACAATAATACATGTAAGAATAAAAGCGGTACTACTCACTACTATAGCATCCGGAGATGTTGCAAGAAGGTTTATTCCAAAACCAATTGCCTGCACAGCTGTAATACCAACTGTACCGTATCGGGTTAAGCGATTAATTTTTCGCCGCCCTTCTTCTCCTTCACGCTGCAATTTCTGGAAATAGGGTACAGCAGCACCCATCAACTGGATAATAATAGCAGCAGTAATGTATGGCATAATTCCAAGTGCAAATACACCCGCACGAGAAAATGCACCACCTACAAACATATCGAACAAACCGAGAAGGCTGGAAGCATCACCTGCCTGAGCGGTAAGCATACTTGCATCAACACCAGGCATTGTTACATAACTACCAATTCGGTAAACGAGGAGAACCCCAACTACATACAGAATTCTGTTTCTGAGGTCCTCAATTTTAAAGATGTTTCGAAAATTTTCTATTATACTCATGTATAGATTACTACTGTGAGCTATTTATTATGAGATGATTGTTACGGAGCCTCCGGCAGACTCGATCTTTTCTTTCGCAGATTTACTGCAAGCATGTACTTCAATCGAAACTTTCTTATCGATTTCACCGGTACCGAGTAATTTAACCAGGCTGTTTTTATGCATGATTCCGGAGGATACCAGCTCTTCATGAGTAACTTCTTCACTCAGTCTGCCTGCTTCAATGTATTTCAGCAGTGTTTGAATATTCAATGACTGATATTCTGTTCTGAAACGATTCTTGAATCCAAACTTGGGAATTCTTCTCTGAAGTGGCATCTGACCACCCTCAAAACCTGCTTTCACCTTACCACCACTTCGGGATTTTTGCCCATTATGGCCACGTCCTGATTGCTCACCAGTACCGGAACCCTGTCCACGGCCAACACGTTTGCGATTTTTGCGGTTAGCAGCAGGTGCTTTTAATTCATGTAATTTCATAGTGTGATACCTTTTTAATCTATTATCCTTCAAACACTTTACTTACACTAACGCCTCTGCGCTGTGCCACTTCAAGAGGATCCGACAGGTTTCTGAGTGCTTCGTAAGCAGCTTTAACCATGTTATGCGGATTGGATGAACCAAGTGATTTCGACAGAATATTCTGAACACCCGTTACATCAAGTATAGCTTTTACAGCTCCACCTGCAATTACACCGGTACCTTCAGCAGCCGGTCTCAGAAGAACCTCACCTGCACCGGCTTTACCAACAACCGGATGATGAATACTGCCTGTTTTAGTAAGTGGAACTTTAATCAGGTTTTTCTTGGCATTATCGAAACCTTTCTGGATTGCATCGGATACTTCATTGGCTTTACCCAATCCATGCCCAACTACTCCTTCTCCGTTACCAACAACAACAATTGCGTTAAAGCTGAATCTACGTCCACCTTTAACAACCTTGGCTACACGATTTATGTGTACCAGTTTTTCTTCAAGGTTTAAATTTGCTGCTGGAATGTTATGTTTTCTTCTGATTTTTGGCATGAGTCAATATTTTTATAATTCTAATCCACCTTCACGGGCACCATCAGCAGCTGCTTTTACAATGCCATGATACTTATAACCGCTTCTGTCGAATACTACTTTTGTAAAACCCTGATCTTTTGCAGCTTCAGCCATTGCCTTGCCAACTACAGATGCTGCTTCTACGGCAGTTTTATCTTTAAGCGTATCGGCTAAATCAGCAGTTTTGGTAGATACTGATAAGATTGTTCTGTTTTCAAGGTCATTAATCAATTGCAGATATACGTGCTTATTGCTTTTGAAGATGCTAAGCCTCGGCCTTTCTGCAGTTCCACGAATAGTAGAGCGAATTCGTCGCCTGATCTTATTTCGTCGTTCTGTTTTAATCTTATTCTTTTTCATTACTCAATTACCTTTAATTATTTAGCAGCTGATTTACCGGCTTTTCTTCTGATCTTCTCATCCAGATAGCGAACACCTTTCCCTTTGTAAGGTTCAGGCTTTCTCATAGCCCTGATCTTTGCGGCAACCTGTCCTACAAGCTCCTTGTTGATCCCGGAAATATTGATGATTGCATTTTTTCTTGATTTTGTATCAATCTCAATCTCAATTCCTTCCGGCGGTACAAAATAGATTGGGTGTGAGTAACCCAGGTTCAATTCAAGAACACCATTTGTAAATGTAGCCCTGTAACCAACACCAATAATTTCAAGCTGCTTTTTGTAGCCATTGGTGACACCTTCTACCATATTATTGATTAATGAGCGGTACAATCCGTGTAATGATTTGTGCTCTTTTGAATCACTTGGCCTTGCAACTACAATCTCGCTCTCATTAAGCTCTACCTTAATATCAGGATGGATTTTTAGTGTACTGGATCCTTTATCACCCTTAACGGTAACTACATTATCTGCCCCAATGTTGAATTCAACATTTTTTAAAAGGGCAACGGGCTGTTTTCCAATTCTCGACATGTTATTAAAATCTTTGAATTAATAGATGGAGCAGAGAACTTCTCCGCCAACATTAAGTTTACGTGCTTCCTTGTCTGTCATAACTCCCTGAGAGGTGGAAACAATTACTACACCCAAGCCATTGTAAAATCTTGGAAGTGTTTCGCTTCCGCTGTATTTACGTAATCCCGGCTTAGAAATTCTGTTGATTTCTCTGATTACCGGTTTACCGTAAGCATCATATTTCAAAAAGAGTCTGAGTACGCCTTGCTTGCCATCTTCAATGTCAATAAATCTGCTGATAAAACCTTTATCAACAAGGATTTTCGACATAGCTCTTTTGAGCTTAGAAGCAGGAATATCAACTCTTCTGTGGCCGGCCTGTTGGGCGTTTCTGATGCGTGTTAAAAAATCTGATATGGTGTCGCTATTCATAATTTAAAATCTTGGTGTTACCAACTTGCTTTTCTTACGCCTGGAATTTTTCCATTCAGAGCGAGTTCCCGAAATTTGATTCTTGATACACCATATTTTCCAATGTATCCGCGAGATCTTCCGGTTATGCCACATCGGTTTCTAACTCTTGTGGGACTTGCATTACGAGGCAGTTTCTGAAGGCCTTCATAATCACCGGCTTCCTTTAACTGACGTCGCTTCTCAGCGTACTTTTCTACAGTTTCTTTTCTCTTTTCGTTACGTGCTATCCAGGATTTTTTTGCCATTGATACGTTTATTTTGTGTTCAAATTATTTTTTAAATGGCATTCCAAAGTGTTTCAGCAGTGCAAAAGCTTCTTCATCAGTCTCTGCACTTGTCACAAATGTGATGTCCATACCATGAACTACATTAATGTCATCTACATTAATCTCAGGAAAAATTGTATGCTCTTTAATACCCATGGTATAGTTACCACGGCCATCAAAACTTTTATTTGGCACTCCCTGAAAGTCACGGGTTCTTGGCAGTGACAGGTTAATCAGTCTGTCAAGAAATTCGTACATAATTTTACCGCGAAGGGTAACTTTGCAGCCAATAGGCATACCTTCCCGCAGCTTAAAGTTAGAAACAGACTGCTTTGCTTTGGTTTTTACCGGTTTTTGGCCGGTTATCAAACCAATATTATTTACAACTGTATCCAGGTATTTACCATCGTTAATTGCGTTACCTGCTCCTACATTGATTACAATCTTCTGGAGTTTAGGTACAGCCATTACGTTTTCGTAGTTAAACTCTTTGGTGAGTTTAGCTATAACTTCTTTTTTATAATTTGTATATAATCTTGCTTCAGCCATGATTCTTACTTGTCTATAATTTCGCCGCTATTCTTTGCATATCGTGCCCAGCGTCCGCCGCCTTCTTCCTCAATACGCTTTCTGCCAATTCTTGATGGCTCATCTGTAGTGGGATCAATCACCATTACATTTGAAATGTGCACAGATGCTTCTCTCTTAAGCCTGCCACCCTGCGGATTTTCCTGGGTTGGTTTTTCATGATGTGTTTTCATGTTAATTCCCTCAACGAGCACACGCTCTTTCTTCGGGTTTACCATGAGCACACGGCCTCTTTGACCTTTATCATTACCGGCAATAACCAAAACGTTATCACCCTTTTTTACATGTAATTTTTTCTGTGTATTGTACTTTCTACTCATTTCTCTGAAAATTTAAAGTACTTCCGGAGCGAGGGAAACGATACGCATAAAGCTCTTCTCTCGAAGTTCTCTGGCAACCGGGCCAAAAATGCGTGTTCCTACAGGCTCCTTTTCTTTGTTAATAATTACCGCCGCATTTTCGTCAAAACGAATATAGCTACCATCACGGCGTCTTATTTCCTTTTTTGTTCTCACT
>JAFIES010000015.1 GCA_020832415.1 Balneolaceae bacterium | reverse complement strand
AGTGTATTTATATAATTTTGCCTGATCATCAAAATAAAGTTATTTATTTTCAATAAAAAAAAGACTTTTTTAATAATTAAGCTGTGATGAACACTGCGTACATTATAAAAATAATAGAGAAAGGGTCAGGCAATAATCAATTTTAAGTAATTGATTTTTAAAATTTACGGATCTTAAACCCTTTGATGAGCATCTCATCTGCAAGCTCTTACTCCGGAATAAATTGGATTAAACTTTTATTTAGAATAGACCTGATAATCAAATTTTGATTTGGTTACCGTTATGATAACTTCTGTAAATCTGAGCCAAATCATCTCTTAGATGATCCCTTCAGAAGTAACTGAATCAATTGATATGAATAAATCGCAAACTCTTTAAAATATCTTGAGACTATTCAAAAGCGTTCAACGAAAATTTAGAGCTGACATTGATCAGCGAGAGATTGTATCCGGTACGTTTGTAAGTTTTTCAATGAAGGCTTTGGGTATGCTTACCGGATACCTTTTTGCTTTTTCAGTGGCACGTTTACTCGGTGCAGAGGCCTGGGGAGCCTTCTCACTTGCATTGAGTGTAATCACATTCGGCGGGATACTGGCTTTAAGCGGTTTAGATACACTGCTACTTAAACAGTTCTCCTCTGCTGATAAAACTAACCAAAACTCCGGGATTTACAGCCGTGCACTTATACTTGTTCTGTCACTTTCCTCAGTGATTTCAGTGATTGTTTATCTTGGGGCCGGTTACTTGGCGACCGCCCTGTTTAGTAACCCGGATCTCATTACTTCGTTCAGGATAGCTGCTTTCGCTATTCTGCCATTTTCTATAATGAGCCTGAATGGCGGAGTTTTTCAGGGATTAAAGAAAATCCGGCTCTTTGTATTCATACGATTTGTCTCTCATCACCTGGGGGCAGTAATTCTGTTTCTTGCCCTCCTCCCGGTTTGGCAACAGTACCAGATTGTGGTTTTCTCATATACAGTTTCACTCTATTTGATTGCCGCATATACAATTAAGGAGATAAAAAAAGAGGGCATTCTAATTATTGAAAAAAAAAACGGCCATTATCAACTTGTAAAGCTGTTCAGCCTGTTCAAAACGTCTCTTCCGTTCCTGTTTGTGGCTGCTCTGTTTTTTGTTAAAGGGTGGATTGACACCATCATGGTGGGTGTTTTTATGACAAGCAGTGATGTGGGGGTATATACTATTGCCCTAAAACTCTCCGGGCTTTTACTGATAATGGTGACAGCTGTTAATGTGATCGCAGCGCCCAAATTTTCCGAATCATTTTCAGCAAACAAAATGGTGAAACTGAAAAGAAGCCTGAAATATCCATCTGCCATTATTTTTTATACTACTCTGCCCCTGTTTTTAGTACTGATTTTATTTCCTGAAGAGATTCTGTCTGTATTCGGAGAAGATTTCCGTGCCGGAAAGAATGCGTTGATTATCCTGAGTATTGGGTGTTTTATCAATGCGCTATGCGGAACGACCGGTTATTTTATGCAGATGACCGGCAACCAGGTTGCATTGCAAACTATTACATTCGGTGCGGCAATTTTGGGTGTGGTGCTAAACCTGATTTTGATTCCTGTTTACGGATTGGAAGGAGCAGCTTTGGCTACGGCTGCCGGTATGATATTCTGGAGTACAGCCGGAATAATTTTCGTGAGAAGAAAATACAATATGAAAACCTATTTTAGTTTTTTTGAATGATTACTAACGAGTTCCCGGCATAACCGGAATAAAAAACATGCACCAGAAAACACACAACCAGTAACATAAACCTGTGCACCTCCGAGGCCACCGATACGTTTTGCATCGGGGTTGGGAATTGAGGTAAATAAAGAGCTCGGAATACAATCAGGGCAACATTGCCTGCTGTCAATGGTTTTCTTGTCAACTGTTTTTGAAATTTGTGATTTCTGATTCTCCCCTTCAGGCCATGCCCTCACCGATGACGACGTGATCTATCTCAATAATTTATGGATCATGCTGATTCAACCCTCTCTCGTTTTTAAAATGATATCAAAAAAAATACCCCTCTTCCCGGCATAGTGGGTTTTCTTCTCAGAGAGCATACGCTTGTTCAGCTCATCCATTGATAACGGCTGTTCTGTATCTGTATAAACTTCAAACTTCTTTAATTTATCGATGAACATATCGGCTGTTTTTTGCTTGTCAGGCCAAAAAGGCGGATGCATTGCAAGAAATATATGTATCCCGGGAAAACCGGATATGTAATCGAGCCCGTCCTTTAATAAGCGTTCCCCTCCTTCAATATCTATTTTAATGATATTGGTGTTCTTTAAATCCCGCTCTTTTAAAAAATCTCTCAATGAAATAGTATCTATCTCACTTCCATTGCCTCCTATTCCATTAATTGCAGAGTGAGGAAGGCGTTCATCCATAGGCCCAAATCGAACCTTTTCACCCGTAACATCAGATATACAGATATTATGCAGTTCAACCCGATCCTGAAAGTGATTAAGGTCACAGTTCTTTTTAAGGATCTCAAAGTTCTGCGGATCTGCTTCTGCTACCGTAATCTTTTTCGGCTGATACGAATATGCCACAAAGAGAGAGGCCCCGTGCCAGCCCCCGATATCAATAACTTCTTTCTCCGGCAGAACATGCTTTTTATAAAATTGCCGAATATGAGGCTCCCACAATCCTTTATTAAATGTTATCCAAAATTTGTGAGGTACTACCTTAAACCGGTGGTGGTTTATTGTGGCAATGTCAGGAAATGTCCGCCATAAATCCTTAATCTGAATAATTTTGTTTCTAACTGAAGCTGGAGTTTTCCTCACGATCAGCTGTTTTATCTTCTTCATTCTGCAAAAATTGTATTTCGTATAGAATGCTTCCCGGTATTCAGCAGGTCTACATGCATTCAATCAAATTATAAATATGGAAAATTCTTATCCTTACAAAAGATAACTAACGGCTATTATTCGCTCTATTAACTTCCACAAGACTTGAATTCCAATTCATGCGTATTTTAATCGCAACCAATGGGTATCCCACAGAAAAGAACCCAACACGCCAGGTTTTTGTAAAAAATATTGCAGATGGCCTTCAAAAAGCCGGTGTGGATATTGAGATTGTATTCAATCCCTATTTCCGCTTTTTTAAAGATGATCTTGAAACAGGTGGCCCATTTTCTGCTTTTTTTAAAACACTCTTTTTTGCAGCAGCCTGTTTGCCGTATCTGCTTTACAAAGCAAAGAGGTTTGATCTTATCTACTCTCACAGTGCCATCTGGCCGGGGTTTATGATGCTTGCAGCTGCCCGCCTGCATCGCATAAAACATGTATGCTATGCACACGGCAGCATCAATGAATATCTCCAGAAAAAAGGACTTCTCTATAAGCTTGCCAAATTCACTATGAAACAGTGCAATGCCATTTTTACAAACAGCCACTTTATGCAGCAGCAACTCTCAACAAATTACGATTGTAGCAGCGTAATCGTCTCCCCCGGTTATAAATCGGATGTTTTCTATTTCAAACCGAAAGAGAAACTATTTGACCTGTTCTTTGCGGGAAATGCTATCGAACGAAAGGGAGCTGATCTGATCTTAAACGCGGTACACAACCATCTGCATTTCTACAAAGAAAACTCCATCCGGGTACAAATCAACTGCAGCGGTGTAAAGAAAGACGATTACATTCGTTTCGTAAAACAGAACCATTTGGGCGATATTATAACCATTGGCGACCGTCTTACTGAAGATTCGTTGTCAGATCATTTCAGATCTTCAAAAATTGTAATCTTCCCCTCAAGGCGTGAACCCCTCGGGCTGGTAGGAATTGAAGCCATTGCATGTGGCGCTTTTTTAATCGCTTCCAACACCGGTGGTATAAAAGAGTACGTAATCCACGAAGAGAATGGATTTTTGTTTGAACCGGACAATGAGTCTCAATTACAAACTGCCATCGAAACGGCACTGGAACAGCATTCCGAATTTCAAAAAAAGCAGCCTGCAATTTCAAAAACTGTACAAACGTACGCTCTCGATTCGTCCATCCAAAAAACCGTTCAGATATTCAGAGAAATGATACGTTCGTGAGAGTTCAAGATTCGATTATGCATGTCAATAGAAATATATATTTGACTAACTGTTATCTTTTTTAGAATGAACTGAAAGTTTATTCAAAAATCCGGGTGTAAGCACCATGATTATGATGATAAACGTGCCAAAAGGAGTAAAATATTTAATGCTGATATCCATGATGTTCATAAACAAGAGATGAACACAGAGGCCCGGAAT
This sequence comes from Balneolaceae bacterium, assembly GCA_020832415.1. GTDB lineage: Bacteria > Bacteroidota > Rhodothermia > Balneolales > Balneolaceae > Rhodohalobacter. The sequence continues at coordinate 1,952 of JAFIES010000015.1, read as the reverse complement.
AAGTACACTCAGGGATATTACCCACAAAATCAGGTGGAGGCCTGCGAGGAGATAATAGTGAAACTTTTTTCCATTGAACATGATGAGGATAACCAGTCCCATCAGCAAATAAAATCCAGCGGGTGTGGTATATGAAAAATCAACATAATCGTTGATCCCTTCATGATAAACCTGGATCAGCAGAGATGTTGGTTTTCTCTCGGTGTAATAAACATATTCATTGCAATTCTCAATCACATATTCGATCTGGGGAATAAAGGCATATGCTGTGACCATCCCCCTTATTTCACTCCATACCGTAAAGTAGAAGAGAACAACCAGCGTGATGATTCCCGCTTTAATCAGAATCGATTTCATCATTAGCCCAACCGCTTCATACCTTTATTGACTTCTTAGTTTTATGGTTTTGAATCAGCTCCATTAAAATTTCTGTCATATTCCTCTTTGTTTTCAGTATCTCAGCTCGTTTTGCCTGCCATTTTTCAGGATTATTTTCTTCCAGTATTGAGACGGCTTTGCTGATTGCTGCCTCCTGACTTTTGACATCACTCCGAAAATAGTGAACCAATCCATATTTCTCCTCAAGCTCGTGAATATACCCCCATCGGTTTTGGCTAATGAGAACAGACGGTACACCAAGCACAGCTGCTTCCGAGCTCATGGTTGCACTTCCGCCTACCAAAAGAGATGCATGTGCAATCACGTCATGAATTTTTTCAGGTGGAACTCTAAGCCGAAATGATTCCAGTTCCCGCGGTAGCGGATCTTCGGACGATATCCAAACTTGTTTCACTGATGACAATGTCTCTACAAGCTTCTTTTTAAAATCATCCCCTACAGCTTTTCGGCCCTGATCGTGTGTAGCACTTTCCGACACAAATCGAACAAGTACAAAATTCTCTCCGGTCTCATCGGTTACATTCCGGTCCGGAGTGAACAAATCCGGATGCAGGTATGCAAGCTCCAAATAGGTATTCAACGTTTGATGCCTGTATGAAATCTTTTTTTCAAACGTATCAGGCAGATAAAGCTCCGGTTTAAACAGCTTTACCAGATGCTGAAATAAAAATGCTCCTTCAGTGTCATTAATCATGATATGCGGAATCCTTTTTAAAGCCGTCATCATACCCATATAGGGTGAAGCATGACTGATACACAGGTGGGGCTTGAAATTCCGTATCGTATTTTCAATCAGCCTGAGGCTTCGTATCGTATACATACTCCTGTCTGAAAATCTTTTTCCACCCTTCCCTTTTGAGATATATGGGATTTTGTATGCTTCAAGTAATTCCAGTGTAATGTCCTTGTCTCTTGCAAGCAGATAAATTTGGTCTCCCTGATTTTTTTGCAGTTGAATCAGATTACGAAAGTAATGGACATGAGCCGGATGCCCGATATCAAATAATATTCTCATTAAATAGTAACTGCTGTATTGTACTAGTCAGGTTTCGAATTGTTAAATTTTCTCAAAATAACCTTTTTACTATCAGAGTGAAATGAAAATTACATGTAGTAAATTTGGAGCGTTACAGTTCTAGAATATATACCGTCTCTCTGCTTCCTGGTTTTTCACGCCGCTAAACACTGCAGCTCTCCCTCTGCGCAACTCTGTGCAACTCTGTGGCCTACTCTGCGCAACTCTGTGGCCTACTCTGCGCAACTCTGTGGCCTACTCTGCGCAACTCTGCGGTTACCCACCTCGCTTTTTACTACAGAGGAACACAATGTTATTTTCACAGTGTTACACAGAGTTTATTTAAAAAACAATTTCAAAACTCTGCGGCCTACTCTGCGCCACTCTGCGGTTTACCCCTCACTTTTTACCACAGAGAAACACAGTGTTATTTTCACAGTGTTACACGGAGTTTATTTAAAAATAATTCAAAACTCTGCGGCCTACTCTGCGCAACTCTGCGGTTACCCACCTCGCTTTTTACTACAGAGGAACACAA
>JAFIES010000004.1 GCA_020832415.1 Balneolaceae bacterium | reverse complement strand
CGGGCCGCCCTGAGAGCCGGGGAAAACAGCTGAATCGAGCACTTCACTGATATTCTTTACGCGGCCCGATTTCGGAGCAACTACACCAAGTTTATTCTCCACATCGTTTCCTACTAAAATCATACCGCCGCGAGGCCCGCGAAGCGTTTTGTGCGTTGTGGTGGTTACCACATCTGTATATGGCATCGGATCATTCAGAATTTTGGCGGCAATCAGACCGGCTGTGTGAGCCATATCCATCCAGAGAAATGCACCCACTTCATCGGCAATATCACGAAAAGCTGCATAGTCAAAATCTCGTGTGTAAGCACTTGCACCGATGGAGATCATCCTTGGGTTTACCTCTTTGGCCTTCTCACGCACTTTATTGAGATCAATTCTGCCGGTCTCTTTATCTACTCCGTAGAACGTTGCGTTATAGGTGATTCCGGAAAAGTTAACCGGAGATCCGTGTGTAAGGTGACCGCCGTGTGCGAGGTCGAGGCCAAGCAGTGTATCTCCCGGTTTCATGAACGCGAGATAAACGGCTGCATTGGCAGAAGCACCGGAATGAGGCTGCACATTTACCCAATCGGCTCCAAACAGTTTTTTTGCCCGCTCCCGTGCAAGATCTTCAGCTTTATCCACGTGCTCACAACCGCCATAGTAACGCTTGCCGGGATATCCCTCAGCATATTTATTGGTAAGAACACTCCCCATCGCTTCAATCGTAGCTTTCGATGCAAAATTTTCGGAAGCTATCAGTTCGAAATTTAAATTCTGCCGTTCAGTCTCTTCTTGAATGTATCCGTATAGTTCGGGATCCTGCGATTTCAGTGTGCTCATAAACCGTTAATTTGATGTTAAAGAGTGAATTTTTTGAACCCTGCGATCGTGACGGCCTCCTTCAAAATTGGTTGAGAGCCAGGTTTTTAGAATATCGTGCAGCTGTTCTTTGTTAAGCTGGCGGCCGGGAAGACAGATAATATTGGCATTGTTGTGTTGCCGCGAGAGAGTAGCCGATTCCTGATCGTAAACAAGTGCAGCGCGTACATTTTCAAATTTGTTTGCTGTCATACACATGCCTTGTCCGCTGCCGCAAATCAAAACTCCAAATTCGTGCTCACCATTATTTACCTTTTTCGCAACCTGTACGGCATACTCCGGATAATCGCACGATTCCTCATTGTGAGTACCAAAATCTACGGGCATGTATCCCAGTTCTTCGAGAGATTTTTTTGCCATTTCCTTGGCTTCAAATCCTGCGTGGTCGCTTGCAATGGGTATTATCATAGATGCAATTTTTATGATTGGTGAACAGCCTTAAATATCTCGAAAAAAACAGTGATGAAAAAGCCGGTTTATGTATTAATTCAGGAAATATTCCGGCGTCAGAAATCATGCAGTTTGCTGAAGGTGAGTTTTATAGTTGAGCAGAAAATTGAGTGATTCTTTATTGAATTCATCGGGTCTATCAACATTTACCACATGGCCGCTTCCTTCAACCACTACCAAAAAAGAGTGGTTAAAATCTTTTACCATCTTTCGGACAGGAGGCAGAAACATGTGGTCCTCTTCACCCATTATGTAGAGAGTGGGTGCATCCATCTCCTTTTCAGTGAAGTATCTTAACAGCGGATTTACATCATAAGTAAGCCTGAACCATTTGAGAAACTCTTTTTTGGCAAGGTTTTTTGCCTCACCAACAAACAGAGAGCGCGACTCCTCATGATTTTTTTTCGGCATGATGACCCATGCAAACAGACTGTAGAGCCACATGAATGGCACAATTTTTTTAAAAGTATGGCCCATCCAGATGAGAATTCTTGAGCGAATATTCATACGTGTAATAGCTCCGCACATCACCGAAGTGATAATTCGTTCGGGTTCCATATCAGCTATTGTGCGGATAATTATTGTTCCAAGAGACACACCAATAAAATGCGCCCGTTCAATGTTATGTTCATTGAGAGTTTCAATAACATCTTTACTCACTGTTTTGAATGTGTATTTCTCCTTGTAGTACTTCTTCATGGTGCTCATCTCTTTGGATTTGCCATGGCCACGAAGATCAACAAGAAGCACGTTGAACTCTTCACTATATGTTTTAATCTGCCTGAACCAGATAGAAGATGAACCTCCGGCCCCATGGATAAATACTACCCAATCTTTTTCAGGAGAATTATGATATGCTTTAGTGGATAACATTCAATAAACGAATCGATACAATTTTTAAAGGGACTCAGGACTTAATGAACGGTTTAAAATAACAATAAGATTCCCAAATAGTGCATTGAGTTTAAAATGTTTGCTTGTGATTTATACAATTTTTAAATCATTAACATTAAATCGGGTTATATTTGTGAGATGCAAAAAATCGCAGCTTTCTTTAAGGTATTCTTCTTTCTGCTGGCAACCGTACTTATCTACAGTGCCTATGTGGTTCCTTATCTGTTCATCCGATTGTTAAACGGCCATTTTGAACCATGGAGAAACAGCATTTTACGATTTTGGGGTAAATGCAGTGCATTTATTCTTGGTTTAAAAGTTACTGTGGAGGGAACCCCTCCTAAACCACCATTTTTTGTTGTAAGCAATCACCTCAGCTACCTTGATATACCGATCTATTCATCCATTATTGATACAACATTTGTATCGAAAGAGGAGGTTAAACACTGGCCCGGAATTGGGGTGATGGCGCGAACGCTGGGTATCCTGTTTATAAACAGAAGGCTTCGCAGCGATGTAACCCGGGTAAACAGGGAGATTTCCGAACAGTTAAACGAACGGCAGGGTGTGGTTCTGTTCCCTGAGGGGATGACCTCACCGGGTGAAAAAATTCTCAGATTCAGGCCGTCTCTGCTTGAGCATGCTGCTTCGGAAAACCTCCAGGTATCGTATGCAGCCATTCGCTACGAAACTACCCCGGATGATGTGCCTGCACACAAATCGGTCTGCTGGTGGGGCAATACTCCTCTTCATACCCATCTTTTCGGTGTGGCTATGACAAAAAGAGTGGATGTATTGGTTCGATTTGGAACTACCACGGTTCAATCGGATGACAGAAAAGAGCTTGCACAAAAACTGCAGGAAAATGTGGAACGCATATTTATACCTGTTGTTGAAGAACTAGAAGAGAGTTTTGAACCTGTTAAATTTTAGTATTACAGATCGTTGAAGTTGTTCAAACAATCATTTCTCAGGATTTTTTTACTGATCTATCTGCTGCTGATGATACTTTCAGCCATTGTACAGATTACATTTCCACGAGAGGAGACCATCAATATCTATCAGACACAAAAGATTGTACATATTGATGAGGGTGAGATCTCTTTGCAAATCTATGAATTACAAAACGCTGAAAGTGACGAATGGGTGATCTTTTTGCCCGATCTGATCATGGGCAGCCATTTTTTGATTCCACTTGCCGAAGGGGTTCAAAACAGCCGCAATGTTCTGATTATGGATTACCCGACACAGAATACAAGCGGGGATAGAATCAGCCACTCGGTTGCCACACGCTCAGAGATATTGGAAGCACTTATTTCTGATCTCTCATATTCCGGTTTACATATCGCCGCACACGGTTATGGGGGATTAATTGCTGTACAAACCGTGTCAAAGCTTGAGAATAAACCGCTTGTAAACAGTTTAAGCCTGCTTTCATCGTATGGGCCCGTGGAGTTTCATCTTTTGGGGAATGAAACCATCAATCGAACCATGTATAATTTACTCTATCCGGCCGCTTTTCTGTTTCAATATGCAACGCCACATTTTGGGTGGTATCATCAGCAGCTATTACAAAACAAAAATATTCGAACATATTCTGAAATGGAACAGGCCAATTTCAGAGAGTTTGCTGAGAACGTTGATCTGCCTGTTCACATCATCCACCCGCTTAATGATAACTACATAAGTTATCAAACATCCGTAGAGCTTCATCGAATTTTACCGCATAGTACGTTTGCAGTGGCAGAGGTTTATCAGGAGAAGATGTATAATAATCCGGGTTTTTGGGTTGATCAGCTTGAGTGGTTTTGGCAAGCGGTAGAAAGAGGTGAGGCAGTTGACAGAAGTATTGCATCAGCTGATCGAATAGCACACTCCATGCAGCCTTTCGACTCAGACACTGTTGAGTCGCACTCCGGCTGGCCGCTGCTTTTAATTATTGTAGTGATCATCATTCTCTGTTTTCTGAATGAAGATTTAACCTGTATCAGTACGGGTCTACTTGTAGCGGGAGGAATCCTGGATCTTCATTTCGCCATATTTGCCTGTTTTATCGGGATATTTTTCACCGATTCATTCGCTTACTACCTGGGCAGCAGGGTTGGGCGGCCTATTTTTCAAAAAATTCCATTTAAGTGGATTATTGATGAGAAAGATGTAAACCGGGTTGAAGATCTGTTACGTATGCACGGCATGAAGGTGATTTTTGCGACCCGTTTTATACCGGGTACCAGGCTGCCAACATACATAACCGCCGGTATGTTAAAAACAGATTTTAAAAAATTTCTGGCCTATTTCATTCTTGCCACGATGGTTTGGGCACCATTGATTGTAAGTCTCTCAGCGGTTTTGGGGCGGCCAATGCTCGGATATATCGAATCGTACCAGGAGTATGCATTTATTATCGTGCTGTTAATCGTACTGATAATCTATTCTTTACTGAAATTTATTTTACCACTTGCTACGATTACAGGCAGAAGGCGCTTTATCGTAAAAACAGAAAGGTTTAAAGAGCGGTATTTCGGCTGAGTGGGAGACATAAAAAAGGCAATCCGTTAAAAATGAATTGCCTTAATATGCACTACAAAAAGAGAGTGATTAATTAGATCGGTACTCTCACACCTGCATTAAACTGGAACTGATCGAATCCACTCAGAAATATTCTTGGCTCAGCATAAATTTTAACAGAACCTAAATCGTACTCCAGTCCTGCACCTAATCCAAGGCCAATTTCAGTATCAGAGAACGACTCAGAAAATCCATTAAAGCTAAAAGAAGAACTGAAATAGTGAATGCCTAACGTACCTAGTCCATATATAATCAGGTCATTCTCATTATAAAAGATATAGTTGTAATTAAAATTTACTTCAAGAGCTGTAGTTGATATCTCCTCACCAAAGAAACTCTCATCACCAATGAGATAGTAAATAATATCTGCTCCAACTCGCATATCTTCATTCAGCCCGTAGGTACCACTAAGCTGAATACCAATCTCTTCGATATCAAATCCATAGGAGATACCCCCACCAATAGAAATCCCCTGCGCGTTAACAGTGCTGTTAATGCCCGCAACAATCAAAGCAACAGCAAATATATAGGTTAGTTTTTTCATACTGTTAGTCTTATTTGGTTTACATTTATGGTTGCGATATTTTGTAGTGAGAATATCAGTACACTTATCGGCATTTGCTATGATATGTATTTCCGTTTTAAAAAAAAATCTAATAAATGAGCGGCTCCCAGGATTCGAATGTTGAACAGGAGGTAAGGGAAAATGCCTCCCAAAGTAGTTTAGAAGATGATAAACTGGTTCTAGCCGCAGTTCGCGGTGATCAGAATGCTTTTAAAGCTTTGATGGATAAATATCAGAAGCCACTCTATTTTCATGTGCTGAAAATGGTTAAAAACCATGAACAGGTTGAAGATCTTGTTCAGGAAGCATTTATGAAAGCGTTCAGTAATTTACAGTCGTACAATACCAATTACGCTTTTTCTACCTGGCTGTATCGAATCACTACTAATCACACAATCGATTATCTCAGAAAACGGAAACTTGATACCACATCCATTCATAATCCATACAAAACAAATGATGGAGAGGTTGAAATCCAGATATCGGATACGAAGGAAACAGACCGGTCTATTATAAAGAAGGAGAGAAAGCAGATTATTCATCATGCTATTCAAAACCTGCCCGAGAAGTATCGTGAAGTGATTGAAATGAGGCACCTTGAGGAGTTAAGCTACCAGGAAATTGCTGATCATCTGGATCTGCCTCTCGGAACTGTAAAAGCACATATTTTCAGGGCGCGTGAGATGTTGTACAAAGCGCTCAAAGATAAAAAAGATAAGTTTTAAGGTTTCTTTAAATCATTTATCATAGAGGAAGTGAATTAATAAGAAGTGCAATATTTTCCTGCCGATCACTGTTTTCCCCTTCAATTTCTTTTAAAATATCGATCGCTTCCCTGTACAGATCACGAGCTTCTGCATAGCTTCCGGTTATCTGTTTAAAAATGGCATATTCCCGAATGCCAAGAGCTTTTTCAAGTGAATGGCTGCTGTGAATTTCCTGCAAATGTCGAAAACCTGTCTGTATATACTCTTCGGCAAGATCACGGTTATCCTGGTAAAGGTATGTGAGGCCAAGGGCCATTTTTGTACGTGCTGTAAATGAGTGGTTTTCAGAAAGGCGGTTATAAAAAACATCGTACGCTTCTTTCAATACTTTTTGTGCATCCGAAGGGCGTTCGGTATACAAATAGAGCTCGCCGAGTGAAAATTTACTGATAGCTGTGTTCACGTTGTTATCCCCGAGTACTGTCGACCGAATGGAAAGTGCCTCGGAAATGTGATCGTATGCACTGTCGAAGTGGCCCTGTTCCATCAATGAGATTCCAAGATTATTCATTGTGAGTGCAACTTTGGGATGCATATTACCCAGCAGTAATTTTCGCATTTTAAGGGATTCTCTGAAGAGATCTTCAGCCTCTTTGAAACGGCCAATTGTAAGAAGGGTAGCCCCCAGATTGTTCATGCTCATGGCAAGGTCGGGATGTATCGGGCCGATCAGATCTTTTCTGAGCTCAAGCACTTCACGAAAGATTTTCTCAGATTCTGTGTAGTTCCCTTTGTTCAGCAATGTTACACCCAGGCTGCTCATGCTGGCTACGGTACTTTCATGATTTTGGCCATACTCACGGTTTCGCAGTTCGTAACTTTGGCGGTACAGATCTTCCGCTTCATCGTAATTGCCCATCCGCCGGAGGATGTATGCCAGATTAAATTTGGTTTCTGCCAGCATGGAAGCGTTTGATGACGCATCATCCAACTGAAGATTGAGGGCAAGGCGCAGGAGGGAGTCCGATTTTTCAAAATTTCCCAAATCACTGTGTAACAGGCCAAGCTCATTGTAAACAGAAATTGTCTCTGTGTGATTTTCGCCTAAATGCTCTTTTCTCAGATCAAGTGCATTTGAAAGCAGTTCTTCCGATCGGTCGAACTGGCCGATTTTACGGTATATCTGTCCCGTAACTTCAAACATTTGTGCCTGCACTTCGGGCTGACCTTCAAGCAGTTTAATCCGTTCTTCTCCCTGCTCAAGCAGCTGCCAGGCAGTTAAGGTTTCACCCTGAAACTGGGTGGGATCATTTGCTTCAAAAAGATCAACAAGAAATGAGGTTATTTGTGCTGCTTTCAGTGCTTCTTTTTGAGCTTCATTTCGCTGCTCGGTGATCGACAAGTTGTAGAAAATAAAAAACGAAATCAGCATTGCAATAAATACCGATACGGTTGCAACCGGCAGCTGATTTCGTTTTAAAAACTTTAAACTTCTGTAGGTAAAATTTTTCCTTCGTGAGCGAATTGGCAAACCTTCCAGATATCGTTCGATATCCTCACGAAATTCAACAACAGATTGATATCGCTGTGAGGGCTCTTTTTGCAGTGCATTAATGGTAATGGTATCTAAATCGCCCTTGAGCTCCTGAATCAATTTTTTGGGGCCGATTGAGCGTTTATCTGCAATCTTTTTTAAATGGGTGCTGTCGAGTTCGTATAATTTGTGAGACGGTTTTTTGGCTTCCTGCTCAAGTATAACCTGCTCTGTTTCAATCAGCGATTTATTTTTAAATGAGAATGCCCTGCACCCTGATAACAGATTATACAAAACCAACCCAAGCTGATAGATATCACTCGCGGTATTCATCGGCTTGCCGCTAACCTGTTCGGGGCTGGCATATTCGGGCGTCATAAGCCGAATGCCGGTCTGCGCAATCGTTTTTGGAAAGGGTACTTTGTCATCAATCAATTTTGCAATTCCAAAATCGAGAAGTTTTACATAACCCTGGTTGGTTACCAATATATTTCCCGGTTTCAGATCCCGATGGATTACCAGGTTTTGATGTGCATAAGAGAGGGCATCACAAATCTGGAAGAAAAGTTTCAGGCGATCATCAATGGTCAGATTATTTTCATCGCAATATGTATTGATTGGTTTCCCCTCCACATACTCCATTACAAAGTAGGGGCGGTTATCGCACGTAATGCCGCCATCAATTAAATGGGTGATATTTGGATGATTGAGCTGAGCGAGAATCTGCCTTTCTGAATCAAACCGCTGGAGTATGTCTTCAGTATCGAGGCCACGCCTGAGAATTTTGACGGCCACACGGGTTTCAAATGCGTCGTCATTTCTTTCGGCAAGATAAACGGAACCCATGCCACCCCGCCCGATTTTTTTGATAAGCCGATAGTTATGAACAGTTCCTGATTGAGGGGGCAAGTCACTCAGTTCTTCAAAAGCGGGACGAATAATATTTGAAGTTAATGAATCAAAAAAGCGGCTTGATGATTCGTCTACATTGAGCATAGAGAGCAGCTCATCTCTCATGGCAGGGTCGCTGCAGTTTTTTTCAACAAATGCTGTCTGCTCACCCGGAGTTAGTTTATGTGCCTCCTCATAAAGGTCACTCAATGTTTTCCAGTAAGCTCTGTTATGTGAATCCATAATGCTGCCTGTTGTGGCGATCCATTATAATGGTTAAAGAGCTTGCACCCCAAACACTGCAAGGTTCTCTTTTTGATAACGTATTATGATTTTTGAATCTCTTTATATAGCCAGGAACGGGCCATATTCCAATCTCTTTTTACTGTAGCCGGCGATAATGAGAGAATACTTGCCGTCTCTTCAATTGTGAAACCACAAAAGAACCGAAGTTCAATCACTTTACTTTGACGCTCGGATAATTTTTCAAGCCGGCTGAGTGCCTCATCCAGATCGATAACTTCACTCGCCTGTTTATTATCACGAATTAACTGCTCTTTAAACGGAACCGGTTTCTCGTCGCCACCGCGCTTTTTGGCTTTATGCATTTTCGCATGGTCCACCAAAATACATCGCATCGCTTTCGCAGCAACTGAGTAGAAATGGCTTCTCGTTTCCCAGTTTTGATGGGAATGGTCTACCATTTTTATGTATGCTTCGTGCACAAGTGCGGTAGTATTTAATGTTTCCGCAGAGCTGAATTTCTTTCTCTGGATTTTTGCCAATACGTGTAGCTCATCATAAATAAAGGGTATTAAATCTTCTGATTGAACCTTTCCTTCAGAAAATTCCTGTAAAACCCTTGTAAAATTTTCTTCAATATTCATTTGTGTGGCAATAATTTAGAAACAAGATAATTTTTTTTATACTTGAGTGAGCTATAATACCGAAAGTTTTCGTGTTAATAGTGTCTCATCATATTATGATGTGAATCTACAAAACGGTCGAAAGCACCATAATAAAAAACAGAAGTATAATAATTAAGTAACTAAGGAAGATTTATGAAAAAATTATCAGTCATAGCATTTACAATACTGTTTGCAATTGGAATTTCAGGAACCACAGTAGCCCAGCAGTCTGTAAATCAAGGAGATATTTCAGTTGGTGGTGGTATTTCAATTACAACCGGTATTGGTTCCGGTGGCAGCTTCGAGCCCGGTATTAATGTAAATGGATTTTATTCTATTACAGATGAAATCAGAGCCGGTGCTGGTTTATCTCTCTATTTTGGAGATTTTTCTCCCACAGAATTTAATCTTGATGGCCACTACATTTTTAAAGATGAAGATGGATTGGTTCTTTATGGTTTAGCGGGTATTGGATTCTTTTCATGGTCGTTCGATACCGGGTTTGGATCAGTTTCATTCTCAACTTCAGGTTTAAATCTTGGTGCAGGTTTAGAATACGATCTTGGTAATATGTTTCTTTTTGCTGAGCCAAAGATAAACACTGCTGCAGGAACTCCTCTTAATTTGACCGGTGGAGTACGCTTCAGGTTCTAAATCTGTTATTCTTTTTTAATAACGAAAACCGGCTGTTAACCATAGCCGGTTTTTTTTATGCTCAGCTCCGAACCTGTATTGTAATGAGAGGTTTAAAATAACAGCAGAATTTAGTAAGCTTACTATACACTCATCAAATTGCAGCCATTACTAAAACTCAGATCTCATGAAAAATCGATACACTTTCTGGTTCATTCTGCCTTTGCTCTTTTTTGCATTTCTGTCGATAAAAGCCTGTTCGGACGATTCAACCTCTGCTGATCCCGGTGAGCCACCATCACTGCCTGCAACCATGGCTCCAGTTATGATTGATATGCAGTACTTCCAGGATCAATCAGTATCTGATTCTGAAGAGCATTCGGGCTACAAAAGTGTTGAGAGTATGGTAACGCTGGGTTCAGCGATGTTCAATGCCGAAGGGACGATGAACCTGGTGAACTCATTTCTTTCACTTGCACCCATGCTAAACGTAAACCCTGAATGGATCGATGGATCATGGGTGTGGGAGTTTAACGTAACCGGATTTTTTAAAGAAACAGACGATGTAAATCAAACTACCCCCAACCAGACCATTATCTCCATCATAGCCACTCCATCGGGCAGTGGTTTTGAATGGCAGGTTGTTTACACAGGCATGTTTGGTGAAACAGGGTTAGATAATTTTTCTTTGATAACCGGATTTACTTCTGCTGGTTATAGTACAGGAGAATGGAGATTTTTCTCACCTGATAGTAATTCGGAACCAATTGCAGTATATAGCTGGGAAGTGATCAGCCCTACAGAAAAAACAGCCTTGTTAACCATTCGAAGTTTTGGTGAATTCAATGATATTGTAATTTCATACAATATGAATGGAGCTGATAACTATCTGAATTTTGAGCCCTCTAACGGTAATTATCAACGTGCCTACTGGAACACAGAAACCAACTCCGGCTGGTATGAAGATTTTCAAACATCACGAATTTGCTATACCAATTTTGTAAATAGCGAGTGCTCTTGAATTCTGTTATAGTTGATTGAACCCAAACTTTTTCCCCGACAGAACTTTATTGACTTTATGTCAATTTGAATTTCAACCCACACCAATTAAAATTGATATTCTCCGGCTTTTTCAGGCTGGTACATAATTTTCACAATTTCCATTTTTGTAAGGCCGGCCGGTACCAGCCACTCGATTTGGTCGCCCTCTTTATAACCAATCAGTGCTGTTGCAACAGGGGAGAATATCGAAATTTTATTTTTACTTGGATCGGCATCTTCCGGATACACAATTTGAAACTCGACTTCTCTATCACGGTTTAAAAATTTAAGCCTTACAATTGAATTCATAGTTACTATATCCGGAGGTATTTCATACGATTCAACAAGTTGTGCTGAATTTAGTTCTTGAAGCAAACCTTCAACTTCTTTTTGTGTGATGGTCTTTTCGTTCAATGCGGTTTTAATGCTTTTATTAATTCTAGTATGGTCAAGTTTTGTTAATAGTATGGGTATCATGGCGTGTTAATTTTAAAGTTTTTTATTTTAGGTGTGATATATCTCGAGGTGAAAAGCTTTGTTCTATGTTTATATAAGCTGAATCGGATTTTCAGAACAATCAATCTATAATGATTTTATCTTCTCGTATTTATCTTTTATTACATATTCAGAAACTTCTTGTGAGACAGAGTCAGTAAATAAAAATCAGTTAGTCGTATAAAAGAACTCTATAAGTATTGTTCTCAGCTTCTTTGTCATCCCAAATAATTTCAATAAACTCAGAGGGAAACAGATCCGTTTTTACACATGCTTGTAATGCAATTGTACTGTTTGACGGAATAACATAACATCTCTTTTTATTAAAGATACCCGGATAGTTATTTACCGGAATACCATCTAATAGTATGCGGACATTTTTGGCACCTGATTGCCCCGTATTTTTAATTATAATTAATCCGGAGTCTGAACTCAGCCTGGTTTTTATACAAGCCCGATTTTTAAAATGATCATTCCTGATGTTCAGGTCTCTCCCGGTTTCAGAACGATGTTGATCTTTTTTGTAAAGTAACTTCCCGATATATCTTGTCCTTATTGTTGATGTAAGCGATTGAATGAATGAACCGAATTGTAATAAATTAAACATGATACATTTGATTAACACTTTTCGAAGAGTTGCATGATCCGTTCAGGTTATATCTCATTCGGATAATCACCATATGAACTTAACGGTATTGTCATGCAGATTAAATGATTTGAAAAAAAGCGATCCACTTCAAATCAATGAAGTGGATCGCAAATCGCGGTTTCTTTTTTGTTATGGGAAAACTCTCTGATTTTAGGATTTAATTTAAAGCAGTTTACTTTTGAGTTAGTTTATTGCGCTTATCATAATGTCAGCTGCATTTACAGCTCACTTCTTTTTTAAATTTCTTTTCCCATTTAATAGTGAATGGGAAAAAGTACTCAGTGATTCTTGATGTCATGCTCTGCTCACTCAGAACAATGTGTGTTGATTAATAGCATTTCAAATGCTAATAGTCTCAATGGAATAAAATCTGTTCTTCAGATGAGCTGATAGTGAAAATGACAGGAACCGATAGTCCGTCTATTGTCATTCATCAATATTTTCAAATTGGGTATTTCAAACCCATTCAAACTGAGAAGTGGAAACCGTACCCGATCGGAATTAATTACCGGATACGGTATAATTTAGGTAGGTAACAATCTCTCCCAAAAATCTTCTTTTCATACCAAACCCATACCTTGCATTGAACACGTTAAACGAGGTTTGGTAATCGGTTGATCGTTCAGAACAACCATGCAGAATTAATATTTGAGCTTTGGAAAGCATTGTATAGTAAAACAAATATATAATTTGAGATAAGTTTCTCTGTCTCAATCATATCCCTATTTATAACAAAGAGCAAATATATTTGTGAATCATCAGGAAATGGATGCGCTCCTTATCAGTCTCCAAAGGAATGACAATATGATGTCACTCTCTCTTTCTATTTTATCTGTAAAGAAATAAATGAAATAGAGCAGGAGACCAATGAACAATTCAATTAACATGATCGAACATTTGATATTAAAGATCAGGTTAAAATCGATGGGTTCGGTTATTTAACTGATGTGAAGATGATGAACTTGGTAGACTTATGATAAACTCCGACAGCTGTCGGAGGTTGGTATCTGCTCTAACCACGGCTTTATAGCCATTGGATAGGAATGTGCGCTTGTCTTCTAAGTCGATGAGTGGAGAAGCTGCGTTATCAACGGCAACGGCTCGTTCGGTCACCGGAAAACAGAATGGTTGTAAGTTCATAGTGGTTTGGTTTAAGAAGTTTAATGAGGTTGATTCCTCATTGTTCTTATACCACAAAAGGCTCGTTTTTATGCTTTAGAGAGGATTTAAGGGTAAAAAAGAGTCCAAAATAAGCTCTTTTCAGGGTTATAGGAGCCCTTTGAAGGCCAGCGACGTATATCCCTCGCTTGTAAGGATGATGTGATCTTCCACACAGATTCCCAGCAGCTCTCCGGCTTTTTTAATCCGCTTGGTCATGTGGACATCCGCCGCAGAGGCCACTAATATTCCCGAGGGGTGGTTGTGCGTAAGAAGTATCGATTGACTATTGGCCAGCAGGGCAAGCTG
>JAFIES010000003.1 GCA_020832415.1 Balneolaceae bacterium | reverse complement strand
AGAATCGTCAGTTAGAGCGCAGTCCCGACGCTTTTCAGGAGGGACGAAGTCGAAAACTCATATTTCGACTTCATTCCTCGGAAAAAGCACCCTCGGAATTGCGCTCAATATGACGGGTTCAGTCATATTGTTCATTTTTATATCGAACTCTCGTTAATTTAATGACGCAAAATTGCCCGTTCACCTGTTTACTCTTTATGTACCGTTTTTTAGCAGTTTTTTTATTCTTTTTACTTATAGGATGCAATCTCAACAGGAATCCCCTTCATCAAAAAACCATCGTTATTGATCCCGGCCATGGTGGAACTGCAGAAACCGACCATTACCGTGTAGGACCAGCCGGTGAGCGGGAGGAGTGGATTAACCTGCGGGTTGCACTCGAGCTTGAAAAATTGCTTTCAGAAAACGGGGCCACTGTTCTGCTCACCCGAAGGGATGATACACATATCAATCTGGCAGACAGGGCAAAACTGGCAACAGAAAATCGCGCTGATCTTTTTCTTTCGATTCACCACAACGCCACCGCAGATACATCAGCAAATTTCCCAATCATCTACTTCCATGGATATGCTGATGAAAACAGGGCAGGTGTACGGCTGGCACAACTTGCGGCAGAACATCTTCGTGATGCACTCTTTTCAGGTGAAGGACCTGTTGTTGTTGCATCCGATCACACCATTTTCCCCACTGCCGGAGCAGCCGTTTTGCGTGAAACCTATGGCATTCCTGCAATCATCTCTGAAGCTTCATTTTTCACCAACCCCGGTGAAGAGCAGCGCCTGAAAAATCCCGATTACAACCGGCTTGAAGCAGAAGCACTTTATAATACGATCTTCACCTTTTTTAGTGAACAGCAACAGCCAATCCGAAGAAAAAACAGCCGGCATGAATTACCGCCATTTAATGTGATGCAGGAAGCTGAACGGATGAACCCAAGAGCACTCAACTGGCACGAATTTGTAATGGAAGCCAAAGATCTGGCTGAAATAGAGAGTGAGAGCGCATGGGAAATGGCCTATACTCTTGCAACCTTAAGTGTTCAGTCTTTTCCCGATTCGCCTGTAGCCAGAGGTGCACATCTGCTTCGGGCTGATCTTCTGCATAAACTCGGCAAACCCGATGATGCCGAACGTGCAAGGCTGCGGGCAGAGCAGTTCTATCCGCTGCCTTAGTTGTTTTCCCCGGTGCGTGACCCAAAACCGCCACGATTGAAGGACCTCGCGGACGCTTCAATGTGGCTTGCAATTTGGAAACAACCTTCGAGCGTGCTCGCTCCTCGAAGCGTTGTGGTTTTCGAACGCCAAATATCCTATTTCAATTGTCGGCAATTATCTCAGAAACAGCGGAAAGCTTATCAATAGCAAAACACCCCGTGATACACAGAGAAATACCATATCTGTTTATCAAAGAACAGCTACCTAAACCCGCCACGATTGAAGGTTCTTACGAACGCTACAATGTGGCTCTGTGTCAGATTTAATTTTTAGGCATATAAAAAACTCCCTTTACAGTTAAGCAAAGAGAGTTTTTTTTACATTTTCTTCAATCTGAAAGTACGATCAGTCAGCGCGCGGATTAAAACCAGGCAAGCCTTCGGGCTCTTCTTCGTGGAACCACAAACGGCCAACCGGCTGCTGCCGCGGCCACACTTCATCGAGTGTGTTTCCGTCGAAGAGGCGACCATTTATCATCACATGCTCAATGGTATTGGTGTTTCGGATATCAACCAGCGGGTTCTTCTCCAGAATCACCAGATCAGCCAGTTTACCGGCCTCAATTGAGCCGATATCACCATCAAGGCCGAGTGCTTCTGCTCCCTGTATGGTTGCAATCCGGAGTGCTGCGTGCGGGTCCATATCGTCCCAGGCCATTGCCCAGAGCTCCCAGTGGTAGCCGAGTCCCTGCAGCTGTCCGTGGCTTCCAACTCCGTTAATACCACCCGCTTCATAGATCTGTTTTACTGTTCTGGATTGTCTCCAGGTAGCGTATTCATCTTCATGAAACCAGCCGGCACCACGTCTCAGCGCTTTGCCATCAAGATCGGCGCGGGGAGTAAAGTGCCTCAGTTTGGGATCATTGGCTGCATCTTCCTTCATGAAGAAATAGTTCTCCACCCACGGGCCGCCATATGTAACGAGCAAGGTAGGCGTATATGCCATTTGCGACTCAGCTGTTACCTGTATCACATCGCTGTAAACCGGGGTGATTGGGTAGTTATGCTCCTGGCCGGGATAACCGTCAATCAGCATAGTCATGTTCAGTTTCATGTCGAGCGAGCCCTCTGTTGTTGGCATCAGCTCCTGCTCTTTGGCTGCCATCAGAATCCACTGGCGCTGTTCCCGGTTTCCGGCTACATACATTTTGATGGTTTTGGTATCGTAATACTTACTGTAGCGTTTCAGGATATCACGGGCATGATCCAGATCACGCACCTGCTCCGACCAGAAAACCCCGGGGCCTGTCTGATAAATTCTCGGGCCGAGAATATGCCCCGCTGCTACCTGATCAGCATACGTTAACAGATCAGTAGTACCGGTTTGCGGATCTCTGAGTGTGGTTACTCCATAAGCCAGGTTTGCCATGAACGACCATATTTGCGGCTGATGCAGGTTTCTGTATGGACGCACATGGGCATGGGTATCCACAAATCCCGGTACAATCGTTTTTCCGCTCATATCGCGAATTTCCGCACCGCCGGGAATCTCGACCGTTCCCTGTGTACCTACCGCCTGTATGCGGTTATCTTGTATTACGAGATCGGCATCCTCAATAATCTCATACCCATTCATGGTTATTACCGTCGCGCCTCTCAGTACAATCGTACCTTCCGGCAGGTCGCGGTTCACTGAAATTTCGATGGTCAGTTCTTCAGCCTCATAATCTTTAGGCCTGTCGTCGTCCTCTTCATCACCATTTTCATCAGATTCTCCATTTTCTCCATTTTCATCTTCCTCTTCTTCGGCTTCACGCTTTTCACGATCATATTTTTCCTGCTCGCGCTCGCGTTCTTTTGCGTCATCAAGATTATAGATGAAGTGGCCATTACCGATTGACCAGTGAATCGTACGGCCATCCCATCCCCAGGCAGGAAACTGCCCGCCGATATCGGTAAGTTTTGCCGTAGGAAATGAAGCGCTGTCCACATTAATGGTAGGAGCCTCGCCCGTCCTGGGCAGTGTAACCGAGTAGATATCAGCACCAACCTGTGCAATTACCTGATCTCCCTGCGGAGCTTTTATTATGGTTGATGCGCGCGTAGGCTGCTGTTGGCCCGGAGGAGAACTGCCGGTAATGGCAACATGCTGCCGTTCGTCTGTTCCATCAAAACGGATAGAGATCAACCCTCTTTGATTGTGATTGAGATAAATACGGTCATCATTCATCACAAAATGAGGATTGCTGCGTCCATTTGTGCTGGCTATAAAATTGAGCTCACCACCGGATGATGGTATCCATACCAGTTCAGCAGCTGCAAACGGAACAAACGGCCCGGGCGCTTCGGTATAAACGCGCCTGTCGCCACGAATGGCTACAATTCTGTCCTGCGTTTTCGACCACGCGATTTGCTGATAAATGCCCGGTTCCTGAGTGAGGCGCTGGGCATTGCCGCTGCCGTTACTTCTCATCCGGTAGATGTGGCCACCCTCTTCGGGGTTCCAGGTAGCGAATGCTATCCACTGCCCGTCGGGCGACCAGGCCGGAAATGCCTCAACCAGATCAAGATTTGTGAGTTTTCTCGGTTCACCATCCGGCAAATCCATCACATAGAGATCATTCAGAACGGTAAATGCCAATCGGGTTCCATCGGGTGATGGGGCGCCGTCCCGAAGCTGGCGGGCTATAAATTCGGGATCATCCTCAATCGGATATTTGAATTCAAGGCGAGGGCCAAGTTCTATTTCCGTATCAATTTCGAAAGGAATTTCTGTGGCTTCTGCTCCCTGTTCAACAGGTATTCTCCAGAATTTACCGCCGTATGTTGTAATGACAGCGCTGTTATCCGGTGTAAAGCTCATGTTTGGCATCACATCGCGGGTAGCGCGGGATTCCTGATCATCTCGCTGAACAGGATAGGCCAGCCATCGCTCATCACCATTAGAAAGATCCCGGATTCTCAGGCCGGTTTCCTGTTCGTGGCGGGTGCCGTACACCAGCCACTTTCCATCAGATGAAAGCGTTGGCCTGAAAGCTGAACCCTGCCGCGATGTTTGCAGGTGGGTTTCACCGGTTTCGCGATCAAATTTTGCGATTTGGTATTGAGGCAGGATCGCGTTGTAGTTCCAGTCGCCCGTACGCTGAGAAAACCAGATATATTGGTCATCGCCCCCAAATGCCGGCTCAATGGTTTTTCGATTGTTGGGTGTATCCATAAACTCGATGCCGTTACCGCCATCCACATGGTACATCCAGAGCTTGTGAACCCCGCCCCGAAGGCCGGCTCTTGCTGCAATGATGTAATCCCCATCAGGGGTGTAAATGGGCGATTGCATTCTGTAGTTGTTACCACGGGTACGCTGTTCGGTCTCCATCGTTTCGAGATCAAGAATCCATACATTTTCACCTCCGCTTCGGTCGGATATAAAAACCACATGATTGCCATCCGGGCTGTAACTTGGCTGTGCATCAAATCCCATACCGCTGGTAAGCTGCGTAGCTTCGCCGCCCGCAATAGGCAGTTCGTACAGATTGCCCATGTATTCAAACACAATTTTCTCGCCGGACGGATGCACATCGAGCGACATCCATGTGCCTTCACTGGCTTGAATATGAACGGTTCTGTCCGGTTCGATATGGAGCCCCTCATGACTGGACTCTATTTCAGATTCGTTGTTATTACCGTTTCCATTATCCTGAGCTGTCAGGCCGGCCGAAAAACCGGCAAGAAGAAAAATCAGCACAGACAGAAAGCTTGTATTTCGTAATTGCATACTTACTGTTTATTTAGTTAATGATTATAAAATTTTGGGCGTTACATGTACCTGTTCTGTCTATTCAGATTTCGCGGTGGAAGATATGGTATTTCTATTGACGGCAATTATCTCAGAAACAGCAGAAAGCTTATCAATAGCACAAAAATCCGAGCCCTATCAAGAAATACCATATCTGCTTATCAAAGAACAATTAACTTAGCCCGCCACGATTGAAGGTCCTTCGGACGCTACAATGTGGCTTGGAATTTGTAAACAACCTTCGAGCGTGCTTGCTCCTCGAAGCGTTGTGGTTTTCGACCATAAGATATGGTATTTCTATTGACGGCAATTATCTCAGAAACAGCAGAAAGCTTCTCAATAGCGCAAAATCCGAACCATATCAAAAAATTCCATATCTGTTTTTCAAAGAACAACTACCTGAATCCGCCACGATTGAAGGTCCTTCGGACGCTACAATGTAGCTTGGAATTTGTAAACTACCTTCGAGCGTACCTGCACCTCGAAGCGTTGTGGTTTTCGACCATAAGATCTGGTATTTCTATTGCCGGCAATTATCTCAGAAACTGCAGAAAGCTTATCAATAGAGCAAAAATCCGAGCCATATCAAGAAATACCATATCTGTTTATCAAAGAACAACTACCTGAATCCGCCACGATTGAAGGTCCTTCGGACGCTACAATGTAGCTTGGAATTTGTAAACTACCTTCGAGCGTGCCCGCACCTCGAAGCGTTGTGGTTTTCGACCATAAGATATGGTATTTCTATTGACGGCAATTATCTCAGAAACTGCAGAAAGCTTATCAATAGCACAAAAGTCCAAACCATATCAAGAAATACCATATCTGTTTATCAAAGAACAATTACCGTAACCCGCCACGATTGGAGGACCTTCGGACGCTCCAATGTGGCTCTGGATATCAGTTCTCATTGAGCCAGTAATCGAACCAGCTTCGCTTTCGTTCGAGGCGATCTACCAGCAACCATGGCTCACCCGTTCTTGAAAGGCCGTGAGATGATCGCGGATACCGAACAAACTCTACAGGTATCTGCATTTTCTTCAGTGCCATATACCACTGTTCGGCGTCGGTCATCGGTGTTCGCCAGTCTTCTTCACTGTGAATGATGAGTGTTGGGGCTACCACATTTTCCACATAGCTCATAGGTGAAAGCTCCCGGTAGAGATCGCGCTGCTCCCACGGTGTGCCGCCAAATTCAAACTCAGTTAATCCTTGTGCATCGGATGACCCGTACCAGCTGTCCCAATTGGAGATCGATCGGCTTGTTACGGCTGCCCGGAAGTGATCGGGGAAGCGTGCGGTTAGCCAGTTGGTCATAAATCCGCCATAGCTTCCGCCGGACACACCAACTCTTTCAGCATCAACGCCGGGATAGGCTTCCATTACGGCTTCCAGTCCGGTCATAAAATCCTCCTCATCCATCACTCCCCACTGGCCAAGAGTGGCGTAAGTAAACTCGTTTCCGTAGGATGATGACCCTCTCGGGTTCGGATAAAAGACAAACATTCCGGAAGCGGATAGTGTATGAAATGCCTGAAACCATGTATTTCCATAGGCAGTATGCGGGCCGCCATGAATTTTCATCACAATGGGATAGCTTTGCCCTTCTTCGTAGCCAACCGGTTTAATTACCCATCCCTGTATTTCAGTTCCATCTTCAACCGTCCAGGTGATCGATTCGGCGGGATTCAAAACTCTTTCTGCCATCCACTCTTGGTTGAAATTTGTGAACTGTACTTCCCGGCTTCCGTCTGCTCTTGAGATTAAAGCCTCAGCGGGAGTGATGGCATCTGTTGATGTATAAGCCATCATGCTGCCGTCAGCTGTTACAGAGATGGAACCAAGGCGACGATCACCTTCAGTTACCTGCCGAACATCCCCGCCGGAACGGCTCACTTCAAACAGGTGCTGATTGCCCCTGGTTTGTGCATTGAACCGGAGATTGTTTCCGCTGGATGTCCAGTGCAGGCCGCCGGGCTGAAGGCTCCAGTTTTCAGTGAGATTTTGTGGCGTGCCATTCACGTAGCCCACCCGATTTAGAGACACAATCATTGCATCCGTTTCAGCGCCGCGTTCTGCTGTGCTTAAAAATGCAAGATACCTTCCCTCGGGAGACAGTACGGGCGAGGTTTGATTTCCATCCATTTCGAGAAGCTGATTCCATTCACCTGATTCTATATCGAGTACATATAAATTTCGGGTAAAGTCTGTATTGTATTCATCATCCTCTTCCGGATCGCCCGTAAAATAGATCAGGCTTCCGTCGTGGCTCCACTCCAGATTGCTTGCATGAAAAGGCAGATCGGTGAGCTGTGCAGGTTCACCACCCTCAGCCGATACCAGGTGGATTTGCCTCTTTTCCTGGATGGATGGATGCGGCAGCCAGGCTGATGTGCCATCACTTTTATAGCGCATCTGTGTGATTACCCGTCCATCGAACCGTGTGGAATCGAGGGTATTGGTGATTGCATCCGGCGCAATCCAGCCGGCGCGATCGTGGCGCTCTTCATCCGTTTTTGGCTCGCGTACAAATGCTATCATAGAGCCATCGGGCGACCATACCGGTGTCCTGTCGAGGCCTTCAATTGTAAATGCTTCACCACCCGGTGCAGTAACTCTGATAAATCGTACCGAATTTGAATCATCGCCCCGGCGTGACTGAATACTGAGAAGTGTGCCATCGGGCGACCACTGCGGATTGGATGACTGTACGGTAGGGTCTGTAAACAGAAATGGTTCTCCATCAGGCCGGCCATCACTCAATTTTTGCATCCACACTTCGCTGTGGCGGCTGTTTTTCTCCTCATCAATTGTGGTTTTTGTAAAGGCAACATAGTTACCCTCCGGAGAAATTTCAGTTTGGCTTACAAATACGGTTTTGTAATAATCTTCCGGCTGTATGCCCTGTTGCGCAACAAGCGGGCAGGCAATCCATAAAGCCAAAAAAATCAGAAGAGCTGTTTTTTTCATCTTAAACGATAATTGGTGAAGGTTTGGTAAAATTGGTATGGCAAATGTAATGCTTGGCAGCCATTGATAAAATTTTCAGGACATAGTGTGTTCCTGTTTTACAAAATTTTGCCGCTACAGCATAAAAAAAGCTGCAATCTCTATTCAAGATGCAGCTTTCAAAAATGGAGCTGTTATAGCTCTCTGATCCAAATATTTCGGAAACTCACGTAATCGCCATGATCCTGAAGGCCAATTGGCAGCTTTCTTGGGTGAGGCTTGTATTTTGGCGGGCCAATAAATGTGGTTGGGCCCTTAATTTTTTGTTTGTGATGAATAAGCACACCGTTGTGGATTACTGTTACATACGCGGGTTTAATCAGCTTTCCGGTATCATCAAAATAGGCGGCTTCGAAGAATATATCGTAGCTCTGCCACTCACCGGGCGGGCGGCTGGCGTTTACCATAGGGGCCGTTTGCTTGTAGATTGAGCCTGCCTGACCGTTTGGATAGGTGGGATTTTGCCAGGAATCGAGAACCTGAATTTCATAAAGTCCCTGCAGGAAGACGCCGCTGTTCCCGCGGCCTTGTCCCTCTCCGTCAATCTCTTCCGGAGTTTTCCACTCTATATGCAGATGGAAATCGGTGAAGCCCATTTTTGTCATAATATTGCCGGAGCCGGGTACAACCGTCATCACACCGTCTTCCACTTTCCACGGGGCCGGGCCGTGATGGGTTTGAAGTGCTTCCAGGTACTCCGGTACTTGCTCTGCATTGATAAAGTATCCCGGGGCCGCTTCCCAGTTCGAGAGGTCGCTGCCATCAAAAAGCATAATTGCATCCGATGGTGCCTGCCCGAAATAGCCTGTGGTTGATACAGAATCATCAACCGGTGTCCAGTCTTCGGTAAGTTCGTGCGGCCACTCCATATTTTGCTGGGCAAAAGCTGTTGAGATCAGAAAAAACAGCAGCGGCAGATTGAGTAGAATGAATTTTATCTTGGTCATAAGTACTGAATTTTAATTTAGCTTAAACAGATAATTTATAGAATAATTACAAAACCACACAGTGATTAACTAATTGATTGGATGCGATCGGGGCTGGATGACAGATCGGAACACTTGACAAAAATACTAACAATTTGAAAAGACCAATAAATCACAAAAAAACCTGATTAAATTTGAAATAAATGGTTCTGGAACAGTATCAAGATTCTGAATTGTCAACCTATTAGCCAAATAAATCTGAATGGGTGCCTGTGCGAATCAGGATCAACTCATCATCGTAATCTTCGTAAATTAGCAACCAATCAGGTTCAATATGACACTCTCTTGTGCCCACATAATCACCTAACAACTTGTGATCCCGAAATTTTTCATCAAGCGGCTTGCCCTGAGCCAAATTCTGGATAACCTGTTTGAAAGCACCAAATGACTTTCCACGCTTCTTCATCTTTTTTACGTCTTTCTTAAATCTGTTTGTACGGGAAACCTTTTTCATCAGATATCCAGGTCTTCAAACAACTCCTCAGCAGTTTCAAATTCTTTTACGTTTTGGCCCGCTTTAGCCTCGATAATAGCTTGATGAGTTTTTTCATTAGGAATCTTCATTTCAAAAGGAAGGCCACGCTGAAGTTTCACCTGCTTAAAGAAAATTCGAATTGCCTCTGTGGTGTTTAGCCCAAGCTGATCCAGTATCTGTTCCGTCTCTTTCTTTAATCCCGGCTCCATTCGAGCACGAACCGTTGCAGTTTTCTTAGACATAATAATTGATTTCGTTATACATTTTAAATGTAGCTTATTTGTGCTACAAAATCAACGATCTGAGATGTTACTTGGTATACCTCCTTAAAGCAGATGAACAGGCAACAGGCCGGATTACCTGTAAACAGAAATATTGGTACTGTTCCGAAACCAAAATTTCCGTTTATTCTAATGAGTACTAACCTAAACACCTCCTCCATGAAATTAACTTACTCTCCATTCACCTTTATCCTTATTACCATAATGATTCTAAACACAAATACCGCCTGCAGCCAGGATCGTGCCTGGCAACCTGAAGACACCGAGTTTTATGAGCCGGTACCACCCGTTGTTCAGGCTGTTCCTGCATTTCTGGCTCCGCCGGATGATGCAATCGTACTGTTTGATGGTTCCGATTTTAGCAACTGGACATCGGTAAGGGACAGTGACGTGGAGTGGACCCTTGAAGATGGCGCAATGACTGTAAAGCCGGGCAGCGGAAACATTATCACAAAAGACTCTTTTGGAAGCGTGCAGTTATATCTTGAGTGGAGAACCCCGGTCGAAATTGTTGGTGAAGGGCAGGGGCGCGGGAACAGCGGCGTCTTCCTGCAGCGAAGGTATGAGGTTCAGGTGCTCGATTCATATCAAAACGAAACCTACGTAAATGGTATGGCCGCCAGTATCTACAAACAGCATGTACCCTACGTAAACGCTGCAATGCCTCCGGGCGAGTGGCAAACATACAACATCATTTTTGAGGCGCCGGTTTTCAGTGAACATGGTGACGTGGAAAAACCCGGATACATAACCGTTTTCTGGAATGGGGTTTTGGTTCAGCACAAAGCAGAACTGGAAGGGCCAACAAGATATATTGGCCTGCCGGAATATTCTGCACATGGCGAGGACGGCATCATGCTGCAGGATCATGGCGATCTTGTAAGTTTTCGAAATATCTGGCTTCGCAAACTTGATGATAGTCCGGTGAGATCGGAGTAAATGTTCCTATACTGATTGCAACATATGTACTTTTTTGAAGTGAAATCAGTTATGAACAGACCACTAAAATGATCACATCATGAAAACTCTCTTCACTCTTTCCGTTTTATTTATTTCGATGGGCTCGGTACTATCCGCCCAAACGGTGTACGATTTTCCATTAAGCGGTACGGAGATGGTTCCGCGAGTTCAAACCCCCGGAATGGGATCGATGCAGGTTTGGATTGAGTCTGACACTCTTTACGTTCGCGGCACATTTTCTGATCTCAGAGATACCTATTTCGCTGCACACATCCACTATGGAAAGAGAGGGGAAACCGGGAACAGAATTTTCAGGCTTCGGGCCACTCTGAATGATGACAAACGAAGCGGAGAGTTCAGGGAGGAGGATAATAAATTTCACCTGAGGCCGGTGCAGCGCTCCGCAATTACTAACGGCAATTTTTACATGACGATCTCCTCTAACCGCCATCAGCAGGGGGAATTAAGAGGGCAAATTCCGAGATTTTAATTCAAATTGTTTTTCTATTTGCCGCCCATTCAATAAGTTGGATAAGTAATGATCGTGAGATCGATATAAAACCTTTGAATTTGGCACGAAGTCCCCTCCTTTTCAAGGAGGGCTTATTTTTTGAACGCGAAAGCGAATTTAGGGGTGGTTCAAACAAGCTTATGAACTAAATCCTCAACTTGTAGTCCTACTTAAAGTACTGTAACCACCCCCGGCCCCTCCTTGGAAAGGAGGGGAGACTCTTTTTTTCAAATTCCTAAATTGACCTCACACCAATTAACCGAAACTAACTTTTCCAACGAATGAACCTGAATAGCGTAATCACCTCTGTAATTTTACTCTCTGTACTCTTTTTCACTACAAATCCGCTTCCCGAATCAACATCAACCAATCCTTTGGTACCCCTGTCTCAGGAGGAGATCGATGAGGGATGGGAACTGCTTTTTGATGGGGTGAATGCTAATGAATGGCGTGGCTATAACATGGATGGCTTTCCGGATGAAACATGGCTGATCGAAGATGGCATGCTGATTTTCCGGCCCGGCGATCGGCCCATGAGCGGCCACGACCTGATCACAAAAAAACAGTACAGCGATTTTGAACTGGAACTGGAGTGGTGGATTTCAGAAGGGGGCAACAGCGGCATTTTTCATCACGTTGTAGAGCAGCCGGGTGTGGAGATCTACTGGTCGGGCATTGAGATGCAGATTATCGATAACGATGCCGTGCAGGGAGCATCCGGCAAACAACTCTCCGGCGCACTTTATGACATGAAACCGGCCGTACCGCAAAATACCCGGCCTCAGGGAGAGTGGAATCATGTGCGGATTATATCGGACGGGCCAAACATGGAGTACTGGCAAAATGGCGAAAAAGTGGTGGAATTTACCCGCTGGAGTGCAGAGTGGTATGCCATGGTTCGGGAGACAAAATTTGAGTGTCACCCCTCGTTTGGCAATGCGCCCAAAGGCCACATCGGCCTGCAGGACCATGGCGATGAAGTGCGCTTCCGCAACATCCGTATCAGGGAACTATAACAGGCTGTAGCCTTTTTTAATAATTATATTTCGATTTTCAAATTCGATTTATTTCGTTCCCCTCCTGTGTAAGGAGGGGTTAGGGGAGGTAGCCTTAGGATTACCAGTTTTAATGTGTCCAATTCCTTGATTTAACCACCCCCGGCCCCATCCGCCTGAGGCGGAAGGGGAGATTCAAATTCTTAACTCAATAATTGAACTCACGTTAAACCATATTCCTTCTTATGAAAATCACAATCGCAGGCGCATCGGGACAAATTGCTAAACTTCTTCACCCAAAACTGATTGCAAAAGGGCACACAGTGAGGGGAATTATCCGAAAGCAGGAGCAGGCCGCCGAACTTGAAGAGATGGGTGTGGAGCCGGTGATTGCAGATATAGAAACTCTGGATGATCTTTCTGAAGCGGCGGGCCGTGTGGATGCTGTACTCTTTGCAGCCGGTGCGGGACCCGGAAGCGGGGCTGAACGAAAATGGACAGTTGATCGTGACGGGGCCATCAAACTGATCGATGCCTGCCACAAAAATGGCATAAAACGGTATGTGATGATCAGCGCCATGGGGCTGGATACACCACGTGGCGATAAGGTCTTTCGGGTGTACCAGCAGGCAAAATCGGAGGCGGATGAAGCCCTGCGAAACAGCGGGCTGGATTATACCATCGTAAAACCCGGAAGGCTCACCAATGATGAAGGGACCGGGCTTGTTTCGATTGCCTCAACACTGGATCGGGGCGAGATACCACGTGAAGATGTGGCTACGGTACTGGCAGAGGTGCTGGAAAACCGTTCAACCATTGGTACCGAATTCGATCTGCTTTCCGGATCGGAGGGGATTAGTGAAGCGATTCAAGATTTTATTGAAAAGTAGGGTGGGGTTGTAGGTACTTTCCTTTTAGTATTTGCTATAACCGATTCTGAGCATAGTTGTTTTTTTAATCCTCTTCAAAAAAGTCATTGTCAAGTTCTTTGACTTCATAAATAGTTTTAACCTGAACACCTACGTTATACTGAAGCATTAAATCTACCAATTTAGCCCCGTTTATCAGTATTATTGAGTGATGTGCTTCTCTTGCCTTTTTAACTGCAGAATCATCAAAAGTTGAAGTAGTTATAAATACTCCTTTACTCGTATCGCCGCTCATAGCTCCAATGAAATTTCGTATATCTTTCTCCCGAACTTTATTCTCATTATACCGTTTAGCTTGAGTATATATTTTTTCCAAGCCTAATTTATCTTCATTAATAATTCCGTCAATTCCTCCGTCACCCGACTTTGAAGTTTCAACAAAATCTCCATATCCCATTCGTTTAAGTAGTATGAGAATCACCTTTTCGAAATAGTAAGGATCGATTTCCTTTAGTTTCTCTAAAAGGTTAGTCTTTACTTCTGTTTCGATTGAAGAGAACCCAGAATCAATCAAGTCTTGTGGAGAGGCATTTTCCACATTGACGGAATCAAGTTCTAATTCATTTTCCTTTTCACTTTTAACTGATTCTCTATGATTAATAAAGTCTTGATCATTTTGAAGTTCCTTTAGTGGTAAAGTGCCTGTTTCAAGTCTTTTTTTACCTTTTTCGGTTATATGAACCAACCCCCTTTTAGGGTACGAAACAAACTTTGCCATTTTTAGATATGACTTCCCCCACAGAATTCTATCAATTAATACGTTTGCACCTGAGCTGGTCTTTTTGTCAAGTAAGTCTTGCGGCAAATCAGAATAGTATTTATCTCTAACTCTTGAAGCAAGCTCTCTGCTTTTCATTGATTCAACAGAGTTAAGAGTCTCCAATATTGGGATGAATGTTTCGTGATATTTTGGTAGTTCCATTCTATTCTTTTCAAATTATGCACAACACCAATATATCACCAATGCAGTTGAGGTTATTCTTGCTACGAGCACAAGTTTTATTCCCGGTATTGTTATTTTATTTCGGATAAAATGAAGAAATAAGAGTTACTTTCAAAGTATAAACATTAGCTTACGCTTTTGAGCTATCGTAAAACAGGCAATAGCTTATCTGATTGGATTGAACATTTTTTGATGAAACGTGCCGAAATCTACATCACTACATTTCTGAAAAAACCGCTCCGTGAGAAGTGGCTGCTGATCCGCATTATCATGCTGCTCTTTATGGTTCGTTTTTTGCTGTTTGTTCTGCCGTTCAAGCACTTTTCAAAACTGCTTGGCAAACCGGCAGACAAGCATTCTGAAGATGCTCCCAACCCTGACCCCGCCTATACCGCAACGGTTTCCCGTTATATCTCAAATTGCAGCAGGCTCGTACCGTGGGATTCAAAATGCCTTGCGCAGGCGGCAGCGGGTAAAATGATGATGAGAAAGAAGGGGATTCCCGCAACGGTTTTTTTCGGGGTTAAAAAAGGGGATGGGAATGAAAAAATAAAAGCCCACGCCTGGTTGAGCGTGGGCCCTGAGATTGTTCTTGGTGGTGATGTTGCCGGTGAGTATTCGCCGATTTCGAGGTTTGCCTGATGGTTATAAAGAACAAGCTGAATTCTTTCTTTATGTTCGATCAATGATGCCCTTTCTGGCTCTAAAACCCAAAGAAAAAAGAGAACCACCCCCGGCCCCTCCTTACAAAGGAGGGGAGAAGTTTGATGCACTCATCTTACAATTATCAGTACCGGGCTGATTCACCGTCCGTCAATGATTCGCGGATGAACTCGCGTATGTGCTCATTCGATGTCACCAGGTCTTCCTGCCGCAGGTACATCATGTGGCCGCTTCGGTAGCCCTCAAAACGCAACCTGTCCTGAACTTTTCCGCTGCGATCCATATTCCACATCACATATTTTGCCGAGAAATAATCAGTGGCGCCATCATAATAACCGGCCTGCACCATTACATGCATAAACGGATTTTCCCCCATGGCACGGCGAAGGTCGTCTGCTGTGGTGTCGTTGCTCATATCCCAAGGGCGAACCGGGCCAAAGATGTTGTATTTAAGGTCGGTTTCGTAGCCAAGGTGCTCGCGCAGATAGTGGTTAATGGCTGGCGTGAAGGAGTGGTTCCATGAGGTGAGCGCCGGGTCGTGATCGTAACTGCTGCCGGCAACCATCCGGTCTATTCCGCGATAGCGGGAATCGAGTCGGCCCACCGTCAGCCCTTCATCCCGCAGCAGATCTTTCCAGAAGAATGATGTGGGGATGGTGAGATTATGGTTCAGAATCTCCCTCACAGAAATACCGGAGTATTGCGATACTTTTTCTGCTATCTCTTGCCTCTGCTCACCGGAAAGTGAACCGCCCCGTGCAACTGCCGGCAGGTACTCTTCAATTGTAAAGCGTTCAACTTCGGGAAGAAAATCGTAGAGATCAGCGTTTTGCAGTTCGTCGCCCAACGCATTGTGATACCATGCCGTTGCTGCATAATAGGGCAGCTTGAGGATTTCAGATCTGGGTGTCATTGCGGGCGGTTCGAGACCCATACCTGTGGGGGATACCAAAATCACCCCGTTGATAAACATCCAGTGCGCACTTTGAAGCTGGCGCGCAAGCCCGGCAACCCTGGTGGTTCCGTAGCTTTCGCCTTTCAGATATTTGGGTGATGTCCACAGATCGTGCCGGCCAACAAAGTTATCGATCCAGTCGGCCAGGTAGCGGATGTCTGCATTCACACCAAAAAAAGTGCTTCTGTCCACATCGTGGTCCACAATTCGGGAGAAGCCAGTATTTACGGGATCGATGTAAACGATATCGGCCACATCCAGAATGGAGTGGTTATTTTCAATGACGCCGTACGGCTGAACCGGATATCCTTCATCATCAATAGCAAGAAATCGCGGACCTGTGTACCCGATATGCATCCAGACAGAAGCCGAACCCGGCCCGCCATTAAAAGAAAAAACAATCGGGCGGCGGGAGCGGTCATCCACATCATCGCGCTTGTAATAAACATAAAAGAGAGAGGCGATCGGCTTGCCATCATCACCCCAAACAGGTTGTGTGCCGGCGGTAGCTGTGTAAGAAATCCGCTGGCCGTTGATGGTAACCTGATCCTGAGTAGTTACCTCACTTTCAATTTCAATCTGTCGTGATTGGGCAAACAGATCGGCAGCGATAAAGAGTGTACAAAACAACAGAACAAAGGAAGAGTATTTTTGAAGCATAGCAGAGATTTTGGGTTAAAAACAGAGGTTTCAAAAAAGCTGAAGAAATATAGGTTCCGGCGGGTGATGTTCCAAAGTAAACCCTGTTTTCCATCACCATAAAATTTATTTTAACATATCAGCATTCAGATAGTCCTAACAAATAATCAAATCCAACATGAAAAAACTGCGCTTCGGCATCCTCAGCACCGCAAAAATCGGGCGAATTTACACCATACCAGCTATTCAGCAATCTGAGTTTTGTGAAGTATCAGCTATTGCATCCAGAAATATTGAAAGTGCAGAAAGAGTATTGCATGAGCTCTCCATACCAAAAGCCTATGGCAGTTATGAAGAGTTACTTGCCGATCCTGAAATTGATGCTGTTTATATTCCTCTTCCAAATCATTTGCATGTACAATGGTCTGTTAAATGCCTGGAAGCCGGTAAACATGTATTGTGCGAAAAACCGATTGGGATGAATGCAGATGATGCCCGAAAACTTCACTCGGTTTCAAAAACATACCCCCATTTAAAGGTGATGGAAGCCTTTATGTACCGGCACCATCCCCGGTGGCAGCGCGTGGTTGAGCTGGTTCGGTCCGGAAAAATAGGGGAGATCAAAGCCGTCCACTCATTCTTGTCTTACTTCAACAGCGATCCCGAAAATTATCGCAACAGCGCTGAGATGGGCGGTGGCGGTTTGATGGATGTGGGATGTTACTCCATCTCGGTTGCACGGCTCATCTTTGGCAGAGAACCGGACCGGGTTTACGGATATTCGGAGTATGATCCTGAATTTGGAATCGATCGCCTTGCGTCAGGTCTGCTGTCGTTTGGCAGCGGGACATCCGTATTTACCTGCTCCACACAGTGCCATAAAGATCAGTACGTGAAAATTTACGGAACAAAAGGGATGCTGGAACTCGAGTGGCCTTTCAATCCCGATTTTTCAAAAATAACGGTGCTGAGTGGTGTAATTGATGACATAACGTTCACGGAAGAGTTTGCTCCATGCAACCATTTCACCATCCAGGCCGATAATTTTGCCCGTTCCATTTTTGAAGGATCTCCACTGCCCGTTTCACTGGAAGATTCCATCGGGAATATGGATGTGATTGATCGGGTGAAGAGTTTTTAAATACCAGCCTGTTATAGAAGTCTATCCCTTTTACTTTGCGTCTCTTGGTGGCACTGGCGGTTAATTCATCGTGCTAATCTATGAGTATTTATAACCGCAATGGGCGCAAAGAAACGCTAAGGGCATATTGTTCAAAGTGTTAGAGCCTTTCTTAAAAAACTACCTTTTGATTAAATCGGGGCTAAGGAATCTTAAGACCCTGAAGGGGTCAGATTGGATAGCCCGGGGCAGCGCCCCGGGTAAAAAAGTATCATCAAATAAACCATCGGCATATTCATCAGTCAAAGGAAAACTATAGATCCGATGGTTGGTCGCAATTACCGGATCAACGCATCCTCTGTATAGTACCATCAATCA
>JAFIES010000148.1 GCA_020832415.1 Balneolaceae bacterium | reverse complement strand
ATATTGAGCGCATCCCGATGCAGTTCAATCGGGAGAAGTCGCTCATCTGTTGCACGCGTAGCGATATATGAGTTTTCACTTCGTGTTCAGAAAATGAGCGACTTCGTCCCTCCTGAAAAGCGTCGGGACTGCGCTCTAACTGACGATTCTTATAAATGTTATATCGATCTCACGTTAATTTACGATTGGTTAGTTCTGCCCATTGCTTTCACCTATATAAATTCCGATGAAAAAATTTCTGCTGATAGGTATAGCCCTTTTGCTTGCTCTCGTGATTGGAGGGTTTCTGTTCATCCATTTTTATATAAATGGAGAGCGCGTGTCGCAGTTGATTAATGAGCAGCTGGATAATCAATTTGAAGTGACCATCATAAAAGCCTCTCCAAAAATATTTTCAAGATCCATAAATCTTGAGGGCGTTTCAGTAGAAGTTAAAGGAAATGAAGCAGAAGAAAGGATATTTGAAGCTGATGCTATTGAACTGAATGGGTTGAAATTGCGCAAACTGTTTCGGGGAGAGATGGCATTGAAGTCTGTAAATATGGAGAACTATTTCATTGATCTTGTCAAATTGCCCGATGAAGATGATACAGGGCAGCAGGATGAAGAGCCTTCTGATTTCACATTTTTGACAACCAGTTTAAACTTTACCGGGGGTGAAATTCATTTTCCTGCAGCTGATGGTTTTGGGGAAATGAGCGGACTGGATCTGCGAACAGGGAAGATAAATTATCGTCCCGGATGTACAGATTGTGAAGATCCGTTTACCGTGGAAGAGATTCATGTTGAATTATCTGAGGTTTGGTTTTCGTTTTGGGAAGAAAGGTATCGTTTCGAGGGTAAGTCTATCCTGATTAGTGAAACGGATTCGTTGTTTGAAGCTGCGAATTTAAGCCTGAACCCGGTGCTGAGCGAAGAGCAATTTTTCCAGTCACTCGAATTCCGGACAGACATGTTTCGGGTGGACCTTTCCGGGTTTGTACTTAAGCAATTTGATTTGAACGGGTTGATTCATTCAGATCGATTCAAAGCTTCATACTTATCGGCAGACTCTCTGGACCTTCATGTATCACTGGATAAGCGAGTGCCTGAAGACCCCGATTCCGTGAACCCTCCACTGCCGCTTGAAGCACTCAATAATCTGCCAGTTTCTGTTGATATGGATTCAGTTCGGGTGCATCATGCAGATATACGCTATTCTGAATATGATGAAGAGGGGGTGCGGCCCGGGACAATTCTCTTTGCCGGGACAAACGCACTTATCTCACCCGTAAAATCGAATGAAGAGAGCCCGATGGTATTGAATGCTTTTAGTCTGCTTGAGGGAAGCGGTGAACTGAATGTTATCATCGAACTGAGAATGGAAAATGGCACATCAGTAACAGATGTAAAAGGCAACCTGGGGGCTTTTGATGTAACGAACCTCAACAACATTTTGAATGATCTCGAAGGAATTAATATTGATTCCGGAACAATCCGGGAAATCAGTTTTGAATATACAATGAGAGAGGAGAGAGCGGAGGGCTGGATTGATGTGCACTATGATGACCTGAGTATGGAACTGATTGACAGGGATGATCATGATCAGGGATTTCGAGATCGTATAGGCAGTTTTCTGATGGATCAGATTGCTGTTCGGGAAGATAGCCGGAACAATGGAGAGGATTCCAGGCGGGGAGAAATTTCAGAGGATAGGGAGCCGGAAAATGGTTTTTTCAACTATTTATGGATCAGTTTGAGAAGCGGAATTATGGACGTGGTACGGCGAATTTAATTCAGCTTTTGTCTTTTGATCTGTTTAAAAATTGATCAACCCGATCCAGGTGCTGTTCGCTCTCCCAGAATTTACTAAACGGCTCAATTTCATCCTCAGCCGATTGTATATTTTCCTGCTTCAGATAGTTGATAAATGTGCGGTCGTTGCGAATAAGGGATTGTTTCAGTTCATCAACTCTCTCCTGAAAAGTTTCCGCCGGATAAACGTCTTGAATTAAACCGTTTCGAAGAGCTTCGTCAGCACCAATTACCTGTTGGGATGCAAGCAGAAAGAGAGCAAGATCTCTGCCAACAGCCCGGCTCAGTTTTGTGATGCCGCCCCAGCCGGGTGGCAGATAAAATGCCCCTTGTGTAAATCCAAACCGGGCTTCGGATAATGCCACCCGAAAATCGAACGAGAGCATCATTTCCCAGCCACCACCATAGGTATGCCCGTTGATGGCAGCGAGAGTCCAAAACGGCAGTGCTTCAATACGGCCAAGAACAGAAAGCATTCGGCGTGTCATCGTTTTGGCGCCCTCTGCATCTTTTATCTGATGAAATTCCCGCAGATCACCACCGGAAATAAAGCTTTTTCCGGATCCGGTCAGAATAAAGAGGCGGATAGTATCATCCCGTTCAAGCTCATCCAGAAGAGATTCCAGCCGATCCATCAGTTCAAAATTGATGGCATTTCTTGCTTTCGGGCGATTAATAGTGGCAGTTATAATATACTCTTCCCGTGTAATCTGAAGTGGCATTAGTCATCGGTTTCATAATCGGCAGCTGAGATGGGCCGCTGCACATTGTTCAGAATCCATTCGAGATAGTCGGGGTTGCCTTCTTGCTCGGCGAGATTGATACTGATAACACATGGCACATCATACGAGTGGATTTCTTTGATTCTGCGGGTGCATTTTGCTACGTTACTGTAGCTGGTTTTTAAAATTAAAACGCACTCTTTTTCAGTTTGAACGGCATCTTTCCAGCGATAGATCGACTCCATACCATCGATAATATTGGCACAAGCTGCAAGCTTTTCTTCAACCAGTGTGGAGCCTATTTTTCGGGCTTCCTCGCGGCTGCCTGCAGTAACGTAAACAAGTCTTAAATTTCTGAACATAGGGACAATTAATTTCTTTCCCTCAAAACTACAAAATTACAGATAAGCAGAATAGAGATAATTTTCATTGAGAGAAATTTGATCCAAACAGTGGCAGATATTCTAATGAAATACAGATGTTGAATCAGCGGGGAAAATCCCGTATTTTATCAGGCTCTGATGCAAATCAGATACTGTGAACCGCGAGAGTGGCGGAATTGGTAGACGCGCTAGATTTAGGATCTAGTACTTTAACCGGTGTGGGGGTTCGAGTCCCCCCTCTCGTACTATTCCGATCTTACAATATTCAGACAACAAAAAAAGGAAAAACAAGTGGACATATCTGTTCAGGACGTTACCTCGGTAGACAAAGAGATAACCATCAAAGCAAACAGAGAGGATCTCTCTCCTAAATTCGATCAGGCATTTAAAAAATACAGATCTCAAATTCAGCTTCCCGGATTTCGTCCGGGCCGGGTACCCCTCGGAATCGTAAAAAAGCGGTTTGGCAAAGAGATTGAGCTCGAAGAGATCAACAATTACGTACAGGAAGTGTACGAAAAGCAAATTGTACCCGATCACGAGCCTGTTGGCGAAACTCAAATGGTTGACCTGAAATGGGAAGATGATCAGCTTGAAGTGATTTTCAAGATTGGTGCAAAGCCGGATTTTGAACTGAAGGATCTTGCAGAGATCACCGTTGATAAAATGGTGCACGATGTTAGCGATGAAGAAGTAGAAGAAGAGATTGAGCGTACGCTCGAACGCCAGGGTAACTGGGAAGAAGTGGATGGCGAAATCACTGAAGAGCACCGCGTAACTGTTGATGCTGTCAGCCTGGATGAAGAAGGCAACCCGGTTGAAGGTGAGAAAGATGAGAATCAGAAGCTGGATCTTCGCCAGGAAGCCGCAAAAGAGTTCAAAGATAACCTCGTTGGCAAAAAAGCCGGCGATGTTGTGAAAATGGAACTTGGCGAAGGCGATGAGCACGACCGTTTTGAGATGCGTATCAAGAAGGTGGAAGAGATGAAAACTGCAGAGCTTAACGACGAGTTTGCCAAGAAAAACTCAAACGGCGAAGCGAAAAATATTGATGAGTTCAAGAGCTACATCAAGAGCAAAATGCAGGAGTACTACGATCAGTCAGCCGATGATATTTTCAGGCAAACTGCAATCGATGCCCTTACGGAAGCTCACGAATTTGATATTCCTGAAGTGATGAAAGAGCAGATCCTGAATTCGTATGTTGAGTATGCGAAACAGCAGAGCGGCGGCGAACTTCCAGAAGGCTTCAATGCAGATGAGTACAAGGAGAAAATGGATGAGCAGGCTGTTCGAGAGGGCAAGTGGGCATTCATCAGCCAGAAACTGCAGGAAAAAT
Organism: Balneolaceae bacterium; assembly: GCA_020832415.1. Lineage (GTDB taxonomy): Bacteria > Bacteroidota > Rhodothermia > Balneolales > Balneolaceae > Rhodohalobacter. The sequence continues at coordinate 47,870 of JAFIES010000148.1, read as the reverse complement.
TTGAAGACATTGAAATCAAACCTGAAGATATCGATCAGCAGCTTGGTGTTGAAGCAGCCCGGTTTGGTGCAACTATAGATCAGCTGAGAAGTTATTATGCTCAGAATCCATCACAGCTTGAAAATCTGCGGACAACCATCCGGGAAAATAAAGTATTTGTAAAATTAGCTGATGAAGTTTCTGTAAATGAACTCTCCAAAGACGAATTTCGTGAGAAGAGAGAAGAAGAAAACGAAAAAAGTGAAGACAAATAATTTCTGCCATGAATATCAAACAGCCAATCTTTGAAATACCTGAAATGAGCGAAATCACACAGATTCAGAACAATCTTATACCCATGGTTGTGGAAACCACAAACCGTGGTGAGCGTGCATACGATATCTACTCACGCCTTCTTAAAGACCGAATTGTGATTTTAGGCACTCCGGTAAATGATGCTGTTGCGAGTTCAATTGTGGCACAGCTGCTTTTCCTCGAATCGCAGGATGCCGAGAAAGACATCAATTTATATATCAACAGCCCGGGCGGAGTTGTATCAGCCGGTATGGCAATTTATGATACCATGCAGTATGTAAAGTGTGATGTATCCACAACTTGTGTGGGTATGGCAGCTTCGATGGGTGCGGTACTGCTTACAGCAGGCACCAAAGGCAAACGCCACGCACTTCCACATGCACGTGTAATGATTCACCAGCCACTGGGCGGTGTACAGGGGCAGGCCAGTGATATTGAAATTGAAGCTCAGGAAATACTTCGTATCAAAAAAGAATTAAGTGGTATCATTGCGGATCATTCTGGTAAGGATATTGAAGATGTAATTAAAGATTCCGACAGAAATAAATGGATGACTGCAGATGAAGCCCACAAATACGGCTTGATCGATCGTGTGATGAGACGCGACAAAAAATAAAGCGGAAACAGACGTTCAGAAAAATTTCTGAAAAAAAGATCATAATGCCTACCTTCAGGCAGTTAAACAGATATACATGAGTAAAAAGAAAGACAACGAATCGGTATTCTGCTCCTTTTGCGGCCGTTCCAGCCACGATGTAAACTCTATGGTTGCCGGTCCTGATGTTTACATCTGTAACCATTGTATTGAGGATGCTTCAAGTATCATTCAAAGTGATCTTTCTTCCCTTGCCCGCCGCCGTGAAAAGCAGTACAAGCCGATGCTCAAACCGCTGGAGATCAAAAACCGGCTTGATGAGTATGTGATAGGCCAGGATAATGCCAAAAAGGCGCTCTCAGTAGCTGTTTATAATCACTACAAACGAATATCCAACGCTTCAGAGATCGCAATTGATGATACGCGTATTGAGAAGAGTAACATCATTCTATTAGGGCCAACGGGATCAGGTAAAACACTGCTTGCCCGAACACTTGCCAAGATTATTGATGTGCCCATCACAATTGCCGATGCTACTGTGCTTACAGAAGCGGGCTATGTTGGTGAAGATGTGGAGAGTATTCTAAGCAATCTCCTGCAGGCGGCAGATTATGATGTAGAACGCGCAAAACGCGGAATTGTTTACATCGACGAAATTGATAAAGTGTCACGAAAAAGTGACAATCCGTCCATCACCCGTGATGTTTCGGGAGAGGGCGTGCAGCAGGCTCTTCTTAAAATACTGGAAGGCACAACAGCCAATATCCCTCCAAAAGGCGGGCGTAAACACCCTGAGCAGAGCTTTATCCAGCTCGATACATCGGATATTCTTTTTGTGTGCGGTGGCGCCTTCAGCGGACTTGAAGAGGTGATTTCAAGAAGATTATCATCGAGCTCTATGGGTTTCCATTCCGATACTCAGGTTAAGTTCGACAAGAATGACCCCCGGATTTTTACCCATGTAGAACCGGAAGATCTTCAGAAGTTTGGCCTCATTCCCGAATTGATTGGCCGCTTGCCGATCATCTGCGGTCTGGAAGAACTCTCTGACGAAGCGATGACAGAGATTCTCCTGAAGCCAAAAAATGCCATCACAAAGCAGTACAAAAAACTGTTTGACATGGAAGATGTTGAGCTTGTATTTGAGGACGATGCACTCAATGCTGTAGTGGAAAAAGCAAGGGATAGAAAAACCGGTGCACGTGGCCTTCGTTCCATTCTTGAGGATGCAATGCTCGAGATTATGTTCATCATACCATCGATGAAAAATGTGAAACGATGCATCATTACCCGCGAAACTATCGAAAAGAAAGCTCCTCCCGTGTACGAGAAGCGTAAAGCTTCCGCCTGATTATTTTCGCAATAAAATTTAACAGGGTACATTCTATCTTATAAGTTATCTTAACGGCTTAATCATGCTGTTAAACTCGTTTACAATCCGTAAGATTGCAGATAGATACGATCGCTCTTTCAGGAATTGTACAACCCTCCAGGAATGTAATAAAACCTTTACAGGTGTTCGATGAATACGTTATTACCGTCAAATCGCATTAAAATCACACTGGTTTCCCTTCTCGTTTTAATTGCCGGTGCATCATTTATTTACAACCAGGTACTGCTGAATCGTATTATGCAGCAGGAGAGGGCCAGTGTTGAGCTCTGGGCAAAAGCGTTTGAATTTAATGTGGATCCCAGCCATCAGGAAATCAGCACCAAACTGAATACGGTGGCAAGTATTTTACGTACCTATCCCGAAGTGCCCGACAGCCTCTCACGGCTGATACTGGAAGCGGAATCGGCAAAGTTTACGCAGGATTTTGTGACCAATGAAATTATCCGCCCCGAGCATCTATTCAATATCCCTGTAATTGTTGTGGATGAATCAGGTTTTGTTCTGCATAACCGGTTTATCGATGAGTACAATATGGAGCCGGAAGAGCTGCTCACTCGTTTTGCATCCCTCCATGAACCGATTATGATTACACTTGGGGATGGCAGCCGTACATTAAACCAGTATGTCTATTATGGTGAGAGCCCGATGATTCAGTATTTGCGGTTTTTCCCTTATGTGCAGTTTGGAATACTGGCACTTCTTATCGGTGTAGGGTATACAACCTATCGCAGCATTACCAGATCGGAGCAATCGAATCTTTGGGTAGGTATGACCAAGGAGGCCGCTCATCAGCTGGGTACGCCTCTGTCGAGTATTTATGGCTGGCTGCAGTTGCTGAGAGATCAGAATCGTGAAAATAATGAGACACTTAAAATTGCCCACGAGATTGAGAATGATGTCACCCGTTTAAAAGGCATTGCCGAACGATTCAATAAAATTGGTTCTCAGCCGGAACTGAAAGAGCTCTGCCCCGAGCCCATTATCAATCAGGTGATAACCTATATGGAAAATCGAATGCCACAGCTTGGTAAGCGAATTGAGGTGAGAAAATCAATTGAAACAAGCGAGCGGGTAATGATTAATCCCGAACTGTTTCAGTGGGCGATCGAAAATCTTATCAAAAACTCGATGGATGCAATCAACAAGAGTGTGGTAGATCCGCATGTTTCCATTACAGTAATACGGGATGGAAATCAGCTTTTAATCGATATAGAAGATTCCGGATCGGGTATTGACCGAAAGTATCTGAAGGAGATCTTTAAGCCTGGCTTCAGTACTAAAAAGAGAGGATGGGGCCTTGGTTTAAGCCTTACCAAACGTATTATCGAAGATTATCACGATGGGAAAGTATTTGTTCTTCAATCCGTGCCGGGCAAGGGTACAACATTCAGGATTTCACTGCCACTCTGATATTAATCTTGCGCATAGCCGCGCTTGGCAGCATAATCCATTAGCTGGGCTTTGAGTAAATTACGGCCTCTGTGTAGCCTCGAGCGAATGGTTCCGATGGGCACATCCAGCATGTTGGCAATCTCTTCATACGTGAAATCTTCCACATCGCAAAGGAGAACAACGGTACGGAAATCTTCGGGAATACTGTCCAGAGCGTTTGAGAGATCATCATCAATCAGTTCACGAAACATTTTGTCTTCAAGGTCAGACGTTTCAGTCCGCTCATCTCTGATGGTTTCGTAGAATGTGGCAACTTCGTCGTAATCTACCTCATGTGGTTTTTTCGACTTCTTGCGATAGTTGTTTATATAGGAGTTTTTGAGAATTCGAAAAAGCCATGCTTTGGCATTGGTTCCCTTTTCGTAGCTGCTGAAAAACCGATAAGCTTTTACAATGGTATCCTGCACGAGGTCTTCTGCGTCGTTGGGATCTGATGTGAGCCGTAGGCCAAAATTATATAGAGCATCAAGATGAGGAATAATTTCATCATTGAAATCTTGTTGCTTCTTTAATTCTGTATGTGTGAGATCTGCCATCCCTATAATTTTCTAACGTCAGAAAGAGAACCGATCCAGCCGATTTTATCTCCTTATGAAGATTTAATTTAATCTTAAAATAAAGCTAATCCCGTCAATAGTCTAATTGATAGAATTGATTGTTCTTGTAAATAATATAGAAGAACAATTTTTTCGAGATAGCGTTTCCATTTTTTACATATTTGCTATAACTATTAAATCATATAAAGCATGTGTCCATGCAGCAACCCCAAAACCCCTTGAAACATAAATAAGATTTAGTGCTAAGCCAAATAAAAACCTGAATAAGAATGATTTAAATGTAAAGAAATCACCGTATTGCCCCACGTAATGCACTGCGCTGAAAAGCAATGCGGCAATCACAACGGAGAGAAAATAAGCCATCATTTTTTTCTCCATCAGCCGGTTGAACATGTAGAGTAGTACGCTTACAAGTATCACTCTGAAAAAAAGTTCTTCATAAAGACCGGCACCAAGTGAGAGCGCAAAGAGCTGAAATTTACTAAGCTGTTCAATTGGGTTGCCTGTATTCATGTTTAGAAGAAATTCCAGAAACATCCCAATTGTCAGGCCAATTACAATGGAATAAAGGGCAGATTCAAGAATCATCATCCCCAAATACCTTTTCTTTAACCGGGGCAGCTCTTTTCTTTTTACGAATATTATGACAGCTCCAGCGATTGCGGCAACAAAAAATGTGGCTGAAATAGCATTAACCCCAAGAGCCTGGAAAATGGTTTTAAACCAGATATCCACAGAGATCCGAACCAGATAATCAGATCCCGGCTGGGAAAGCCGTATCAATACTTCATACAAAACCAGCAGTGGTATACATACAATGTAGCTGTATACAATTCCCCTGGAGTGTTCAAAATACGTGCTCTTCTTGTTCAATTTAGCAATCAGTCATCAAGGTAGATGGTTACCATTGGCTGCTCTACAGATGAAAAGCCAAGCATATTAAATGCCTGATAGGAGAGTTTGAGTCCATCGCCTGAATAGCGGTCGTTAACACGAACGTAAATTCCCACTCCGTTTGAGGGATTTTCTATGTAGACTATGTTACCCAATGCCATATTGGAGTGCGCTGCAGTGAGCTGAGTTGGATTGTAAAGCTCCCCACTGGTGGTGGGGGTGGCCCTGTCGTTATTGCCATATCTGGAAACGGGAACAGTTCCAAGGTTCTCCAGGTTGGCATCCTTTCTGTAGGGGTTTGGAAAGTTTCTTGTAGGTGGAAGTAGTACGGTAAGCTGCTGGCCGGAGGATACATTTCTCACATTTACATCCGGATTGAGAGCCTGAAGTTCATGTTCACTCATCCTGAACCGGTTCAGAATAGTGTTGGTATTTTCACCTGACTGGAGCCTGTAGAGAGCAAAGCGCCCCTGGGGGGTGGAGTTTTCTGCACCTTCGGCCACAGATGGTGCTGTGCGTATTTTTCGAACAGTAATTCGCTGCCCAACCCGCAGCATATCTCCCTGGAGATTGTTCATGCTTCGGAGCTCGCCTACCGTCATATCATGGTTTCGGGCAATTTGGTAGAGTGTATCTCCGCTGCGAACGGTATAGGTATCACTTTCAGCTGAAGAAGCGTCCATACTTCGCACAATGGATGTTCGCTCTTCTTCATCCATCTGCTCAAGTTCTTCGATTGATGGCGGCGCTGTTTCAGCTGCAGCGTCTTCATCCGGCGGGAAAATCACGAGTTCTCTGCCTGCTTCGAGGGCGGTATCACTAAGATTATTCCACTGCTGAATTTCTGCTATAGTAACCCCATACTCCCGGGATATTGCAAAGAGTGATTCACCCGGCTGTACCCGGTGTGTAATGCTTCCCTCGCGTACTGTTGGCCGTAAAACCAATACCTGACCGAGACGCAGATCATCAGTTTCAAGGTTGTTCCATTCCCGTAATTCACTCACGGTTACATCGTAATCTCTTGATATACTGAACAGTGTTTCACCCTGCCGAACAATATGTTCAGTTTCGTTGGTTTGTGCCATGGCACCGGTGGTAATTAGAACTGAAAAGAGGCAAATCAGCAGAGTAAAAAAAGGAGATTTAGGAAAGCTATTCATTACGATTAAGGTCGGGTTTGATAAGTTCAAGCGCATCATTCAGCTCAATAACGGTTCGGGTGTTGTTCTGTTTTTCTGCTACTTTCAGACCGGTTGTATACATCTCAGCGGCTTCGTTTAAACGGCCGGTTCGTTCATATAGTTTGCCGAGATGATAATAAACCCCCACATATTCGGGATCTTGTTTCAGCACGGATTCAAACAGAACTCTTGCTTTGGAAACCTCTTCTGATTTGAGCAGTTCCAGGGCAAGTGCAAACTTTGTGAAGGAATCATTTGGATTCTTTTTCAGAAAACCTGCGAGGCGCTGTATGTTCTTTTTATTCTCGGCCATTTTTTTGTTCCCGGTTAAATCGATCAATAATTTCCTGCATTGAATCTCCGCCAAACTTTTCCAGTATGGCATTGGCTAAAACGGGAGCAAGTACACTTTCTGCTACCACAACGGCTCTTGGAAGTGCACACACATCCGAGCGTTCGTAGCGTGTTTCCTGCTCCTCTTTTGTATCAACATCGGCGGTGCTCAATGGTTTTAACATCGTAGGGATGGGCTTCATTACCCCCCGCACAATCAGCGGCATTCCGGTTGTCATACCGCCTTCCATGCCGCCAAGACGATTGGTTTTTCTTATGAACGTGCCGTTGTACTCAATTTCATCGTGTACCATATGCCCGTGTGTTTTGCCGGCTTCAAACCCAAGCCCTATTTCAACTCCTTTCATTGCCTGTGTGCTCATGATGGCCTGGGCAATTTGTCCGTCAATTTTACGATCCCAGTGAACGTAGCTTCCAAGCCCTGCGGGTAAACCTGTTACAATTATCTCATAAATACCCCCAAGTGATGTGCCATCTTTTCTTCGCTCTTTGATCTCCTCGCGCATCTGTTCGCTCAGATCACCGTTCAGGCAGCGTACGTCAGACTCATCCGCCTGCAGGTAGACTGCCTCAGCCCCCTTCTCTATGAGATGATCGGCATTTTCCCGAACCTGGTCCCAACCACTGTATCCAATTTTGCCGATCTGGATAACATGCCCGCCAATTTCGATGCCAAGTTCACGCAAAAACTTTCTTGCAACAGAGCAGCAGGCTACTCTCATAGCTGTTTCGCGGGCACTGGACCGTTCAATTACCGGCCTGATATCATCAAAAGCATATTTTTGATACCCTACAAGATCGGCGTGCCCCGGCCGCGGGAGTGTTATTCGGGCAACATCGCCCCGCTCTCCCTCTTTTGCCATTACTTTGGGCCAGTTGTCTTTGTCTTTTTTGAAAGCGCGGTTCACCATTGTAAAAGCAATAGGGGCTCCTGTGGTTTGGCTGAACCGTACTCCGGATTTAATAATTGCACGATCTTTTTCGAATGCCATTCGCCCGCCGCGGCCATATCCTTTTTGCCGGCGCACAAGGTGTTGTTCGATGTAATCTTCGGTAAGTTCGAGGCCGGCCGGAATACCCTCAACAATACCTGTTAACTCGGGGCCGTGAGACTCGCCGGCTGTAAAATATCTGATCATGCAATAGATGAATTAAAATTGAGTTTTAACTTGAACTCGACTTGAAATTGAAAACGCCATCTTTCGATTAATCCAAAAAACGGCCAAATCACAACAATTATATATCGAACTCGCGATTATTTAATCGATTAAAGATAACAGATATAATTACGATCTGCTTTTTAAAGTAAACGTTGCCGGAAAAATATCATTCAATGAGAAAAATTAAACAGAACAATTCAAATGCATGTATTGATGATCACATTTTGGGCAAAACTTTTGTAATATTGATTCTTCAATATTTAAGCCATTGCATAACGATTTGGATAAACAGGATTTTCAAAAGCAGGTAACGAAATGTATGCACTAAAAGAGTTAGGCAAATACACTACGTTACTATACCAGGCGCTGCGGTCATCAACGGAGTTTGGCACTTATCGTAAAAATTTATTCCATGAACTGGTAAAAGTTGGGTACGATTCGGTTCCAATTATCATCCTTGTAGGAATTTTTACCGGGTCGGTAATGACTCTGCAATCGGCCTATCAGCTTGAGTTCGCATTTATTCCTCTCTCAACGATTGGGGCAATTGTATCGGAATCGATCCTGATAGAACTAGCCGCTGTAATTTCCGGACTTGTACTTGCCGGAAAAGTGGGCGCAAGAGTAGCCACCGAACTTGGAACTATGCGTGTTAGCGAGCAAATTGATGCTCTGGAATCTATGGGTTTCAACTCTGTCTCTTTTCTTGTTGTACCCAGGGTACTGGCAGGAATTCTAATGTTTCCTGTGCTCTACATTGTTGCGAGTATTTTTGGAATCGGCGGCGGTGTTGCTGCCGGATATTTCTCAGGTTCAGTTCCTCCTGCCGACTTTTTAAAAGGCGCCAGAATGTTTTTCTATCCCTGGAATGTGGTATTCGGTTTTCTGAAATCGTTTGTATTTGGATTTATTATTACTTCTGTTGCTTGTTACAAAGGGTATTATGCCAAGGGTGGTGCAGAAGGGGTAGGGCGTGCCACTACTGAAGCCACAGTGATGGGTTGTATCTATATCCTTCTGGCCGACTTTATCTTAGCTGCATTGTTGTTATGATTGAAATCAAAAACCTGTCAAAAAGCTTTAACGATCTGTTGGTCTGGAAAGATGTTACTTTTCAGATTGACGATGGAGATACGATTGCCGTAATCGGACGATCGGGCTGCGGAAAGTCTGTGCTTTTAAAGCATATTAATGCACTTCTTTACCCCGATAGCGGGGAAGTTCTGATTGATGGAGAAAACATCCATGAGCTGGATTATGTGAGCCAGAGAAAACTTCGGCAGAAATTCGGCATACTGTTTCAGGGTTCAGCCCTGTTTGATTCAATAAACACATTCGAAAATGTTGCTTTCCCGCTTAGGTATTTTACCGATCTCACTGAAAAAGAGATTAGCGATAAGGTGATGCAATCACTGAGTTATGTAAATCTCGAAGGGGCTGCAGAAAAGGGTACCTCTGAACTTTCGGGCGGAATGAGAAAGCGGGTTGGCCTTGCGAGAGCAATCATACTTGAGCCAAAATATATTATGTATGATGAACCCACATCAGGCCTTGATCCAAAAACTGCTGATGAAATTAACGAGCTGATTATTGCCATGGCCGAACGCCTTAACGTTACATCCATTGTAATTACGCATGATATGTATAGTGTGCTCAGGGTGGCTGATAAAGTTGCATTTCTGGATGATAAAAAATTGAGTTGGTTTGGTACTTTAGATGAAATGAAAAACAGCAACCATCCCGAATTGGTCGATTTTACAACAGCAAGCGAATATCAAATAAAAAGAAATTAACAGACATGAAATTAAGTAACGAAGTTAAAGTTGGAATAACTGTTCTTCTGGCCGTTATAGTGGCCATCGTTGGATTTCGCTTTATGAGAGATATCCCAATCTTCAGGCAGTCCATGGAAATATCAGCCACGTTCGATAGGGCTGATGGTATCAGTAATGGTAGCCTGGTCTACATTAAAGGTGTACGGGTGGGATCTGTGAATCGGATCTCTCTCACACCGGAAACCAGGGTGAATATCAGTATGAGAATTGATACAGATGTGCCCATACCGCGTGGTTCGGTTGCAAGACTCACATCACTGGGCATTGTGGAGGGTAAATCCATTGTAATTGATCTGGGTACTTCAACTGAATATGTACAGTTCGGGGATGAAATTGAAGGGGTTTATGCCGAAACCATGATGGAGGTACTCGGCCAGCGAGGTGAAGAACTGGGAGATGATGTATCCAACGCCATTTTTGAGCTGAATACTTTCTTAAGGCAACTAAACGAAACTTTGGATGATGAAGCCCGAACTACGCTTAATGAAACTTTGAACAATGTTTACGTAACCACGGGGAAAATTGCTGACATTCTGGAAGGAAAACAGCAGGAGATCGATACAGCTATTGAATCGGGAAGCAGAATGCTCAGCCAGCTCGATACCCTTGTTACAGATACACGTCCACAAGTTGAAACCCTGATGGCCACCATCGAACAAAATATTGCAGAACTCGAAGGAGTGCGGATTGAGCTGGAGTCGGCTACAGCGAACTTCAACGAAATACTTGAGAAAATTAACAGGGGAGAGGGAACCATTGGCAAGCTTGTTAATGATCCGTCTATGTACGAAAACCTGGATTCACTGGCCATTGAACTGAATAATCTGATCAAAGGTATCAACGAAAATCCGGGCCGGTATCTGCGGCATATGAGTATTATCGATATCTTCTGAAATGAACCGATCGTTTTTCCGTTATCACTTTTGAAAGCGTTGTTCTTCGCTCGCAGAAATCGTATCTTTCGCGGCTAAAGCCATTTTTTTAATTTAATTTTTTAATGATTTTTTGAGGTTTTTCTATGGGTGTAATGGAAAAAATGAGAAACAGTACAGCCTCCATTCTCTGGATACTGATTTTCTCTTTTGGCATTTTATGGGTGTTAGCTGATGTGGACTTTTTTAGTGGTATCACACAAGGCCCAACCAATTTAGGTGTGGTAAACGGTGAACCGATAACTCTTGAGGAGTATAACAACAGAGTGAGCTTCTACACCGATCAGTTTAGCCAGCAAACGAACCAGCCAATGACGCCCGAAATGAGAGCTCTTTATGAAAATCAGGCCTGGGAAGATCTCGTTGCTGCCCGTCTTATTCAGCAAAAAATGAATGATATAGGTATTGCCGTCACCGATAATGAGCTGATTGAAATGATTACGGGGGATAATCCCGATCCGTTTATTCGTCAGCAGTTTGCCGATTCTGATGGCAACATCGACAGGATTGCCCTTCGTGCAGCTATCGATGCTCCCGAGAACAGCCAGGCTTGGATTATGATAGAGCAGCAGCTGAGAGACAATCGTCGCCAGCAGAAGATGACCAATTTCATCTCTTCAGGTTTGCGTGTGAGCAATGCCGACATCAGAAATGAATTTAAGAGAGAGAACTCATTCGCAGATATTCGTTTTCTCCGTTTTCCATACTCAGAAATTACAGACGATGAGATCACTGTTACCGAAGATGATCTCAGAACATATTACCGAAACAATCCAGCTCAGTTTGAACGCAGTGAAACCTACCGTTTCCGTTTTGTAAGCTGGGATAAAGCACCCACCTCTGCCGATACAACCAATACAATTAATGATGTAGAGGCGCTTAGAGAAGCGTTTCAGATGGCTGAGAATGATTCACTGTTTCTGCTCAGAAATCAATCAAACACAACCTACCGGGGGGCTTATGTATCGGTTGATGAAATTCGTGATGAATACAGGCCGGTAATTGACCTTGAGGTTGGAGAAGTTTCCGATGTGGTTATGATCAACGGCGATCCGCATATGTTCAAGAAAATTGATCAGCGTGGTGATGAAATCCGTTTTGCAGTGCTCTCTTATCAGGTTGTTGCCGATCCTATTTCAACAATCGACAGGCTGGCCGAGCAGGCAGAAGAGTTTGGATTCTATGCTGCATCCGATGGTTTTGAGAGAGAAGCGGATATGCGGGATCTTGAAATCCGGGAAGCTACAGCTACCAAAGGGAATCCATTCATTCCCGGCCTTGGGCAGAGTCAGGCAATTCTTGATGAGCTCGAAACATTGCGAAGAAACCGTATCTCAGAACCGATTGAACTGAACGACCAGTTTGTGGTAATTCAACTGCTTGAAAGGACTGAAGCGGGAACCCGTCCACTTGATGAAGTTCGGGGGCAAGTTGAAAACTTTGTGAAAACCGAGAAACGAAAAGAGATTATGTACGATCGGGTACGCGAACTTCTTGCTTCAAATGGCAACCTGGAAGCACTCGCCGAACGGGCTGAGAAAGAGATTCAATCAGCTGAAGGAATTCGAATGAGCGGAAGTAATATTCCCGGCGCCGGACGTGAAATTAAAGTAATCGGGTCAATTTTCAGCCTCGAAACCGGTCAGCAATCAGGACCGATTCAAGGTGAAAGCGCTGTATTTATCGTTGTTGCTGATGATATCTCACTGGCTGATGTTGATAATATCACCTCTACGCAGCGCCAGGAGATACGAAACAGACTGGAACAGCAAAAATTTATGGCCTTTAACCAGGTGTTCCTCGACAGACTGAAAGAAGGCGCGAATATTCGCGATAACAGACGCCAGCTGATTCGTTAAAGGCTGATTCAACAACGAAAAAAATTTGAAAAGGGTAAGAGGTAATCTCTTGCCCTTTTTTTATTTCAGCCGGTTTCATCATGTCTGCTTTATAATACATCACTATATTTGTGAGATGTGTGAAAAATCATCACACTAATTGTGAGCCAACAAAAAAGAATGAGTCCTAAATCTGATAAAATCTGGATGCAGCGAGCCCTCAGTCTTGCAGAGAAGGGCGAAGGATTTGTATCTCCAAATCCCATGGTGGGATGTGTGATTGTCTCGGAAGAAGGTGACTTGATCGGCGAAGGGTATCACGAGAGATATGGAAAAGAGCATGCTGAAGTAAATGCTATTAACAGTGTTAAAGATCGCTCAAAACTGAAAGGATCAACATTGTTTGTTACCCTTGAACCGTGTTCTCACCACGGAAAAACACCCCCCTGTGCTGATTTGATTGCGGATTTACCATTCAAACGAGTTGTGGCTGCCATGAAAGATCCTACAAAAAAAGTAAGCGGCAAAGGTTTTGAGAAAATAAGAGAATGCGGAATATCCGTTGATGTAGGATTATTAAAATCCGAAGCCGAAAAAGTAAATGAAAAGTGGCTGCACTTTGCTGAATTTGGCAGGCCTTTCGTAACTCTGAAAATTGCACAGACTGCAGATGGATATATAGCCGCGCCCAATGGCGACTCCAAATGGATCTCCTGTAAAGAGTCCAGAGAGCGTGTTCATATTTGGAGAAGTCGCTACGACGCCGTTATGGTTGGAAGATCAACCGCACTGCACGACAACCCCTCGCTCACCGTACGGCTCGCTGAAGGGCGCCAGCCCAGGCGAGTGGTCATAGATGGGCCCTTTGAACTGCCGGGGCATCTCAATCTATTTTCTGACCAGTTTGAGGATAAGACCATCATCATCACTCATAATCGTGAAAAGAGTGAGAAAGAGGCCGATCCCATGCTGAAAATGCTTCAAAGTAACTATTTTCGCGGGGAGGTTTTGGTAACCGATAAAATGGAGGGCCATGTAAACCTGAAACAGGCAATGAAGCAACTGGGTGAATCCGGTATTACATCACTTCTTGTGGAAGGTGGCCAGCAGCTTTCAACAGCGCTCATTAAAAAAGGGCTGGTTGACAGATTACAGCTTTTTATCGCGCCAAAATTGTTGGGAGGCGGAACCAAATCGGTTTTTGGCCTTGGGAAGAACCGTATGGAAGATGTTATTCCATTCAAGTCATTTGAGTGGAGCCAATCAGGAACAGACATGTTATTAACAGCAGATTTATAAAATTATGTTTACAGGAATTGTATCAGAAGTTGGAACCGTACAAACTATCAAAGAGATGGAAGGGGCTAAGCAGCTCTCCATCAAAGCATCATTTACCGACACTGTTCATGTGGATGAGAGCATCGCCGTTAACGGTGTCTGCCTTACTGTGGTCTCTTTTGATGACGAACAGTTTACAGTGCAGTGTGTGGATGAAACCCTCAGAAAGACCAATCTTGGTAAACTTGGCGTTGGCAGTCCTGTTAACCTCGAGCGATCACTTACCCTCGAAAAAGCCATTGAAGGGCATATTGTGCAGGGGCATGTAGATACTGTAGGCACCATCACAAAAATCGATAAGCAGGGAGCCGACCTTTTGCTGAAGATTAAATTTCCGGAGGAGTTTGATGACTACATTGTTGGCAGGGGCAGTGTTGCGATGGATGGCATTAGTCTTACGGTTGCCAGAGATGAGCCCGGAAGTGAATTCACTGTTGCGATAATTCCCTATACGTGGGATTACACCAACCTGAAAGACAAGAAAGTTGGCGATTTAGTAAACATAGAGTTTGATGTATTTGGTAAATATATCATCAAATATCTGGAAAAAAGAGGCCTCTGAGAGGCAAATTATTCCGGATTGATACCTCAGTCATCCCCAACAGTCTGGCATAACTCAACCAAAACGCCATTGCTCTCTTTTGGATGGAGGAATACAATTTTTTTATTGTCAGCCCCGGCTGATGGAGTTTCATTCAGAAGAGTGAACCCCTCTTTTTTTAGCCGGGTAATTTCCTTTTCAAGATTATTCACTTCAAATGCAACGTGGTGCAGGCCTTCGCCACGCTTACTGATAAATTTCCTGATTACGGACTCAGAATTGGTAGCCCCAAGCAGTTCCACTTTTGATTCGCCGGTTTTAAAAAATGCCGTTTCTACAGATTGCTCTGCAACCACTTCCCGCTTATAACATGTCCGGTTCAGAAGCTTTTCATATGTGGAAATAGCTGATTCCAGATCGCTGACGGCAATGCCAATATGGTCTATATGCATAGTTGTTCTATTAGATGATTGGAGTGTAGTAAAATAGAGAAAGCATCAAGAAATTACTCATCGGTTTAAACTTAAAATTGTCACACAAGGGCAGTTTGTATAAATTATCCTGATTTCAAACCTTCACTAACTCAGTGTTTTCACATCAATTCGTAGTACCTCATGAGCAATCAAAACAGCAGTGACTGGGAAAAACTGGCTGAACTGTATGAACAGGCAACCGGATTATCAGCAGAGGAACAAAAAGCATTCGTAAAGGAGAAATGCCCCGATCCATTACTTAGAAAAGAGCTGCTAACGTTGCTCAAAGTGGACGAATCTTCAGAAAAATATTTTGAAGATATGGCATCTGATTTAATCTCTTCTGCCTACGATGAACTTTCCGATTTACCACCTGAAACAGGCCAGGCGGGATCGTACCGAATAGTAAAGAAGATTGGCCGCGGCGGTATGGGGTCGGTTTATCTTGCCGAGCGATCTGATGATGTTTACAAAAGAGAAGTGGCCGTAAAGATATTACGGAAAGGAATGGACAGTGAAGATATACTCGCCAGATTCAACAGAGAACGGCAAATTCTTGCTCAATTCAGCCATCCGAATATCACTCATTTAATAGATGGCGGCCTTACGGACGATGGCCGCCCTTACTTTGTGATGGAATATGTTGAAGGTACACCAATTACAGAGTATTGTGATGTAAACAGATTGAGCATCCGTGACAGATTGGGACTCTTTACCCAGGTTTGTGAAGCGCTGCAATATGCGCATCAAAATCTGGTAATTCATCGTGATCTTAAACCGGGCAACATTCTGGTTACGACAGATGGTCAGGTTAAACTGCTCGATTTTGGCATTGCCAAACTTGTGGATGAATCGGACGATCCGATTTTAACAAGAACCGGTTTTCGCCTCTTAACGCCGGAATATGCAAGCCCGGAGCAGATCCGCGGCAAGCAGGTAAACACTTCAACGGATATTTATCAGCTTGGCATGGTGCTGTATAAATTGCTGTGCGGAAAGCTCCCTTTCACTTTCAATGGTAGCTCAATGCTCGAAACAGAACGAATTATTCTGGAGGAAGAACCACTAAGGCCAAGTGCGAAAATTGGGGAGATTGAGCCGGAAGAGCTGGATGAAATCTGTAAATCCCGTTCAACCAACCAAAATCTGCTGAAAAATGAAATCAGTGGTGATCTTGATACCATCATACTGAAAGCGCTCAATAAAGAAACGGCGCTCAGGTACAGTTCTGCTGAGCAGCTCAACAGGGATATTCTGAACTATCTGAATGATCTTCCGATTATTGCCAGACCGGAATCACGAGCGTACAGGATGAAAAAGTTTGTCCGAAGAAATAAACTCGGGGTGGTATTGGGAGCATTGAGTACGATACTATTTTTTGCCGGTATCGGGGGCGTGTTGTGGCAGGCCAATCAAACCAGAATTGAAGCAGAACGGGCTCTGTTTGAATCGGAGCGGGCCACGGCTGTAAAAGATTTTCTCACCAGTATGATTACAGCCGCAAATCCATATGTGGCAGAAGGGGAGTATCCTTCGGTTTTTGATATTCTTGAACAGGGCTCTGCAATGGTTGAAACCGAACTCGCCGAAAGGCCCGGCCTGGCAGCTGAGATGCACGGAGTAATCGGGAATACATTTTTTGGCCTGGGCGAGATTGACAGAGCCAGGGATCACTTCGAGAGATCGCTCCAGTTAATTGATGAAGGGGCCGAAATTGATCCGGTAACACACAGCGAAATTCGGTATGAATATGCATTTACACTAAACCTGGCCAGCAGATTTGATGACGCCATTGATATAGTACAAGAGACACTTCAGGATTTACGTTCACTAAACCGGGATACTAACCTGCTCCAAAGTCAGCTTCTTCTGGTTCTTCATGATTCACGAAGTATACTGGCCGATTACGAAGGTGCACATGAGAGTGCTCTACAGGCAGTTGACCTTGCGTGTGAAGGGGATCTTGAGCAAAGCAGCGGATGTATCATGGCACTTCTGTACCTGAATGCTGCCAAAGGACATCTTGGAATGCAGGAAGAAGCCCTTTACGTGGTTGAACGGGCATGGAATATTTCGGAAAATCTCTATGGTGGAACGTCGCACCCAACCCTGATAAATGCATCCAGAGTTTATGGAAATGCACTTTATGAAAATCTGGAATATCAGCGATCCATTGAGATGCTTCAGAGGATGACAGAACTATCCTATGATCTGTATGGGGAACGCAGTTTTGATTACGCCCGGGCGCGGGAAGATCTTGCGAGGGCGTATCATGCAGCAGGCAAACCACATATTTCACTCCGCATTTTAGAAGAGGTACTTGAAATTGGGAGTGAAGCAGCTCCACGAAATTCACTGATTACTGTATGGTTGGTAAGAATTATTCAGACTGCTGCCGAGCTTCATCTGCCCGAAAGAGCGATGGCTGCTGAACAGTATTTCGAAGAACATATACCCGATATGATCCCGCCCAGAACCATGAATGTTCTGGAGATGCAGCGATTGCGAATGCAAATGAATCATCCCGGGTTTTTGCCGGATATGGAATTAAACCTGAGCCAGCAGCTCAATCGGGCCCGTGAAACCGGTGATGTTCTCATCTGGTCGCACCTTCTGCTTGCAGGGGCATCAGCTGAAATTGATGCCGGGAATGCTGAAATGGCTGAAGTATATCTCAATGAATATAAAGAGATCGTTAGTGGGTTGGCCGCGGCAGATACCAGGCCAGCAACTGAAAAGTTATTAAAAGCCCGGCTGTTTGCATTGCAAGGTGATCTGAGAAGGGCAGAAGAGCAAGCGGAGGAATCACTCTCTTTTTTGATGGGAATAGGCCATGAAAATGACAGCCCGCACATTGCACAAGCCAATGCTGTTTTGGGAGGTATTCGATGTGAAACGGGCAGTCTGGATGATGGTCGATCACTTTTGAATGAGTCTCTGGAATATTGGAGAAGTATTGCCGGATCGGCAGCAGGTGAGCAAAAAATGAACCATCTTGCCGCGACTTGTTTATAATTCATAGAAGTGATATCAGATTATGCCAATATTTAAAGCCGCAGCCATACAACTAAACAGCCAGCCCGATCTTGATAAAAATTTACAGGATATATACAGGCAAATAGAACGTGCAGCAAATAGTGGCGCCAGGTTCATCGGTTTGCCTGAAAATTTTGCTTTTATGGGCAACGAAAAAGAGCGTCTTAAGCAGGCTGAAAATATAGCTGAAAGAGTTGAGGCAAGCCTCAAAGCCTGGGCAAAAGAGTTTAACGTTACTATTTTGGGTGGTGGTTATCCCGTGCCTGCCGGTGAGGGGAAAGTGTATAATCGGGCTATTATTGTGGAGCCGGACGGAGAAATTACAGCACGCTATGATAAGATTCATCTGTTTGATGTGGAGTTATCATCAAAAGAGAGCTACAAAGAGTCTGATATGGTGATGCCGGGAAATGAGGTGATAGCTGTGAAATTAAAAAGTCCGGAGATCACTGCCGGTCTTTCCATCTGTTATGATATCCGCTTTCCTGAACTGTACAGAAAACTGGCTTCTATGGGAAGTGATCTTCTATGTGTGCCTGCGGCATTTACAAAGCCCACCGGCCGGGCTCATTGGGAGGTGCTTTTAAGGGCTCGTGCAATTGAAAACAGTGCTTTTGTGATTGCACCGGCTCAGACAGGCAAACATGGCAGAAAGAGAGAAACGTACGGACATTCCATGATTATCGATCCATGGGGTGCCATTTTGGCTGATGCCGGAACGGAACCGGGAATGGCCATTGCGGAGATTGATACTTCACTAAAGGCGGATGTTCGCAGAAAACTGCCGTCATTAAAACACAGAGTATTTACTGATTGATCGTTTTAGCATCCTGTATTTTCCCGATTCGGTAGATTGAAACCTAATGAGAAATGCTTTTTCTATTTAACAAACAATAAAATTGCTATATTCATTTAACAAAATTGAAATTTGTTAAATTGAAAAAGCAAAATATGAACAAGCTTATTGATCTTTCAAATAAGAAGTCCGCTGCGGTTTCTTTAGTATTTAAACGATTTTTGATTGATGAAATCGATTGGAAAGAGCGTTTTATCTTGATTCTGGGTCAGCGTGGTGCCGGTAAAACCACCCTGTTATTACAACGAATGAAGCAGGTAAAAAGCGGTGTATATCTTAGTTTGGATGATATCTATTTTGAAGCAAATCGCCTTATCACTGAAATTGAAAAATTGTACGATGAAGGGTTTCGCTCTTTTTATCTGGACGAAGTTCATAGATATAAGTCATGGGCAAGAGATCTTAAGAATGCGTATGACAATTATCCTGATATACAATTAATTGTCACCGGATCTTCAATTCTTGAATTGAGAAAAGGTAGGGAAGACCTCTCTCGCCGCGCTGCTGTTTATACTTTGCCGGGACTTTCATTTAGAGAATTCATTCACTTGCAAAAAGGATTGGAAATTCAATCATTATCATTGGAAGATATAATTAAAGAACACCAGGCGCTTGCAAATCAAATATCGGACAGAATAGATGTACTAAAAGCTTTTCAGGAATATAATCGTTTGGGTTACTATCCCTTTTTTAAAGAAGGTTTGCGGACTTACCATCAAAAACTAAGGGAGTCCACAAATCTGGTGCTGGATGTGGATATTACTCTATATGAAGATCTTAATGCATCTACAGTTCGGAATATGAAAAAGCTGATTTATGTACTAAGCCAGTCAGTTCCTTTTGTGCCTAATATTTCGAAACTGTCCAAAAAGTTAGACATTCCACGCAATACAATACTAAGATTATTGGATTTACTTGAACGTGCAGGTGTATTGGCGTTACTTCGCAGCCATGCTCAGGGCGTAAGCTATTTACAGAAACCCGAAAAAATATATTTACATAACCCAAACCTGTTGTATTTGTTTTCTGATGAAGGTCCATCAACAGGCAATCTTCGCGAGACCTTTTTCTACAATCAATTACAGGTGAAGTATTCTGTAACTACATCACGTTTTGCTGATTTTCTGGTGGATAAAACATGGACATTCGAAGTAGGTGGCCCTTCGAAAACCGATGAACAGATTCGCGGTGTACCGAACGCGTATATTGCAGCTGATAAAATAGAAGAGGGGAGAGGACGGAGAATTCCCCTCTGGCTATTCGGATTTCTTTACTAAGATGTCTACTTCAGTTCGACCGATTTCCCTGTTTTCACGGATTCATCACTGGCCAGAACAATCTGGAGAGTGTGTACCACTTCCCGAAGGTGATCGGAGACATCTAAATCATCCTTGATGGCTTTCAGGAAATACTCCTGTTCAAACAGGCAAAGTTCATCATGATCGGGTTGTTCCGGTGCATCAAGAATCTGGTCATCTTTAACAAGCTTGCCATCTTCGTTGACCTCGGATGAGTGCAGGTGAAACTGTTTTACCGTGGTGTGTTCACCAATATCTGCTGATGAGCCTCTTGGCAGATCAAAAGTGTTTTTGCGGATACTTACACTTCCTTTTGGCCCCATAATATCTTTTACGAAGTAAGCCTGCTCGCTGATCATGGGTCCCCAGCCGGATTCGTACCAGCCAACAGAGCCGTCATCAAAGCGAACCTGAAGCTGGCCGTAGTTGTACTGGTTGGAGTCAATTTCATCAGAAAGTCTTGCGCCAATGGCATGAACGCTGATCGGCGTGGCTTTGGTCATTTGACACATCACATCCACATAGTGCACGCCGCAATCCACAATGGGCGACATCGCCTCCATAATATTTTTATGAACGCCCCACTCTTCACCATCACTCTGCTGATTCAGGTTCATTCGCATTACCAGTGGTTTGCCCAGTTGTTGCGCGTGTTCAATGAATTTTTTCCAGCCGGGATGATGACGTAAAATATAGCCTACAACTACTTTTTTGCCGGCTTTTTCAGCAGCTGCAACAATCGCTTCTGCATCTTCCACGGTTTCAGCAATGGGCTTCTCAACGAAAACATGCGCACCCGCTTCCAGCGCTTTGATGGAGAATTCTGCGTGTGTGCCCGGATAGGTGCTTATACAAACAGCATCCGGTTTTGTGGAGCTTAGAGCTTCTTCGTAGTTGCTGAATGTAGCAGGTTCACCAACTTCTTTGGCAAGGCGTTCACTGCTTTTTGAGCCGCGGTCCACAAGGCCTACAATGTTAAAGTCATCCAGTTTATGGTAGGCACGGGCATGCGAGGTTCCCATATTTCCGCACCCTACCACGAGTACATTTATTTTTTTATCACTCATAATTTGATTTATTTGAAATGTTATGGTCTATTTAACCCTGTTAAAACTCATGGTTTTGAGCATCCAGTCGGGCAGGGGTTTTTGATGTTTTCTCTTTTTCAGGTTGATGTACCATCCCCACTTTTTTAAAATAGGCAACTTGTGTGCCTGTACAAATTCTATTAGGGTACCGTCCGGATCCTCAATATATGAAAATCGCCCGGCAGCTTCACCCATATCAAAAGTGGATGCGCTGTCGACGGTGAAATGGTAACCCAGTTCACGGCATTTTTCTTTTAATAAATCCATGTTATTTACATCAAAGCAGATATGAATAAATCCGGGATCACCCCAGAAGCGCTCATGATAGATCTTTTGTGGTTTCCGGCCAAAAACCTGGATCAGTTCAATGTCAATATGGCCAAAGAGGCGGCTGAATGCTCCTTCATCGCGTTGCTTTTTTCTGAGTAAAATGCGCCTGAACTTGTATTCAGGATCAAGGTCGGTGAAGGTGCCGGTTTCATCATAAATGGTTTCTCTGAAACCGAGTGCATCTGTGTAAAGTGGAAGGGCAGTTTCAATGTCACTTACACCTATCATTGCACCACAAACGCCACCGGTTGTGCTATTGTGTTTTTGAAACCAGGAGTCACCTTTTACCAGCTGAAATAAGTTGTTGTAGGGATCGCGTACCTGAAATGATTGTTCTCCGTTGGGCAGTGTAAATAGTTGGCTGACAGAATCAGTATTACCCGAAAGTAATTTCGAGTGAGCTTCGGTTATATTCCTGCATTTAATTTTTACAGCATTAATCCCCAAATCGCCCGGGGTATGATCAAACGTGCAGTGCTCCGGCTCACGGCTTTTAAACTGCCAGATCTCAAAGCCACCACCGCCATTCATATTGAGTGCCAATACAGCTCTGCGTGAATGTACTTCGTTGCCGGTGTATCGGGTCATTAGTTTGGCTTCGGCTACATCATCAAACACGGGAACATCGGTGCCAAACATGGTTCTGTACCATTCCCACGCTATGTTTACATCTGTTACGCCTATTCCTACTTGCTGTATTCCGGTAATAATTTGTGACAAACTGATTGGATTTTAATTCGGGAAAAACGAAAGTACGAATTGTAAATCTATGAAATCGTTAAAAAAGATATCAGAAAATAAAAAAAGCCGGCCCGAAATAAATCGAACCGGCTTAGAAAGAAATAGCTAAGAATTCTAAATATTTGGATTCGAATTTATTTCATCTGAACTGACTTCAAGGCACATCGCCTCTACTTCAAGAACTGGTAATGGGTTATTGTTGTCTTCGCGAATTACATCAAAAGGAACACTACCTGGTGTATTTGCCCATCTTCGAAGATCAGCAATACGTCGTCCTTCAAGCCAAAGCTCAATTCCTTTCTCTTTCATCAACAAAACCCATGCACTTTCAAGGGTGTAATCATCAGCATTAAAGGTATCAAGTCCGTGATGTTCACGAACTTCATTTATTCGATTAATAGCTGTAGATACATCCTGATTTTGTGCAAGTGCAGCTTCTGCTTCAATCAGTCTCATTTCGGTTCCTTTAACGATTGGAATTGGAGAGTTTCTGGTCTCGAATTTATAAGAGTACCAAAGAGGTCTGTCAAGCTGATTAGTAACCATTTCCCCTTCTGAGTCTATCTGCACCTCATACTGAACTCTAGGATCTCCTTCACTTTCCATAATCCCGCTACGGTCGGTTCCCCAATCGGCAAATGGAGTTCCCCAAACAGACATTTGATCTCCATTGTCGCCTCTTGTTGTCCAGTTATGTACACCATTATGTTCCCGAGCGGCATTGTCGGAATGTGCCTGATTGAATACAAAATCGGTAGAAACATTGGAAGCATCGTTTAAGGCGTCATCCCAATTGCCCAACATAATATGAGCCTGAGCCCGACCGCCATATGCTGCTGTTAACATTTCTCCATCTCCTACATTCTGGGCAATTGTAATAGCGTCTGTGAAAAAATCTACAGCACGTTCTGTAAATACTAAGTGATTTTCCAATGGACCACCATCAATAACTGCTTCACAAAATGTATCTCCCATCACACGATTAGAGAAACCTGCGTAAAGGGTTACCATTCCAACATTTGGATCATTCTCTGGGTTATCAACAATATTACCAATTCTTCGAATGGCATCTTCGGCAACCCATCGTGCTCTCTGAGCATATCCCCACCGGCTTTGATTTTCCGGTTCAGAATTAATGGATACACCAAAGCTTGCAAGTCGAATTGGAATCCAGCTTCCCACATGTACTAGTTCATCTGTTAACACACCGGTTACTGTATAGAGACCACCTCCACCGGGAATTGTAGTTGCATAACCGAAATCACCTTTTACACCATTTACGAGTGGTGTAATGGCCGCAGGAGTATCAAGGTCAGAATCATCGATTTGACCAGGATTTTCTACTCCGAGGTCGCAAGCTGTGAGCAAAAATACTGCAGTGAGCATTGCAAGAATATTTCCACTCCACCCGGTAAGGGTGAATAAGCTTTTATTATTGTGTTTGTTTAGTTTCATGATATTCATGTTTTTAAATAGTTTATACCTTCAGTTGGTTTAGATCAGAATCCAATATTTACACCGAGAATGAACTGACGAGGTATTGGTGTATCGAAGAATATCTGCTTTCTGATTGCAGAATCAGAGAGATCACCCCGATAATTTGCTTCGGCTTCAAGACCAGAATATTCTTGGCTTCTCCAGATATTTCTTCCAGAAAAGGTAAGCGTAGCACTTCTGAGTCCAACCCTATCGATTACATCAACCGGTACCCGATATGATACTGAAAGCTCTCTAAGCTTCCAGAAGTCTGAAGGAAACACAAAGTCTCCTTGAGTTAAAGTTGACCCTCTTTCGCAATTAAGTCGAATGATGTCATTAGCCGGTTCACGACATGCAAGACCAGTAGGGCCTGCTGTGGTTACACCTTGGCCACCTTCAGGTACTACTTGATTAGGTTGCCATAACCATCTAAGAGTACTACTCTGGAGATAACCACCGCTTTGATGATCAAACAGAATTCGGATATTGAAATTGCTGATATCAAAATCAGAACCAATTTGTGCAGTTCTAGTTGGGATGGCAGGACCAATGTAATCCCACCCATCTTGGTCTCCAATCAGGTTGCTGGCGAGGTCAGTTACCCCATCAACTTCAATGTATCTATCTCCAAAGAAGCCACCAACTGAATAGCCTTCCTGAATGAATTGTCTCCATTGAACCTGTACTGGGGCTCCACCACCAAGAGAAACTACTTCATTCTCATTTGTACTAAAGTTTACAAGGGCATTCCAGGCAAAATTACCTGTTTCGAATACCAAACCTTGTAGTGAAAGTTCAATTCCTTGATTTTTGATTTCGCCCACATTTTCAAGCTGGGTGGATAGAAAGCCTTGCGAAGGTGGGTATCGGAATTGGTAGAGGGCATCTTCTGTGCGCTGGTAGAAGTAATTAAAATCAATATTTAATCGATCATTAAAAATACTTGCATCAAATCCAGCTTCGTACTCATGAGATCGCTCTGCCTTTAGATCTGGATTTCCAAGGTTTCCAGGTGTAACAGCGGGCTGAGCACCAACCGCGGAAACAGGAGACCAAGTTCTTACAGCAGAAAATGCTCCAGGTTGTTGGCCAGCAGTTCCGTAAGCGGCTCTCAGGCGAAGTGTACCCCAATTGTCATTCCAGAATGAGTTTTCTGAAAGCATGTATGATAGATCAATTTTAGGATATAGAACATAATCTACATCTTCACCAAAGGCGCTATGACCATCAGCTCTTGCACCGAGAGTTACATATAACCTTTCGTTAAACCCGAATTGTTGCTCAATGAAGAATCCGGCACTCTTTTCTTCGAATCGTGATTCTGCAGCACTTTGATCTACTGTAGCACTTACAGTGGAAAGCCCCAACATTGGAAAGTCATTTCCTATAGCAGAGCTTGAACCTACGGACCTGTCGAAATATTGAAAACCACCTGACGTAGTTGTTCTTAGCCAATCTGTGGGTTGAAATCTCAGAGTTGCTACATAGTCAATGTTTTTATTGGTTACACCTCTTCGATAATTACTTTTGAAACCCTGATTCAGGTTACTGATAGCTCCAAAAGGAAAGAATTGAGTTTGATCTTCATTACGACTTTCATAGCCAAGAGTTAATCGATGGCTAAAAAACCCAACTGGATTGTGGCTAAAGAGTACCGATGATGTAAACCGATTACCTTCCTGAAATGTCTGAATTGCTGTTAAATCTTGAGTTGGAGTTCCCCAGTTACCTGCAGGTCCGCCAATCATACCGTTAATAGTATATCCACGAGTATTATTAGCATCAGGCACATGTTGAACAGAACGATCAGAAAATGCAGTATTTACACTGATATCTAAATCATCTCTTGGGTCAAAATCGAGATTCAATCTGAAGCTCAGATAATCTTCAGCACTTTCAGGTAGTATTCCAGTTTCATTACGCATGCTTCCAGATGCGTAGTATCTAATATTGTCTATCCCACCTCTTACTCCGAGGTATTGTGTGTTGGTTGTACCTGTTTGAACCATTTCATCATAAAACCAGTCACTATATGCAGAGACTTGCCACCAGTCTCTTGGAGTGTCAAGTATTCCTACCTGAGATCTATATGTAAATTGAGGTGCTCCCTCAGTGCCTCGTTTTGTGAATATTTGAATTACACCAGCTGATGCTTCCGATCCATAAAGGGTTGCTGCCGATGCGCCACGGATAATTTCCATACGATCAATATCTTCCGGGTTAATATCGTCCAGCCCTGACCAACTTACACCAGCAGTTGTTGTTTCAATTCCAGAGGCTCGAGAGTTATCTATCCTAACTCCATCGACATATATAATTGGTTCATTATTTTGTGAAATACTGGCCGCACCTCTCAGCACTATAGTACTACCCTGGCCTGATTTACCACCGCCAAGCTGAACACGGGCACCTGCAACACGCCCCTGAAGTAGTTGTGACATGTTAGAGATTGGAGCATCTTGTAACCTTTCTGTAGAAACGCTTGAAATGGAAGATCCAATTTCCCGTCGGGCTGAACTGGCACCACGAGCTGTTACAACTACCTGATCAAGGCCTAAAACGTCGGGGCGAAGCTGAAAATTAAATTCCTGCTCAACACCACTTGTAATTTCAAGGGATTGTTCAGTTTGTCTGTAACCCACGTAATTTACTCTTACTGTGTATGTTCCTTCAGGAATGTCAGAAATGGTATAATATCCGTCTGCATCTGTTGCAGTTCCCATCTCAAGTTGAGGAAAAAAGAGATTGGCACCAGGCAGAGGGTCACCTGTACTTGAATCTGTTACTCGTCCACCAATTGTTCCTTGAAAGAGATCAAGAGTTTCATTTGGTTGATTTTTTCTCTCAAAAATGATCAGTGCTTTTTGATCATCACTAAGAGTAACTTCAAGATTAGTTTCACTCAATAGCTCATCAATCACATCATAAAAATTCTGATCAGTTCCGCTATAACTTACAAGCAGATTTTGCATGGTATGAGAATTCATTGAAATATCCACGTTCAACTCATCTGCAAGGCGGTGCAGAACGTTAATTAGCGGCATATTTTCAACCTCAAGAGAGACTTTCGGTTGTTTTGAGTCTTTCTCTGTTACATGAAGTGCAGAGATTTGTGCAAGCTGGCTATCCTGATATGAAATTACCATGCTGTTCGGTGCATTTGCACTGCCGGCCAATAAGGCAGTTGGCAAGGCAAACAGAAATCCGGAAACGGCAAGGCAAATCCATGATCGTAACCATAGAGATTTGGTTTTAGTAACGTTGCTCATCATTCGCTGTGGTTTGTTAATGGTTGGTTTTTAGTTGAAGTCCAGGTTATTTCTTTCGCAGAACTGTCCATCACGTAATCGATATTCAGTGTTTGCGAAATAATACTCAGTAGTTCAGGGAGTTCATCCCTGGTGAGATCGGCACTCAGTGTGAGTTGCTTCACATTATCATCAAGAAAATTGAATTCGTAATTATAAAGCCGTGCTAATGTTCGACTCACCTGCCAAAGGGGCTCATCGTAAAAGAAAAGTGTGCCATCAATCCAGCTCAGGTAGTTGATGACGGAGGTGTTTTCTATGATGATTTCCTCGGTGCCGGGATAATAAAGCGCAAAATTGTTTCTTGATAGAGTAGCACGAATTCCTTCGTTATCAATTTGATTTCCACTCTCGAATGCTACCACACCTTCCGATACAGCGATCTGAATATTTCCGGCAGCTTCGTCCATTTTGATGTTAAATTCGGTACCCAAAACGTGTATGGTAGCATCATCAGCCTGAACAGAAAATGGTTTTTCCTGATCGCTTACTATTTTAAACCAGGCTTCACCACTGAGAATAACATGGCGTTTGGCAGAGATGAAATTTTCGGGCACCCGGAGCGATGAATTTGAATTCAGGCGAATCTGAGAGCCATCAGAGAGTGAGATAATCCGGTGTTGTTCATCCAGGGTACTAAAGGTGCGATATGTAATTTCATTATCCATTGAATGAGCTGTAGTGCTTCCCTGGTAGATGAACGTCCCTGATAATAATGCGATACAGATGATGGCAGCTACTGCAATTTTAACTTTCCAACCCGACTGATTCCGCGGCTGATACCTGCTTTGGCTGCGACGGGTTTGTTTAATTTTTGACAAAATTTTTGCAGATGGAACATCGGGTGTAAGCAGGAGATTGTCATTATTCGAATAGCGGCGGATGTCCCTGTCGAGATGATCCTCAAAATACTCTTTACCCTCACCGGTTTTAAACCAGTTGTACACCTGCTTCATCTCTGCAGTGGTGCATTGATTTCTGAAAAATTTCTGTAGCAGTTCTTTATCCAAAAAGCGTAATTTTTTAGCTGTTACAAAGTAAGACACCACAACTATTAAAAAGTGTGGTGAAAAATCTTGAATTGTTGAAAAAATTATACGAATTCAGGAAAAGTGGGCAAATTGATTAGCTCTTTGCAGCTTTTTGATGGGGTATATCTGCATGCTCACTTAAGTACTCTTTAATAAATTTCGAAGCGTGGTAATACTGAGATTTAACCGTATTCACAGTAATTCCCATTTTTTGGGCAATTTCACTGTTCGTCATCTCTTTTTCGGATTTCATCTGAAAGATATCGCGTTTGCCCTGGGGCAATTCCGAAAGGCCGCGCATCAGGATTTTCCTGTACTCTGAGTAGAGAATCACCTCTTCTGTACGGTTCACGGGCTTTATCTTTTGCTGTTCAAACTGAATCTGTTTCAGAATTTTTCTCTTATTGTTTCTGATCATATTCAGAACATGATTTCTCACCGATGAGAAGAGATAATTTTTAATATCGCTGTTTACCGATTGCCGGTTGTCCCAGAGTTTTACAAATACATCGTGTACAGCATCTTCCGAGAGCTCTTTACTTTTCAAATACTTAAATGCTAAACTGTAGAGGCGTTTGTGATATTGATGATAAATTAATTCAAAGGCATCATCCGATCCGGACCTGAGTTTTGCCAGTAAAATTTGATCATCGTTTTGAAGCATAAAACGCGGAAGCTGAGCAAAATTAACGTTAACGGCGGTGTGTAGCTGAATGAAATGATCTTTGTTAACTTGAGTTCGATATAAAAATGAACAATATGACTGAACCCGTCATATTGAACTGCATCGGGATGCGCTCTAACTGACGATTCTTTCTATATGTTAAATCAAACTCACGTTTGTTAAAAAAAGATCATATGTTAGAATAGATAACCATCATTAAAAATCCAACTTTTAAAAACTCTAATCTTTATCAGGTAGACGGCCAGCGACTATCCAAATGTAAAGGAGGGGTTTTTATGCTGTGGCAAGCGCTCTTTTTCCAGTGATTGTTGATAATATGCCTCCACATCTTTAAGGGTGTTTACATCATTCGGGCCTAAATCCCATCGGATTGCCCGAAATCTGGGGAAGCGAAGTGTATAACCGGCTTTGGTTCGTTTGTTGATCTGGATCTCATCAAACTCAATTTCAATGACAAGTTTCGGGAGTAGTCCCAGCGTTGGTCCGTACCGTTCAACTGTAAGCTCTTTAATTTTTTGGTTCATTTTTTTCAGCTCGTCATCGCTGTAACCGCCATACGCTTTGCCAATGGGGATGAACTCTTCTTCGTAGCGCTCATCATCTTTCACAGATATGCCAAGAGTAAAATCAGAGTAGGTGCCGCCGCGTTTGCCGCTGCCAGCATGGGCATACATCATCACTGTATCGAATGATCCGCCCGGTTTTTTAACCTTCAGCCACGATTTCCGGCGCTGCCCATACTCATAAGCACTCTCTTTTAGTTTAAGCACCAACCCTTCATTTCCATGTTCAAGCGCCCGGTTGTAGAGTGTTTCAACATCATCGGTACCGGTCAGGCTGTTTTGAGAAGCAATCGGCACATTGAACTGCCCTGTGATCTGCTCAAGTAGGGCTCTTCGATCGGTTAATTTCAGGTCGAAAATGGGCCTGTTATTCGTGTAAAGCAGATCATAAGCAATAAATAGAACCGGGTACTGATTGAGAATTTTCTTTCCGGGCTTTTTTATGCCCATTCGCTTCTGGAGCAGCTGAAATGGCAGGATGATATCATCTTTATAGACACAGATTTCACCATCAAAAACAGCAGGCGGCAGTTCCCGTTTAGTGAAAAAATTCACGATATCAGGAAAGGATCGTGTGATATCATTGAGATCGCGCGAGAAGATTTTAACCTTTTTCCCATCTGTATGAAGCTGTGCCCGCATGCCGTCGAACTTCTCCTCTGCCACATACTCCTCAATCTGTTCCACCGATCTGCTTTCGATAGGGGAGGCGAGCATAAACGAAAGGGGGTGAAACAGCTTGAAGCGAGCTTCATCAAGGCGGTTTTCTCTGGCAAGAATGGCTGTTCTGCCCAGGCTTCCGGTTATCATATGGGCATACCGTACCGATTCGCGGTCGCTTTCAAACGCTTTTGCAATGGATGCGATGACACTGCGCGTTTCAAACCCAATCCGCAGTGAGCCCTGGCCTAAAATCCGTATAAAATATTTAATCTCGATGGCCGACATCCTCTCCCAGGCACTCCACAAAATGGCTTTTTTATCATCCCGGCCGGAAGCCTGATAAAGATTTTCAGCAATTTGATGTACCTCTGCAAGCGTGAGTTTTACCGGGTTCCTTTTTTCGACTGCAGCGGGGATGTTCTCCATCAGCCGTTCGATGGTTTCAGAGCTGCTTCCGGTTGCTGTACGGCACGGTTTAAAAACCTTATCATAATCAATCTCACAAAATTCAGCAGCGGCTAATCCACTCGTTCGGCTGCCAACCGAGGTTCGCTTTCCTGAAAGTTCCGGGAATGCACCTTCACCAATAAACTGTGCTGCAAGATTTAACTCTTCATCGGACTCCAGCCCCGCCATGTAATCCGCAAAAAGCCTGATTTTCGCGTTATTTCCGCGTGTTTGCCTGATGGACTGAATCACTTCACAAAACCGGATAAATGTGGCTTTCATGTATTTAATCCTCAGGTTCTGCTTCCATTTCAAGATGTGCACTATCGATGTTTTCGAGATCGAGGTAATGCTGAACAACCGCAGGATTGGGAGTATGTGTGATGTAAACCTTTTTCGGGTTTAGTTTTTTGCAGAACGCTATCAGCTCAAAAAAATCGAGATGGTCAGAAATGGGAATCAGTTTATCAACCGTGAGCTGAGTGCGGCGCGATTCATTGGCCGCCCAGCCTGAGCAGTAAGCGACGCGTGTTTTTCTCAGATTGGATGCAAACCCGTTTGAAAGTGCCGATGACGGAGCAATCAAGATTTTTCCCTCACAGGTTTCTCTGTCGTAAGCAGAGTAATTACCGAGTTCGATTCCATAATTATCATACACAGAACAGAGCTTATACCCGGCGCCGTGTATCATAACCGGATGATCGAGCGGCGCCACGAGATGCATCACCTCCTGTGCTTTACCCAGATTGTACGCCAAAAAGATTGGGGTATATCCCGCTTCCAGTGACTCTTTAGCGAATGATTGTATCTGAAAAGTGAGCTCTTCATACGGTTTCCATCGGTAAATCGGAAGGCCAAAAGTAGCCTCCGTGATAAGAAAATCAGCATGATCGGGAGCTTCAAACCCTTCTGAAGCGGGTGATGGAGGTGTGCGATAATCTCCGGTGTAGAGAAGTGTGCCGGAATCTGATTCAATGTAAATCATTGCTGATCCGAGGATATGCCCGGCCGGGTAAAGAGTTATTCTGCAGTTGTCGGTCTCTACAGGCTCGCCGAATGCTATTGGATTTTCTTTACCCCGGAACCCCCGAAGTTTCATCAGCTCCAATGTGGGCTTGCTGGCATACGCCCGTGTAGATTTGTTGCGAGGCATATGATCTGCATGGGCGTGGCTCACAAAAGTGTACGCTGCTTTCGGGTGATATCCATCCAGGCTGATGCCAAGTTCAGGAAAATAGAGCCCGTGATATCCGGTTTTTTGGAATTTCATTTTGAGCCGTGCTCAAATGGTGTTTATTAAACAGCCTGAGTTCGCTCCAGCAGTAAATAGGTCAGCATAAAGAGAATCAGGCCGATGGTGATCATATTTGCAGCAACATAACGTATTTTTTTTCGAACCTGTTCGCCACCTGCCAGTATTGCTTTCGATGTATGCGGCCAGAGAACAAGAAGCTGCCCTGCCATAAAAATGATAAAGAAACTCCAGACAGAGAAGAGCAGCTCAACCCAAGAGAATGGAAAAAAGGAGAGTATGAATCCCGGAATGGTGAATAGCAGAAGATATTTTAAAACCGTTCTCCAGATACGTGGTGGTTTTGAATCGGCAGCAACGGTTTTCAGGTACTCTTCTATGGCTGAGGATTTAACAAGCAGATAAACGCCATAGCTTAGCAGGAGTGCACCAAGAGATATGTAATAGGCAGTGAACCACTGGGCAGAAAAATTTTCCATAAATAAGGTTTTGGGAAAGATGGTTTCTTAATC
Source organism: Balneolaceae bacterium (assembly GCA_020832415.1). GTDB lineage: Bacteria > Bacteroidota > Rhodothermia > Balneolales > Balneolaceae > Rhodohalobacter. The sequence continues at coordinate 15,741 of JAFIES010000148.1, read as the reverse complement.
GAAAAAGATCGGAATGAGCAAAATCACAGAAATTGCAATCACTCAATCAGCACGCGTTTCTTGTCTGTTTTAAGCAGATCGGGAAGAGAATCGCAGATAGATTGTTTAAATGCCCGGATGATGGTCGGTTTGATATGTTTTCGGCCATAAATCAAACGCACTTTTCGCGATGGTACGGGGTCTTCAAACTCTTTGATGACGGCATTGGCACACTTGCCGTCAAACTCTTGCACAGCCAGCCAGGGGAGGAGGGTCATTCCAAAATTTTGCTCAACAAGCCGTTTGAGAGTTTCCAGGTTGCCGCTTTTAAACTCTATGGAAGCGCGATTCTTCTTATCCACCTCTTTGCACAGCTTTACAGTCTGATCGCGAAAACAGTGGCCTTCACTCAGCAGCCAGATATTGGATCTGTCAAGATCATCAACCGTTAGCTGTTTTTTGTCGATAAGCGGATGGTTTAAAGAGAGGTATCCCACAAAGGGTTCTACAAAAAGATCTTCGGTGTAAATAAAACTTTGTTCAACCGGGGTGGCGATAATTCCTGCATCGAGTTTATCATCCGCGAGCTGTTCAAGCAGGTCGCCGGTAAGAACTTCTTCAATAACAATATCTACGTTGGGGTGCTCTTCCAAAAATGATCGTAAGAAAATCGGCACCAGATAGGGAGCAATAGTAGGGATGATACCCACTTTAAATGTACCCCGAAGTTCATCCTCTTTGAAATTAGCTATATCGGTTAACTCGCGCGACTCTTTCAGTATAACTTGTGCCTGAGCAATAATTTTCTCACCAATGGGAGTTGGAATAACCGGTGATTTTGTACGATCAAAAATGGTAACACCGAGCTCATCCTCAAGCTTGTGAATTTGCATGCTCAGAGTTGGCTGTGTTACATAACTTTTTTCCGCTGCTGTTGCAAAATGGCGGTATTTATCAACTGCGACGATGTAGGAGAGTTGTGTGAGAGTCATTGAGTCTGTTTATAGCGTAAAGTTTGTTACGTGATATGCAAATTAAGAAAAGAACAAATCAATAAAGATTAAAAATAAAATGGCCGTTCAAGTGTGCTGTTTTCAATAAGCAAACAGTTATCGCAGGCAGGGGGTTGATTGAAGCCGGAACATGGATTGGAAACGAAAAACGGAAGATCGCCTCTTGTAACAAATGCACGTGATGTATCAATGGCCACGGCCTCAAAATATCCAAATACCTGATCTTGGTCATCATTTGGATTGAACAAGTTCCCTTTTGGTGTTGCCGGAGCAGAGTCAAATATGGTTCCTGTCTGATTAATTATTTCATCAACCTGCTGCCAATAATTGTACCTTCGTTCCGTCACAGATTTTGAGATTACATTGAAATAGTGCCTGCGGTAAAACTCTTGTGAAACAATATGTTTTTGTGCCATAAGTTGTTGCTCAATATTCCGGCTTCCGGGATTTTCGGTTGAAAATAAAATAATGGCCTGTGGAACCGGGTCAGTGGTTACATAACAGGTATTTGGCGGGGGAGCCAAAGGACTGCTTGGGGTTCGTTCGCGGAATGAATATTTGCTGTAAACACTCCAGTGAATATAGAGAGGCTCAGATGATTCCGGGATATGAGTATCTGTATAAACAGAGATTATTGGAACTTCCCGGAAACCTCCTGTTGCTGTTTGTTCCTGTTTGTTTTCCAATTCAATATATGTAGAATCACGGCTGTGCACAGTCGGAATGGTTTCAGGTATGGATTGGTAGATGGCTCCATTGGCCAGTAAAATTTCTATATGATATGTTTCCCCGCGTGATCCGGTCACAACGCTGCCGGGCAGCTCGTATAATCCGTCACCTGTCTCTTTGTATCGTTCAGATTTTCCATCACCTGAAAACAGTGTTATCCGGGCACCGGAAAGCGGAATGGGAATGGTTGATTCAAGTGTGGTTATACCCAATTCAAGCTGATAGGGCCCGGGTCTGTCGTAGATACTTCCGCTTACCACAATTTGTCCTTCTGTGCGCTCGGTATCAAATTCTATCTCATTGATACAACCTGCTAAAACGGCTAAAAAAGCTATGGAGAGTATGATCAGCCTGAGGCTCATGCCGGGTTTTAAAAGTTAAAATTATAGGTGAATGATGGTATTACCGCACCCAATACGGAAAGCTTGTAGGATGCCGGCACCGAAGCAGAAGGCCTTCTTTGATAAAAAACGGAGAAAGCATTTTTGCGACCCAGGATATTGTAAAGAGTAAAGTTGGCACTGTCGGAAATACGCCTGTCCGGATTTACGGTTCTGTTTTTCCAAATGTTATCTGCAATGGTGAAAGATATATCAAGGCGTATGTAATCCGGAATCCTGAGTTCATTTCTGTCAGAAAATACGGGTACAGTGGTACTTCCATCAAGGTAGTTTGAGCTGATAGCTGTAAATGGGCGGCCTGTATTCCATGTAAAATTGAATGAAAATGCACTGTTCTCACCCATGTTTCTAACGGCAATAAGGTTGAGGTGATGGGGCTGATCGTGACTGGAAGGGTACCACTCTCCACTGTTTATTTGAGATTCGGGAAATTCACTTTTCACTTGCACAAACGATCGGCTGTAGGAATATGAGATCCATCCGGTCCACCTGCCGCCGGTTGCACGTACGGAGAGTTCGCTGCCAAAATTTCTGCCACGGCCTGTAATCAGTTCTGTTTCAATTTGGCTGTTCAAAAACAGATCGGCAAAGTCAATATATTCAACAAGGTTTTCTATGTTTCTGTAATAAAATTCAACCGATGTTTCCAGATTTTGTCCGAAAATGTTTTGATAATATCCAATTGAATAATTGTGTGCTTTTTGAGGCGGCAGGTGGCGGGTGCTCATCTGCCAGATATCAGCCGGTGTAGGTGAAGCACTGTTGGAAATTTGATGAATATATTGCCGTGTTCGGTTGTAACTCAGTTTCACGGAGCTGTTGTCAGTTAATATGAGGCGTGATGAAAGCCGGGGTTCAAACCCGCTGTAACTCACCATTTTTTCACGGGAAGAAAATTGTGTTGAGTCGGTAATTGATGAGACGGATCGTGGCTGATCATCGCTGTATCTGTATTCGGTTCCCGGCACGAGCTGATTGTAGAATGAAAACCTCACACCCGCCTGTACGAGCAATCGGTCGGTCAGATCAATTTCATTACCCGCAAAAATTGCCATTTCCCGCCCTGTATCTTTGTTGACTTGGCTGAAATCTACAGCAGACAGCTCATTGAAGGGCTCTATGGTTTCATCATCACTGGAATAACGAATCCATTCAGCACCGGCATAAATTGCTGCCCTCCCAAAACCGGTATACGTAATCGTTTCTTTGAGATTTAAGTAACGTATGCCGGTACCCAATTTAAATGCATCAGGACCGGAGGGTGTAAACCAGTTACTGCGATAAGAATTGGTAACTGCCGAAAAATCAGAAAAGAGGTTTTCAGAAAAAGTTCCTGTCCAGTTCAGGCTTGCAATTCTTGTATTCCAGGAGTAACCAAACTCATCAGAGTACTGAAACAAATCGTAACTGCCATAAAACGACAATGCCAAACTGTGATTGTTATTTATCCGATGTGTTAATGTTGCGTTTCCATCATAAAATCTGGCAGTGCTGTTATAAATTTCAAGCGGGAGAGAGGTTCTCGCCAGATCACGGTTTTTGCCCGCAAGATTGAAGACAATTCCGGAATCAGCCCCCCGGCCTGCAATTAGAAACGATGTTCTGTTTTTAATAATGGGCCCCTCAGCGATGAGCCTTCCCGAATAGAGCCCCAAACCACCGCCAAAAGAATAGTCTTCAAATGATCCGTTTCTCATTGATACGTCAAGAACGGATGACAATCGCCCGCCGTATCGTTCAGGCATGTGGCCTTTATACAAAGCATAACTATCGGTTGCGTCGGGGTTAAAGACCGAAAAAAGTCCAAGAACATGTGACGAATTAAAAAGCGGAGCACCATGCATCATCACAAGATTTTGATCTTCGCGCCCTCCCCGTATATTAAAACCTGACGCTCCTTCACCAACAGTCTGAACCCCGGGGAGCATCGTAAGTGACTGGATAACATCCACCTCACCCATTAGTTGCGGCAACTGCTCAAGGTCCCGAATTGTAACAACTTCAACACCGGTAACGGCACCTCTCAAATTGTCCCAAAAACCGGTTCCTTGTACAATAATTTCATCAAGGCCCATTTCAAGTTCTGCCAGTTCTGCATCAAGCTGCTGAGATTCTCGCAGCTCAACCTGCACAGTTTTGGTTCTCATTCCAAGAAACTGAAACCGAATGGAGTAGGTGCCGGGCGGCAAGGTAATGGTGTAAAATCCATCTTCATCAGCCGCTGTTCCCCGCTCCAGTTCTTCTACATAGATGGTAGCTCCCTGCAACGGGCGCTGGCTGCCCTGCTCTGTGATTGTACCGGAAAGTGTAATCTCATCAGGTATCCCCTGCGAAAAAAGCTGACCGCTCGAAAATGTCAGCATCAAAAAAAGAAGTATTTTATATCTCATTAATTTACTTGTGCAAAGGGATCTTCTTTTAGATTTTAATATAGAGATTGATTAAAGTAAACATCAAATAACAATGTTTTTAAATGATTTGAACGTAGAACGTTTCAATACTTTTATTTATGTATGAGGATTAGCAAACATCTTAAAATTCATGGAAGGGTACAGGGTGTGGGCTTCCGATATTTTACAGTTCAGCAGGCCAACGAACTGGAGATTGATGGATGGGTAGCCAACCGGAGCGATGGAACAGTTGAAACCGTTATTCAGGGAGAAGATTCTGCAGTGAGTGAGATGATGCAAAGACTTCGCAGCGGACCCATTACCGCAAAAGTTACGGAGATTGAAGAGATCCCGATTAATGACCCGCCGGAAAACTATCACGGTTTTAAAGTGAAACGATGAGGCTGTTTGTTGCCATCGACATACCACCGGAGTTACAGGCACTGCTTGATGAGCGTGTGCCGGATCTGCCCGGCTGGAGAAAAACGAAACAGGAACAGCTCCACATCACACTGCTGTTTTTGGGTGATTGTTCCGGGGGAGATCTCAACCGGATTCAGAATATATTGAGTGGCATTCCTTTCGATCGATTTACTCTTGAATTGAATGGACCTGGTGTTTTTCCGCATCAGAAAAACCCGAAAATTGTATGGGCAGGAATTAAAAGATCGAATAAACTTATGGAACTACAATCGAATATTTCAGAACAGCTTCGCAGTTTTGGGGATGGAGCTGATCATCCGGAATTTATTCCCCATATTACCCTCGCACGCAGAAAGAGTGGCAGCGGGCGAGACCGGAATATTGAAGAACTTCTCAATGAAATTAGTACAACCGGATCATTTCATGTTGATCGGTTTCTGCTTAAAAATAGTATTCTTTCTCCCGATGGAAGCAGGCATGAAGTTATTGGGGAGTTTCAGTAAGATGGATTCAAATATAACGGATTAGTTGAATGGTTCATTTTATATTGAAGTTTTGTTACTATCACAACTGTCCAACCCAATTTTAAGGCTCAAAAAAATCATCGTTTCTGTTCATTTCGAATAGATTCTATTGCAGAACGAAAGTGGATCCTCTTGATTATTTCTCGCAGAGGTTCGCAAAAGGTTTCGCAGAGGTGCGCAGATAGTGGTTTGTCAGTAGAATCATCAGCGTTCGTCAGCGAGTTCGTTCGCGCCCGTCTGCGAGAAATCTGTGGGGGCATTATATTGGTTCTCGGAAAGGTGCGCAGTTGATTTTGCTGAAGCTCAAATATCGTTTTGGACAGTTATGGCTAATATAAAATCCGATGACCCATAATCATCATAAACCAATATGAAAAAATTAAAACCGATGGTCTCATTTTTAACGGCAATTGCAGGGGGATACCTGCTGATATTGGTGCTGATGTTCCTGTTTCAAAATAAGCTGCTGTTTATGCCAACGTCCGGATTTGTTCAAACTCCGCAGTCGGCAGGGGTTGAAGCGGAAGATTTTTGGGTGGAAACGGATGATGGCATCCGCGTACACGGCTGGTATTTTCCAAACAGCAATGCCGAATTTGTTGTGGTGCTCTCTCATGGGAATGCAGGAAATATCAGCTATCGGATCGACATTGCACGGACACTTCTGGATGCCGGCGCTTCGGTGCTGATGTATGATTATCGCGGGTATGGCCAAAGTGACGGACGCCCGAACGAACGCGGTTTGTACAAAGATATTGAAGCGGTTGTTGAGGGTTTGAAAAATGAAAAGGGGTATGCTGAGAATCGAATCATCATGTATGGCCGGTCGCTTGGCGGGGCTGTGGCTGCGTATGCCGGAACAAAGTACAATCTGGGCGGACTTGTCCTCGATTCAGCCTTTACAGATTTGAGGGCTATGGTGAGGGATGTGTATCCGTTTGTGCCTTCACGGCTTGCAAGATATGAGTTTCCCACAAACCGGTATGTTCAGCACTCGCGAAAGTATCCGATTATGATCATGCACAGCCCGAACGATGAGATTGTGCGTTACCACCATGGCAGAGAGTTGTACGAGCTGCTTGAAGAGCCAAAACGCTTCGTGGAACTGAGAGGCGGGCACAACGACAATTTCTTCGCTTCGCGGGATATTATTCTCGAAAACTGGCGGTGGTATTTAAATGAACTGGGTTCAGGTTTTAGGGATTGATTTGGGAGTAATTTTGTGAACGGTTTATGCCAAAGTCACTCATCACACGAAATGAAATTGATTGATCGTTCATGATGTATTACATTGCAATACACCAAAGAAAAGAATAAGACTATGGGCAGCACGCTTACCATTCGAATTGATAAAGATCTTGAAAAGCTTCTTGAAGAGGCTTCCATTCGTTCCGGCCGGTCAAAAAGTGAACTGGTTCGTCAGGCCTTGAAGCGCCAGTTATCCATTGAATCATTTCAGCAATTACGCAGAGAACTGTTGCCTTATGGAGAAGCGCAGGGATGGCTTACGGATGAAGATGTATTTCGTGAAGTTTCTTGAAGTTGTTGATTATTCCTGGGTAGCATCATGTTGCAGATCTAGACGTCGCTATTTCTAATCAACAAGGTTTCCAAATAGAAAAGGTTCATGAAAATATTTGCTGATACGAATGTGTTGATAAGTGCTTTTACGGCACGTGGATTATGCGCTGACTTACTTGAAATCATTCTTGCTGACCATCACCTGATGACCGGTGAATATGTACTCATAGAGCTGGAGCGTGTACTTTCAACGAAACTCCATTTGCCGGAGCAAAAAATTGATGCCGTTGTTCAGTTTCTTCGCAACCACCACGTTGAACCAATTCCGGAAACTGCTTCTGAATACAATGTAAGGGATGATGACGACCGTTGGGTTTTGGAATCAGCAATCAGAGCGAAAGCGGATATTTTAGTGACGGGAGATAAGGATCTTTTAGTAATCTCTCAAGAAGTAGAGGAAATTAAAATTATCTCGCCCCGCGGATTCTGGGAGATTTTAAAAAATAAGGAAGTCTGAAAACTATCCTTCATACTGTAATTGAATCAGTTCAAAACTACTGAAATCGAATTGTAGTACTGATAACTTTAGCAGGTTTAAAGCATGACAATATCCCTGCCAATGTGGATAACTTGATTCAGTTTTCACCTCATTGATTAGTATATTTCCGCTACCAAAAAAACTCGCAAAACCAGCAATCTGATCCCCTCGTATGTACCTCATTTTCGACACAGAAACAACCGGCCTTCCCCAGAATTATTCAGCACCGCTGACCGATTTTGACAACTGGCCGCGCTGTGTTCAGCTTGCCTGGCAGGTGCATGATGAAACCGGTAAAATGATCTCTTCGGGCGATTATATCGTTAAGCCCGATGGATTTACCATTCCCTACAACTCAGAAAAAGTGCACGGAATTTCGACAGAAAGGGCGCATCGCGAGGGGATTCCGCTTGGCGAAGTGATGGACTTTTTCAGCCGTGATCTTGAGAAGTGCACATTTGTTGTGGGGCACAATCTTGAGTTCGATCTCAGCATTATGGGATCGGAGTATTTGAGGATGGAAAGGGAGAATCCCCTTACCGAAAAAATTGCGATCGACACAAAAGACGAATCCACAGAATTTTGTGCCATTCCCGGTGGCCGCGGGCGTTATAAATGGCCAACTCTTGCCGAACTTCACGATAAACTTTTTGAGGTGGGCTTTGAAGAGGCTCACAACGCTGCGGCCGATGTGGATGCGACCGCCCGGGCATTTCTGGAGCTGGTTCGCATTGGAGTGATTCAGCCGCAACTCCCCTCTGAGCCGGGTATGGCACCGGTTAGTCCAGCCGGGAAAATTGATTCCGGCCACTATATGCCAAAAGTGGAGGATTTGAAACGGCGCGGTATTACCGGGGAGGAAGAGACATCAGCAAAAACGATAGATCTGCCGGTTGAGAGTACGGGCAAAAAAGTGGATTCGCCGTTTGTTCATCTGCACAATCACACAAAATTTTCGGTACTTCAGGCGGCATCGGGTGTAAAGGAGATCGTTAAAAAAGCCGTGGATGATGGTATGCCAGCTGTTGCCATCACCGATATCGGCAATATGTACGGTGCGTTTCATTTTACGAAAGCGGCCAATGAGGCGGGAATTAAGCCGATTATCGGGCTGGATGCCTACTTTGTGGAAGATCGTCATCAGAAAAGGTTCACCCGCGACCATAAAGACAAACGCTATCAGCAGCTGTTTCTCGCAAAAAATATGCAGGGATATCGAAACCTTGCCGAGATGTGCTCGCTCGGTTTTGTTGAGGGATACTACTATAAATTTCCGCGGATTGACCGCGAACTGGTGGAGAAATACAGAGAGGGACTCATCGCCACTACCGGAGGCATTCTGGGTGAAGTGCCCGATTTGATCCTGAATAAAGGTGAAGATTTTGCTGAGGAAGCGCTGAAGTGGTGGCACGATCTGTTTGGCGAGGATCTCTACATCGAACTGATGCGCCACGGCCTTGAGGAGGAAGAGCGGGTAAACAGCGTTCTTCTGAAATTTGCAGAGAAGTACGGCATAAAGATCATCGCTACGAACAATACGTTTTATATCGACAAAAAAGATGCAAAAGCGCACGACGCCCTGCTCTGTATCGACAATAACGACCTGATTTCAACCCCAATCGGCAAGGGGCGAGACCGGCGTTTCGGCTTTCCCAATGATGAGTTCTACTTCAAAACGCAGGAGGAGATGAAGGCACTATTTGCCGACCTGCCCGAGGCGATCTCAAATACAGCCGAACTTGCCGATAAAATTGAGCCGATTCAGCTGAAGCGGGATGTGATTCTCCCCAACTTTGAACTTCCGGACGAATTTACCACAGAGGATGACTATTTGCGCCATCTCACTCTGGAAGGGGCAAAAGAGAAATACGATGAACTGAATGATGAAATTCACGACCGGATCGATCTCGAGCTGAATATTATCAAAAAAATGGGTTTTGCGGGCTACTTTTTGATTGTTCAGGACTTTATTGCCGCTGCGAAAGAGATGAATGTGTATGTGGGGCCGGGGCGGGGCTCGGCCGCGGGTTCGGTGGTGGCGTACTGTACGGGAATCACAAACATCGATCCGCTTGAGTATGATCTTCTTTTTGAGCGATTTCTGAATCCGGAGCGGGTATCCATGCCCGATATTGATATCGACTTTGATGATGACGGACGCCAGCGGGTGATCGATTACGTGGTGGATAAATATGGCAAAGATCAGGTTGCGCATATTATCACGTTCGGAACCATGGCGGCAAAATCGTCTGTGCGTGATGTTGCCCGGGTGCTCGATCTCCCCCTGCCCGATGCCGACCGCATCGCAAAACTGATTCCTGATACCATCGGAATCTCCCTGGAAGATGCCATCAAAGGCGTAAAAGAGCTGAAGGAGATCAAAGAGTCTGATTCGCTTGAAGGGCGTACCCTGCAGATGGCCGAGACACTGGAAGGCTCGGTTCGAAACACCGGTATTCACGCTGCCGGTGTGATTATTGCACCGGATAAGCTTACCAATTATATCCCTGTCTGTACGGCTAAAGATGCCGATCTCTATGTTACCCAGTTTGATGGGAAAGTGATTGAAGATGCTGGAATGCTGAAGATGGATTTTCTTGGCCTCAAGACGCTCTCCATCCTGAAAACAGCAATCGGGTATGTGAAAGAGAATCATGGAAAAGAGTACAATCTTGATGATATCCCCTTGGATGATGAACCCACGTACGAGATGTTCAAAAAGGGCGCAACGGTGGGAATTTTCCAGTTTGAATCGGACGGAATGCGGAAATATCTGAAGCAGCTCAAGCCAACAGGCATCAACGATCTGATTGCGATGAACGCGCTTTATCGGCCGGGACCGATGCAGTTTATCCCCGATTACATTCGCCGTAAACATGGCGAAGAGGAGGTGGTTTACGATCATGATGATCTTCGTGATGTTCTCGAGCCCACCTACGGGATTATGATCTACCAGGAGCAGATCATGATTGTGGCTCAGAAAATGGGTGGTTACTCGCTTGGAGAAGCGGATGTTCTCCGGCGAATAATGGGTAAAAAACAGCCGGAACTGCTGCCACCGGAAGAGGAAAAATTTGTCCGGCAGGCCACCGAAAAGGGATATGATGAGAAAACCGCTAAAGCTGTATTCGATAAGATGGCGATGTTTGCGGGGTATGGATTCAACAAATCGCACTCGGCCGCCTATTCTGTAGTGGCGTATCAAACCATGTACTTTAAGGCCAACTATACGGCAGAGTATATGGCCGCGGTGTTGAGCCACAATATGGGCGACATCAAAAAAGTGAGTTTCTTTATTGAGGAGTGCCAGCGCATCGGTATTCCGGTAGATCCGCCCAACATCAACTCGGCAGAGGGTAAATTCATCGCCAAAAATGGCCGGGTTCAGTACGGACTTTCAGCTATTAAAGGTGTAGGCTCCGCGGCGATTGAGCAGATAGTCATTGAACGGGGTGAAAAGGGACAATTCCGCAGCATTTTCGATTTTTCCTCCCGCATTGATACCCGCGTTTGCAACAAAAAAACGATTGAAAGTCTTGCACAGGCCGGCGCATTTGATACCATGCACCCTAACAGGGCACAGCTTTTAGCAAGCATTGAAGATGTGCTGAGTTACGCCTCCCGAAAACAGGAAGAGGAGCGGCTCAATCAGGTTAGCCTTTTTGGCGGATCGGGCGGCGGTAGCGGGATGCTCAGTGAGCCGAAACTGCGTGAATGTCCGCCGTGGAGTAATATCGAACGGCTCAATAAAGAGCGTGAACTGATTGGTTTCTACCTGAGCGGCCATCCGCTCGATCGGTATCGTGAAGATTCAAAACTATTTGCAAGCCATACGCTTTCTGAAGAGACGCTTGCCTCCCTGAATGACCGTGAAACAGTTAAAGTGATTGGTATCATAACGGCGGTGAAGCGAATTACCGACAGAAAAGGACGCCCGATGGCATTTGTGCAGCTTGAAGATTTAAAAGGGAGTGCAGAAGCACTCATATTCAGTGATGTGTACGATCGCCACCAGGGAATGATAGCACCGGATACGATACTGCTGATTGATGGAGCCATCACCAAAAAAGACGGTGCGCCAAAAATTATTGCCAACAGCCTGGAGCGGGTGGAAAGTTTGAGGGAAAAATTCCAGGCACAGCTCGAGCTGAGCATTCGCCTTCAAACAAGCGACCTTTCGGGCGAAGACCTGCAGCAAATGGCCACACTCTTCAGCCTTCATAAAGGGGAGACACCGGTACGGCTTTTGGTTAAATCAGATCACGCCAAAAAACCGATTAAAATGAATGTGAGAAAGTTTGTTGTGGAACCAAGCAACGAACTGCTGAAAGGCTTGCGTGAACTTGTTGGCAAAGAGTCGGTGAAACTGGCCCGAAATAAACGAGGAGCGGCTTAAAAAAAGGAGCAACAGCATCATAAATGTCTCATTTACACGATGAATGATGTGGTTTATGATTTCTCATGAAATGAACCATTTGGAATGAATGATTCCCCGAATTATCTGATTCATTGTAACTGAAATAAAGCTCCTCTCACTAAAAATCAGATAAATAAATGATGCAAAGAGTAGTACTTGTTGGCGCAACCGGTAACCTGGGTGGAAAAATAACAGATGCACTTCTCAAAAAAGGCGCAAAAGTAACTGCAATTGTTCGGATGGAAACCGATGAAGAAAAAGTTATCGGCCTGCGCGAAAAGAGCGTTGAAGTACACCGGGTTGACATGACCAACCGATCTGAGATTGCAAAGTATTGTAAGGGAGCCGGATGTGTTGTATCGGCATTGGCAGGGTTGGAAGAAACCGTTATTGATGCGCAAAAAATTGTAGCAGATGCAGCAATTGAGGCCAATGTAAAACGATTTATACCAAGTGATTATTCGATTGATTTCACAAACCTGGTTGAAGGGCAAAACAGGAACTTAGACTGGAGAAGAGATTTTCATAGCTATCTAGAAGGCAAACCAATTGAAGTGACAACGATATTCAATGGCCCTTTTATGGAGCTGCTCACTACCGATATGCCTCTGATTCTGTTTAAACAGAGAAGGATTCTTTGCTGGGGAAATCCTGATCAAATAATGGAATTTACCACAACCCTGAATATTGCGGAGTTTACCGCAGAAGCAGCCCTCGACAGAGAGACCCCCAGATATTTGAGAATTGCAGGGGACAGGCTGAGCTGCAACGATTTTGTTGAACTTTTGACAAAAATAACCGGTCAACGGTTCAAGCTGTTTCGCCCGGGTGGAATTGGCCTTTTAAATGTTCTTATAAAAGTGACAAGATTTTTCTCTCCATCGAAACAAGAGCTGTACCCGGCATGGCAAGGAATGCAATACATGAGAGATATGATGGAGGGGAGGGTTATTTTTAAGGACTATGATAATGACAGATACCCCGAAATAGAGTGGACTGGAGTGGAGAATTTTTTATTAAGTGAAGAAGTGGCATCACGGCTGGACTCATAAATCTGCTGAAGAATGCTTTTGATCGCCGCAGCCCGGTAGTGATCAATAAGATTAAGCTTTTCAAAGCTCGGAAATTGCTATGCTAAAATCATTACAACAGTAAATAGGAAGTGTCCCTAAAGTCATTGAAAACATGATTTTTATCTTCAGAATATTTATGAAAGCCCAGGCCCTTCTGTTTTGAACCATATGGACATGTAAACACTATCCTATACAATCTGTTTTTTTGAGATCAATAATTTCTGCTTGTAAAGGCGCAGATTGAGAAAAGTTGTTACTTAGTCTTTTCGCACGGAACCACCAACAACAATGGCTGCTGAAATTATCAGCAGATTTTTGATGATATATTGGCCCTCCATGGTAGGTGCATAGGGGAAGTGACCGGCCTGAAAAGTGACATCAGTAAGGATAATCAGTGGAAGGAATGTGCCGGCCATCTGCAAGGCAAGCAATCCGATGGCTATACGCAGTGTGGGCTTGAACAGAAAGCATACCCCGATAACAACTTCCCACCATCCAATAACAGATAACCAAATTCCCGCACTGAAAACCGGCATCCAGTTAACGGTAGCTAAAACCAGCCCCTCAGCAGGAGAAAGCCCTATGGTTTTCAGAACTCCAAACCAGATAAAAATAATGCCCAAAGAAATTCTGAGGGCGGGTAATCCGATTTTATACATATAGCCGGCAATTTGCCGATCAATTACATCAAACAGGTTTTTCATAACAAAAAATATATTCTGTGGGAATTGCTTCTCTTCAGGCTCAAAACACTTTTGATGGCCGGCAATATCAATATTAGCAGAATCAGTGCATTTGAACCGTCTTTCAAAGTGATGACAATTTCTGGAAAGAGTGTGAAATCATCATGAAAGCAAATCCCGTTTTTTTGGCAGTCAAATGAATGCTTATCGTTTACATTAAGTTGCTGTAGGACAAAAACCAATAATTATCAAGCAAACAGTAATATGGAAGAAGAAAAAAATACTTTAGTTGAAGTCATGGAAAACGGTCCCTTACTTGTGTACGGTTCGATAAAGATCACTAAACCCGATGGCAGCGAGGAAACAAAGAGTAAAACCACGGCATTTTGTCGCTGCGGCCATTCATCCAATAAACCATTTTGCGATGGTGCTCATAGAAAGCACGATTTTAAAGGCTAATAACTGAGATAGTTTAATCTGATTACAGCGATTTACCCGCAAACTGATTCCCCATAATTATCGGTACTACATCGCCCGAGATAGGATGAAGCGCACGAACAGGCATAAAAATTGGGCCAAACAGGTATTCGTGTAAATCACTGCCACATATTCCGCACGCTTTAATTTTTACCGTAGCACTAAGTGCTGTCGCTATAGGTTCTTCTACATCTTATATCCTGAATCTTTTACATTATGCCATAGTGTTGCTTCATAATCTACCGTCGCTTGATTTGTATCTAAGAGAATATTTTCGTTTAATCTGCTAAACGAGAGTCTATGAAAACACGATTCTTCACTTGTTTATCGCTTGTCTGTGTTATCTTATTCAGTTGTACTTCACAGGATCAACCTACTCCAAATAACCAAATTCCTGTATTTGATGTAGCAATGCAAGGAGTGAATCCCGCCTGGTTCGAACGCGCTATGGAGGGTATCGACTTCGGCATCCACCGTATTGAAAAATATGGTGTATTGGTGGCTGACAGTGCAAAACTATTCCACCTGAGTATTGAGCAGATGGAAATAAATAATGTTCGTTATGGTTCACTCAGCCATGGCACTTACAAAGAGGCTTTATTTGATAAACGTCCGGAGATGTTCTTGCTTTCCTACGAACCGGATCTGTCATTGGAAGATCATTCAGAAGCAGCTCTGGAGTTTGAAAAGAATATCATAAGTGGTAAATATGCTGCATTGGGTGAGTTGGGATTGATCTATGGTGGTATACCACTAAATACACCCGATCTTTATCCCTACTACGAGGTTGCCCAAAAACATGGGATTCCCGTCTTCATTCATACCGGATTCTCTGGCCCTAATCCACAGCAGGTATTAAGCCCGGCATTTAAGATCAGTACTGCTAATCCTTTATTACTTGAGGATGTGATTATTGATTTTCCCGATTTGAAGATTGTGATGATGCATATGGGCTGGCCATTTTTCGATGAAGCTCTATACATATTGGGAACCTATCCAAATGTTTATATGGAAACATCCGTTGCGATCTGGTTGTTGGGAGACCAACTTTTTAACCGGTTACTGAGCGAAGCTGTAGCAACGGCCGGAAACG
Organism: Balneolaceae bacterium; assembly: GCA_020832415.1. GTDB lineage: Bacteria > Bacteroidota > Rhodothermia > Balneolales > Balneolaceae > Rhodohalobacter. The sequence continues at coordinate 480 of JAFIES010000148.1, read as the reverse complement.
ACAAGATTATGTTCGGAACTCTTCAAATGGCCTGGCCTGAAGTTATTGGTCGTTCTGTCACAACAATTCGTGAGGCTGAATATCTATCTTATGAAGATAAACATGCTATACTTTGGGGAAACGCAGCAGAGTTATTTGCAATTGAGGAGTAGAAAAATATTACATTAAAAAACTTGTACAGTTCAAATCCGATTTCAATAAAGCTGCCAAATCATTCAATTCCCGGTTCTCTTTAATGGCAGCTTCATTAATTATAACCTCTGATGGAATATGGATATTGATTGAAGTTTTTATCAAACACCTCGACCCGCAAACCGGACTCTTTTTTCTCTTTCAGTCTGTATTACAGTTGTTTGTTGCCGGAATCGCTTTTGGACTGATTGAGTTGTTAGTCATGTTCAGCGCGGATCGAGATAAGCTTGATTGAATTGGTCATCGTCAGATATACTAAAAGAGAAAGACCACATTTGATAACAATCA
>JAFIES010000147.1 GCA_020832415.1 Balneolaceae bacterium | reverse complement strand
CCGGTGGCGAAGCCCTTTCTTGGTATTCTTCTTTTGATAGATCATGCCCCCGTTTAAATTCATAAACAATAACTCGGGATGACTTTCCAGAACTTTTTTGCTCAATTCCGGCTCATCCGATAGAAAACGATCGAGAGTTCTGATTTTTGGGGTGATGTTCCACGCCTGGATCGTCAGTTTCTTTTCGGTGTATTCGTAACTCTGCATGCTTGCCTCCACATACGAAGGCGCATCAAGTGCCGGACGAATAGGCGGACTGAAAACACTTGATGCATAATCCGCACCCAGTTTTTTTCGAAGCAGCTCATCGCACTTACGGGTGTAATTTTCATCTTCAAGCCCTATCGGCATATCAATAAAGGTGAGGTCAGCAGCTGTTAATTCCTGCTTTAGCTCATCTTCAGTGCGAAGTATTTTGTATTCAGGATCATCATCAAATGTGATGAGTATCCACCCGGCTTTGCAACCATCAATTCCTGCTGTTTTCAAACGTAACCCTTTTATAATTTTAAGATTCGCTCAGTGCTGTTTTTCTGAGTGAAATATGAAGTTCTTTCAATTGGCTTTCATCCACAAAATCCGGTGAATTGTCCATCAGGCTTTGTGCCTTTTGGTTTTTCGGAAATGCAATAACATCTCTCAAACTTTGAGCACCAGCCATCAGCATTACAATTCTGTCGAGGCCAAGAGCAATTCCACCATGCGGAGGGGCACCATATCTGAATGCATCCAGAAGAAATCCAAACTTATTCTGCGCTTCTTCCTCTTCAATACCAAGTATTCCAAATACTTTCTGCTGAAGATCCGTGTCGTGAATCCGGATTGAGCCGCCACCAATTTCACTTCCATTGAGAACCAAATCATATGCGCGTGCATTCACTTTTTCGGGTGAATCATCAAGCAGCCCGGCATCGTCGGCATTCGGTGCTGTGAACGGATGGTGAAGTGAATAGTAGCGTAAATCTTCACGGGACCATTCAAATAGAGGAAAATCCGTTACCCACAAAAATTCCGTTTTCGATTTGTCAATCAGTTCAAAATCTTTTGCAGCGATCAATCGCAACGCCCCCATTTGCTCGAATACATCGGGAGCAGGGCCTGCGAGTATAAGTACCAGATCGCCATCATTGGCACCTGATTTTTCCGCCATTTCCTTCATGGTTTCATCACTCAAAAACTTGCCAACACTGCAGGTAATTTCACCTTCATTGTGTTTCATAAAAATCATGCCACCTGCACCGGTTTGCGAAATAGCTTTTTCCGTTAACCTGTCGAGAGCTCCGCGCCCTAATGCACCCTGCCCCGGCACGGTTATCGAAATCACACGACCGCCGTTTGAAACAGTTGACCGGAAAATTTTAAAATCAGAATCTGCTACAATTTCAGACAGATCATTGATTTCAAGGCCAAATCGAAGATCGGGTTTATCTGAACCGTAGGTTTCCAGCGCCTCTTTGTAGGTTAATCGCCGGAAAGGAGTTGGGATCTCAACATTAAGATGTTTTTTCCAGAGAAGTGCCATTAGCTCTTCGTGTGTTGAGTAGATCACCTCTTCATCCACAAACGACATCTCCACATCCACCTGGGTAAACTCGGGCTGTCTGTCTGCGCGAAGATCTTCATCACGAAAGCATTTCACAATTTGAAAATACTTATCGAAGCCGGAAACCATCAGTAGCTGCTTATAAGTTTGCGGGCTCTGTGGCAGTGCAAAAAACTTGCCTGCGTTCACACGGCTGGGAACCAGGTAATCCCGGGCACCCTCTGGGGTTGAACGCATCAGCACGGGAGTTTCAACTTCGGCAAAGAATCTGTCATGATAAAATGTTCGAATGGTGTGATAGAGATTCGACCGAAGAAGTAAATTCTTCTGAATATCGTTACGGCGCAGATCTAAATATCGATATCGGAGGCGGGTCTCCTCGTTGGTGGCAATACCATCCTTAATCTCAAAAGGTGGAGTTTCTGCTTTGGAATACACATGCAGATCAGATACTTCTACCTCAATTTTCCCGGTTTTCATTTCCGGGTTGATGGTCTCCTCATCTCTTTCAATTACTTTCCCTTTGATACCAATGGTGTACTCGTTACGAAGCTGCTCTGCTTTTGTATGCAGTTCTTTATTGGTTTCATCAAAAACCACCTGGGTAATACCATATCTGTCGCGTAAATCAATAAAAATGAGGCCTCCCAAATCTCTCCGGGTTGATATCCAGCCGTTCAGTACTACGTCCTCTCCCTTGTTTTCATTTGTAAGTTCTCCGCAGGTATGGGTTCGGTTCCAGCTCATAAAAATCTGTTGATTAAATCAAATTATTGTCGTTTCCTTTTGAATCGTCAAAAATACGTAATCTGAGAACCATTCGCTTACTTCATGGATAAAGTTTTATGATGCAACTGATTCTTGCCGCCAACCTATTCTCAACATTTCTGCTATGCGGACTCATCTGGACAGTTCAGCTTGTGCACTATCCGATGTTTCATCGGCTTGATAAAGAGAAATTTGGTGAGCATATCCGGTTTCATGGATTCAGAATTTCTATTCTCGTTATACCGATGATGATCACAGAGCTTGTCACTTCTTTTTCTTTGGCATTCTTTTACCAAACTGATCATACTTTGCACTTACTTGGCTTTTCTATTGTAGTTTTGATCTGGCTTGTTACATTCTTCATTCAGGTTCCCATCCACTCCAAGCTCGCCTCAGGATACGATTCAAAGATTGTAACCCGGCTGGTTCGCTCTAATTCAATACGAACTGTCTTGTGGAGCCTGAAAGCCATAATGGGTCTGTATATACTTTTTGGATCGTAACCGGCCAAGACCCCAAGAAATAAAATACTTTACATTTTATAATAATCGATTATATTCTGTTAACATCTGCACAAGACGGGGTTAGCAAATGGACACTATAAAAATACTAATCGCTGAAAGCACCGACATTTACCGGCTCGGGATTGAAACTGCGCTCGCTGTTCACTCCGATTTTTCAATTATAAAAAGTGTTGATACCGGAAAGAAGCTTATCCAGGCTTTTAAAGCGCACCCCAACTCCATTTGCCTGCTCTCTTCCAACATCCCCGACCTCAACATCCATGAGATTATGGATAAAATGAAGGAGATCAATCAGGGTGTACTGGCCATAGTACTTACCCACTCAACCGATCTTTTTCATTTGAATCAATCATTAAAGGCGGGTGTGATGGGATATCTCACAAAAAATGCTCCGGCCTCAGAACTGATAAAAATTGTTCGAGAAGTACATTCCGGCGAACAGGCATTCAGTGAGTCAGTTTCACAAATAATGATCAGTCAATATACCGATCACACCAAACGATCGGCCCTGGCCGGAAATAAAAAGAGTGTTACCAAAAGAGAGAAAGAGATTCTCAAACTGATTGTTGATGGTTACACCAGTGCTGAAATTGCCAAAATGCTCTACATCAGTACGCGAACTGTAGAGACTCATCGGTCAAATTTGATGAATAAACTGGGCATTAAAAATACCGCTGCGCTGGTTCGTTATGCCATGAGAGAGGCCGGGTTACGATAAGCCGCTGCTTTTCTACGTAGTTATACGTATAAAAATTACGATCTAATACTTATTGCAGGTGCCACTTGAACCAATTATGTTAAATTTGCAAATGGGGTAATAGCCGTCTGTAGATGATATTTAGCAGCACTCTTTGAAAGGAGTGCTGCTAATTTTTTATATGCACTACTAAAAAAATTGAGTCCCCTCTTCTGTTTGATCATTAGTCCGGCCCTCTTTTTCTGAATAGTTACCTGTTTATCATAAAAAAAGCCTTGCAGGTAATACCTTACAAGGCTTTGTGTAGCGTGGGGCGGACTTGAACCGCCGACCTCCGGGTTATGAATCCGACGCTCTAACCACCTGAGCTACCACGCCATTTTTGCAGAGCATTCAAGATAAGACATTTTCTATTTAATGATGAAATATAAATTTCGGATTTTCACAATGTCTTGCAGTTCGCTTGTAAATCATTTTTTATCTTAAGTGCTATCAAAGAAATAGATAAACTTAAAATTTTTACGCAATAGCAGCTAACATGGCAAAACGTATCACCAACAGAGAAGACGATTATTCACAATGGTATCTGGATGTAATTAAAGAAGCGAAACTGGCCGACCACTCCCCTGTGCGTGGCTGTATGGTTATTCGGCCAAATGGGTTCTCGCTTTGGGAAAACATGAAGGGTGTTCTTGATACCATGTTCAAAAATACCGGCCATGAAAATGCATACTTCCCTCTCTTTATCCCCAAATCATTTTTATCAAAAGAAGCACAGCATGTTGAGGGTTTTGCAAAAGAGTGCGCTGTTATTACGCACAGCCGCCTTAAGAGTGTGGATGGTGGTGTAGAGGTTGATCCGGATTCGCGCCTGGAAGAAGAGCTGATTGTTCGTCCCACGTCTGAAACAATAATCTGGGATGCCTACCGGGGCTGGATCCAGTCTTACCGGGATTTACCCATTCTTATCAATCAGTGGGCAAATGTTGTACGATGGGAAATGCGCACACGTCTCTTTCTCCGCACGATGGAATTTCTCTGGCAGGAAGGGCACACAGCCCACGCCACCGAGCAGGAAGCGGTTGAAGAAACCTTGCAGATGCTCGAAGTGTACAGAACCTTTGCCGAAGATTACATGGCCATGCCTGTTGTTACCGGTGTAAAAACAGAATCGGAACGCTTTGCCGGGGCGATTGACACCTACTGTATCGAATCTCTGATGCAGGATGGTAAAGCCCTGCAGGCAGGTACTTCACACTTTCTCGGGCAAAATTTTGCAAAAGCATTTGATGTGAAATTCCAGGACAGCGACGGAGAACATAAATACGTGTGGGCAACCAGTTGGGGTGTATCAACCCGATTAATTGGCGGCCTGATTATGACTCATTCTGATGATAATGGCCTTGTTCTGCCACCAAAACTAGCCCCAACGCAGGTTGTAATCATCCCTATTTTTAAAAATGACGATCAAAAATCGAAAGCTCTCTACTATGCAGAACCACTGATCCGGGAACTAAAAGAGAATGGTATATCCATTAAGCTTGATGACAGAGACAACTTCAAACCGGGATGGAAATTTGCCGAGCATGAAGCACAGGGAACACCCATCCGAATTGCGATTGGCCCGAGAGACATCGAAAATGGAAACATTGAAGTTGCACGCCGCGACACGCTCGAAAAAAACATCATACCCATTGAGGGTTCTGGCTCGGTAATAACCAAACTACTCGAAACCATTCAGAACGATCTTTTTGAAGCAGCAAAAAAACGCCGTGAAGACAATACCCGACACGCAGATAGTTATGATGAGTTCAAAGAGATAATTGAGCACGGCGGTTTTATCTACGCTCATTGGGACGGCACTGATGAAACTGAGTTTAAAATAAAAGAAGAGACAAAAGCAACCATTCGTTGTATCCCTCTGAATGGAGATGATTCACCCGGTAAATGCATGGTTACAGGAAAACCATCCGCTAAGAAAGTTCTTTTTGCACGTTCGTATTAATACCCATTCATGGATTCACCTTTTCACATACCCGCAGAGTGTAAACTCTATACTGCAGAAAACAGCCGCATGGCAGACCAAAAAACTATAGAAGAGTTTGGCATCGATGGATTTACCTTGATGGAGATTGCGGCTAAGGGAGCGGCAAGCCATATTATCGCCCTTCAGAACAGGCAAAAGAGAGGGCTTTTTATTTGCGGAAAAGGTAATAATGGCGGTGATGCACTAGCTGTGGCAAGATATCTCATCAATGATGCAAACCATTCCGCCACAATCTATCCGGTTTTTGGCACGGATGAGCTATCACCCGATTCCGATAAAAACCTTCGGCTGCTTAAATCACTCCGGAATCATGGAGCTTCAGTTTCAATTATTCAGAATCTGAATGATGCAGATCTCTCCACTTTTGACTACATAGTGGATGGAATATTTGGAACCGGGTTGAACAGTACCATCAAAAGCCCTCTTCTGAACACGATTGAAATGATGAATGCTTCGGGCCTGCCCGTTTACTCAATGGATATACCATCTGGGTTAAATGCAGACTCAGGTAAAATAATGGGCGCATCTGTAAAGGCACACAAAACATTTACATTTGGAACAAAAAAAATTGGGTTCCATTTTTCTGAAGCTCCCACAGTTTGTGGTGAAATTGTCTTGATTGACTTACCATTCCCTAAACATGTACTTAAAGAGAGTGCCGCTTTAATTGATAGTAAATTATATGACTCCCTTCCAGCCATAGAACACACTCCAAATCACAAATATGATGGCGGTGTTGTTCATATCGTAGCCGGTTCAGAAGGGTTGACGGGTGCAGCTATTATGGCTGCAAAAAGTGCCTGGAAGCGCGGTGCCGGCGCTGTTTTTCTATACACTCCCAAAAAACTTCTGCCTGTTTACGAAGTTACTTTACCTCAAATCATTAAAGTTGCAGTGGGCAGTGATAATGATGCCGTTTTCAAAACGGAGCATCTGCAAATCATCTTATCAACTATAAAAAATAAAGCAGGTATTTTGTTGATTGGCCCTGGATTGGGCATTCAGCCGGAGACAATATTATTAGTTACCTCACTTCTCAACGAATATACTGGCAACGCAGTAATCGACGCCGATGCTTTGGCAGCCTGGTCCGAGCTCAAAACGTTTCCAATAGAAAAAAAGGAGAAATGGCTTCTGACACCTCATCTGGGAGAGGCCGAAAAATGGCTGAATTCAAATTACAATGATGATGCCGATCGGTTCCATTGGGCTGTTGAGTTTTCAAAAAATGAACCCTGCAATCTCTTAATTAAAGGGAGCCCTGCATTTCTTGCCACAACTGATTACACACCGTTCATAACAGGTTACAGCACTGCACTGTTTAACCGGGCCGGTTTTGGGGATGTACTTGCAGGCAGTATCTCAGCAAACATATCTATTGATAAGAGTATGTTAACAGGAACTCTCCGTGCACTTTATGAAACTTATGCTGCGTTGTCGTCTTTAAGTAAAAAAAATATCATCGGCCCGGAGAACCTACTATGATTAAAACTGCTGTACGATTGTTTGTTGAGAACAGACTGATCGTTAACCTCTTATTGTTTTTTACAACGGCTGCAATACTTTTTTTCACACTGATGCCATCAGAAAACCTCGGTTCATCAAGCCTCTATCAATATGATAAACTGGGCCATTTTTCCATGTTCTTCGTTTGGACATTTCTCTTTGGCCTCTACCTGATATCTGTAAAAAAATACAATGTAAGCTTGATTGCCATTTTTATTGCAGGTACTTCATTTGGAATTATGATAGAAGTGGCCCAAGAAGTTTTACCTTATGGAAGAAATGGAAACATGTATGATGCACTAGCAGATGCCCTTGGCAGCCTCACCGCAGTTATTCTTCTTGCAATTTTTAAAAGAAGATATCCCTTTGAAAACAGTGTAAGTGTGAACAAAGAAATAAAATGATAATATCTAATTACATTTATTCGTTGGAAAAATAGATGAAAATGAATTATACTTCATCCTGATTTCACATTAGCCAAAACAACACACTCAAAATGATTGAAAGAAAAAAACCAGATGCTGATTTAAGGAACTATTATACAGTTTTTCTTGAGCTGGGCTTACTGATTACTTTAGTGGTTTTCATCGTAGCGGTGAGAATCGATATTACAAGCCTTGGTCCAGAAGAGATCGTATTAGATGAACAGGAAGTTGTTGAGATGGAAGAAATTATCCAGACTCGCCAAATCGAAACACCTCCACCCCCTCCAAGGCAGCCTGTACCTGTTGAGGTGCCAAATGATGAAATTATTGAAGATGTAGACATCGACATTGGTGGTGATCTCGATCTTGGTGGTTCACTCAGTATGCCTCCACCACCTCCACCGGCTGAAGATGAGCCGGAAGAAGATTTCTTCGTAGTTGTAGAAGAGATGCCGGAATTAATTGGTGGCCTCGGAGAGTTACAGCGTCAAATTCGCTACCCTGAAATGGCACGGCGAGCCGGAATTGAGGGAAGAGTTTATATTCAGTTCATCGTGAATGAGCGTGGTGAAGTAGAAGATCCAAGAGTTATTCGCGGAATTGGCGGCGGTGCTGATGAAGAAGCACTCAGAGTTGTAAGTCAGGCTCAATTCAGACCTGGAATGCAGCGTGGCCGGCCGGTAAGAGTTCAGTATAGTTTGCCGATCTTTTTCAGACTGCAAAACTAAAAACTAGTTTTAAGACTTTTAAAAGGCGTGATGCAAACCATCACGCCTTTTTTTATTTGTATAGGCTTTTGTGAGCTTCACCAATTACGCTCTTCAGGTTTTCGAAATGTGCAATTGTGAATGCTTTTTTCAGGTGAACCCATTCTGTCTCTGTAATACCCTCATCTAACTGGGGAGTTGTGGTTCCATTGAATCCATTAGCATCCATCAAATACCAGTATGTAGTTTTCCCGTACGAAGTTCCATTTTGAACATATTCATGGTAAGTCTCACAGAGATACGATTTGATGGAGATATTCTCCACACCTGTCTCCTCCTCAACCTCCCGAATAGCTGCTTCTTCAATGGATTCTCTATTTTCTACTTTACCCTTTGGCAAATCCCAAAATCCATTACGTTTGATGAGTAAGATCTCAGCCAGAGAATTTTTATATCTGAAAAGTACTCCACCCGCCGCTTTAATTCTCAGCATTGGTCGTTTCACCATCTTTACCTTCAGTTGATGTCGTTTCTTTTTTCTTCTCATCTGCATAATTTAGCCGCAGATTGGTTAAAGTCTGTTTCAGAAAACTTGAGAGTTCTTTCGGAAGATTCCCCTCAGTAAACTTTTCAAGTGTAACGAGGGTGTCAATCGCAAATTTAGCCGACTTCAGATCTCTGTCGATCTTATCAATTGCCGGATTTTTAATTTTGCCAAGCCCCATCATTGCAATTTGCTCGTGCTGCTGTATAAGCATCATAAATAAAAGTTGCTGCTGCTGATCGGGGTTCAGTTTATCATTGTTGAATGAAGTGTTATCGCTCATGACTGTAATTTATCCTGTTTATTTACGATTTATATACACTCAAAAGGTAAAGAGTTTGTATAATAAAGGCTGATCTAAAAATAATAAAACATGATGATTTAATGGCAACTATTCACCCTTTTAGAGGCTGGCTTCCAATTAAAGATAAAATTGATGAAGTAGCCTGCGTTCCATATGATGTAATTAGTACTGAAGAGGCTGCTGAAATGGCAAACGGCAAACCTCACAGTTTTTTGCACGTTATTCGTCCAGAAATTGACCTTCCTGATGGCACTCCTTTTAACCATGAGTCTGTTTATCAAAAAGGTGCAGAAAATCTGAACAATCTTCTTCAGTCAGATCTCTTCGTTCAGGATGAGAAGCATGCAATCTATATTTATCAGCTCGAAACTGCCGGCCATACCCAAACCGGAGTATTTACATGTGCATCTGTTCAGGATTATGATGAGGATGTCATTCTGAAGCATGAGCTTACTCGACCGGATAAAGAGGATGACCGTACACGCCATATTCTCACACAACACGCACACGCCGAACCTGTGATGCTCACCTTCAGGGATACTGCCGACATCACTTTCCTTATTGAAAAACTTACGCTAACCCAAGAGCCGCTAATTGAGCATCAGGGTGAGGGTGATGTTACCCACAGAGTTTGGAAAACCTTCGATACAGCTGATTTTGTAGAGGGGTTTGCTTCTATTGATCATCTATATGTTGCGGATGGACATCACCGCTGTAAAAGTGCTTCCCGAGTGGCAGAGCAGTTACGAAATGAACGAAACACATTCCCCGGTGAAGAGGAGTTCGAATACTTTCCCGTTGTGCTCTTCCCCATGGAACAGATGAGAATCTTACCCTACAACAGGGTGATAAAAAATGTATCTGAAGAACAGTTTGTTAAACTGAAGACAGATTTTAATCTGTCGGAAACCACCGATAAATCACCTGCTGAAAAAGGATCTGTTTCTGTATACTACTCAGGTAAATGGTGGAACATGACTCTGCCGGAAGCATCATCAAATAATGTTGTAGATTCACTTGATGTTGCCAGGTTACAGAATGGTGTTCTTGAACCCATGTTTGGCATTGAAAATCCCCGGACGGACGAAAATATCAGCTTCGTTGGCGGCATTCGCGGCACTGCTGAACTTGAAAAACTGGTTGACAACAAAAAGGCAGATCTCGCATTCAGTATGTATCCCACAAGTATACAAGAGCTTCTGGATGTATCAGATAAGGGTGAACTGATGCCACCAAAATCAACTTGGTTCGAGCCAAAAATTAAATCAGGATTAATCGTTCACACATTTTAAACAGAAAATATTATGAAACGTGTACACAATTTCAGTGCAGGACCGTCAACACTTCCGTTAGAAGTTCTCAAAAAAGCTCAAAGTGAGCTGGTTGACTACCACGGCAAAGGCAGTTCGCTTTTAGAAATGAGTCACCGAAGCCCGGAATATACTGCAATAAATGAGCAGGCAGCCGCCCGATTAAAATCCATTCTGGGTGCTGATGATGACTGGGAAGTTCTGTTTCTGCAGGGAGGCGCAAGTTCACAGTTCATGATGGTTGCTAACAACTTTCTGAACAGCAGCCGCATTGCCAATTATATCGATACCGGTGCATGGTCGGCCAAAGCGATAAAAGAAGCAAAGCTATTTGGATCCGTTCACACATCTTTCTCCGGGAAAGAGGGAAATTACTCACATATTCCTTCAGATAGTGAGCTTACGTTTGCCGATGGTGCACTCTATACGCACTTTACAAGTAACAACACCATTTTTGGTACGCAATTTCAAAAAGAACCTGAAAATGGCGGTGCACCACTTGTTTGTGATGCCTCCTCAGATTTTCTTTCGCGGCCGCTCGATCTCGACAAATATGGACTTATCTATGCCGGAGCACAAAAAAATCTCGGCCCTGCCGGTGTAACAGTTGTACTGGTTAGAAAAACTTTCCTGGAGATGCAGCGGTCTGAAGCAATCCCCACAATATTGAATTACAATACACATGTAAATAAACTATTTAATACACCACCTGTATTTGCTGTTTATATGGTTAATTATGTGTTGGGCTGGATTGAGGAGAAAGGTGGATTGGATGCTTTTGTGAAAATGAATGATGAGAAAGCAAATCTACTCTATGATGAAATTGATCGTGATGATTTTTATCGCGGCACAGTAGAAAAAGAGGCCCGATCGAAAATGAATGTGACATTCCGACTTGGGAATGAAGAGCTGGAAAAGGTTTTTCTCTCCGAAGCTGCTCAAAATGATCTTGTTGCTCTTAAAGGCCACCGAAGTGTTGGCGGAATCAGGGCAAGTATTTACAATGCGTGTGAACTCTCAAGTGTTGAGGCCTTGGTTTCATTCATGAAAGAGTTTAGGGATAAGAACGGTTAACTGCTTAAAGGGTTGGTTCCGTCTGAATCAACCCTTCTATTTTCACAAAAGCCCGAAAATTGTGAGGATATGATCAACACTATTGGGAACAAACAGAATCAGGAAAAGAATACCCCAAATTGCCCCTGCGATATGTGCGGCATGATTTACATTTCCTGCACCCCTCTTCCCTTCAAAAACACTGTAGGCCAAAAATGCTAATCCAAAAAACCAGGCAGGAATGGGTATTGGTAACAGAATCAATATGAGTTTTTCTGTGGGAAAAATAAAAATGTAACTAAACAAAACACTCTCAACTGCACCGGACGCGCCAATTGTAGCATAATCGGGGTTATCTTTATGAGTAACCAATGAGGGTATAGATGAAAACAACAGACCACTAAAGTAGAGAGCCGTAAAGTAGAACACTCCCAGAACCTGCTCCATCACAACCCCGAAGAAAAACAGAACAAACATATTAACCAGCAGATGTGAGAGATTTGCATGCAGAAATCCGGAGGTAATCACTTCGTACCACGTCTGCTTCCGCAGGGTTCTGTACGGCCTTAACATCCCCTTTTCAAGCAACTTAGGACTTACATAAAGAGCTGCAAGAGAAACAACCACATTAATGACGATTAGAGTAATTGTTACTGTCATAAATATTTTTTCATTTTAGAAACACTTTCTAAAAATAGAAGTTCATTACAGATTGTAATTACAATCTTTGTAAATTAGCTCTATTAATAAACAGCACATCTGCTAACGGTCTGAATGGTACTAAAATCTAAATCGATTTACGCATCTCTTTTTTTAATCAGTTCGATGCTATTTCTATCTTCATGCGGTATAGTTAGCCGAACTACTGCTGATGAATCAGTTCGCTTCATCAGTCATGGCACGGCAAGCTGGTATGGCCCCGATTTTCATGGCCGGGCAACTGCCAATGGAGAAACGTACAACATGAATGCCCTAACTGCAGCACATCGTACACTTCCATTTAATACCATTGTACGTGTTGAAAATACAGACAATGGAAAAACTGTGGTTGTGAGAATAAACGACCGCGGACCGTATGTTGGTAACCGTATCATCGATCTATCGCGAAAAGCAGCAGAAGAAATTGATATGATTCAATCCGGTACCGCCCCCGTACGCATTTATCTAATAGAAGAGGGAGACCGTCCACTGAACTCTCAAAATATCAGCAGCAGAGAAACCTTCACGGTACAACTCGCTTCATTCGAAAACAGGCGTGATGCAGATGCAGAGTCAAACCGGGTGTCCGGATCAAGAGTTGAGAGAGTAAATATTGCAGGGCAAATCGTATACAGAGTCTATTATGGCACTTATCAAACTGTTGAGGAAGCCAGAAGGGCAAGAAATCAACTGGCAGATAGGGGCATCAACGGATTTGTAAAGCAGGCAGAGAATTAAAATTCTTACTTTTTAAGGATTTATTTTCGATCTATTTTAGTTATTCAGGCTCAATATTTAAACGTAAAATCAGATCATGAAAAAGAGCATAATTGTTATAGGCAGCGGCTTTGGAGGCCTTGCAACAGCATCAAGATTACTATCACAGGGGCACGATGTTACCATTTTTGAAAAGAGAGATAAGCCAGGAGGCCGTGCCTACGTCTATGAAGTAAACGGCTTTAAGTTTGATGGCGGCCCAACAGTAATCACAGCTCCATTTATGTTCGATGACATTTACAAAGCTGCGGGTAAAAAACGGGAAGATTACATTGATTTTGTGCCGTGTAATCCATTCTATCGCATCTACGATCATAATGGAAAGAGCTTTGATTACAATAATGACCATGAATTTACGCTGGGAGAGATCAAAAAAAGAAGTCCCGAAGATGCTGATGGATATGAAAAATTTCTCGGCACAACCAAAGCTATTTTTGACAAAGGCTTTATAGAGCTTGCTGATAAGCCGTTTCTTAAATTTACAGATATGCTGAAAGTAGCGCCTGATCTGATAAAACTGCAGTCGTACAAATCGGTTTATAAATATGTTTCACAGTATATCAAAGACGATTTTCTCCGGCGATGCTTCTCCTTCCACCCTCTCCTTGTAGGTGGCAATCCTTTCGATACCACCTCCATCTATGCGATGATACATTATCTGGAGCGCGAGTGGGGTGTACATTACGCCATGGGCGGCACAGGCGCCATTGTAAGCGCCATGGTTGACCTGATTGAGGATCAGGGTGGCAAAATTCATTTAAGCTCTGAAATCGACGAAATTCTTATTGAGAATGGAGAAGCAAAAGGCATTCGGTTAAAAAACGGTGACATCCACAAAGCCGATGTTGTGGTTTCAAATGCTGATGTGGCCTTTACATACAAAAATCTGATCAACAAAAAGCATCGTAAAAAATATACCGACCGAAAAATAGAGCGAACAAAGTATAGTATGTCCCTTTTTGTGATCTACTTTGGCACCAAGAAACGATATCTCGATTCAGGACTTGCACATCATAATATCATACTGGGTGAACGCTATAAAGGCCTTTTGAAAGATATTTTTCATGACAAGAAACTGTCGGACGATTTTTCACTCTATCTCCACATGCCAACGATTACAGATCCATCGATGGCCCCTGAAGGGCATGAAGCATTTTATGTTCTCTCCCCTGTTCCTCACCTTGACAGCGGTACCGATTGGAATGAGATGGCACCCAAGTACCGTGATGCAATCATGCAGTTTCTTGAGGATAATTACCTGCCAGATCTGCAAGAGAACCTGGTTGCCGAACATTATATCGATCCACTGCATTTTCAGGATACACTAAACAGTTTTAAAGGCTCCGCATTTTCAGTTGAACCAATACTTACACAATCGGCCTGGTTCCGTCCGCATAATCGTAGTGAAGATGTTAAAAATCTATACTTTGTAGGAGCAGGTACACACCCCGGGGCCGGACTGCCAGGAGTTTTGTCATCTGCAATTATTGCGGAAAATCTGATCTGTGAAAACGGTAAATAAATACCCGGGCACTATTTATACCATCTGGCAGCATATTAATTAAAGAAAGCGCAAGATTCGGATTTTATATCCTAAAAATTGGTCCGATATTTCTCATATGGAACGTTTTGAAACAGATTCATTGCATCACTACCAGCTGGTGGCAAGGGCCATCAGGTTTATCAATGTTAATTTCAAAGAGCAACCCTCACTTGAAGATATTGCGAAACATGTTCACTTGAGTCCGCATCATTTTCACAGGTTATTTAGTGATTGGGCCGGTACCACCCCGAAGAAATTTCTTCAATATATAAGTATTGGTCACGCAAAACACTTACTAGAAAGTAATCGGCATACCCGCCTTTTTGAAACAGCAGTAAACAGTGGATTATCAGGAACAAGTCGTCTGCACGACCTTTTTATCAGCATAGAAGGGATGACGCCCGCAGAATACAGGGACGGCGGAAAGAACCTCTCTATCAATTACAGTTTTTCAGCCGGACCGTTCGGCATAATGCTGGTGGCCTCTACTGAAAAAGGTATTTGCTATTTAGGTTTTGTAGAAGATAAAAACCAGAGCCTGTTGGAGCTCAGAGAAAAGTTTCCCAATGCCCTATACAAAGAGAAAATTGATGAAATTCAACACCGGGCACTCTCTCTCTTTGAAGCCGGATCTGATCAACTCTCTGTAATCAAATGTCACCTGAGAGGAACCGATTTTCAGTTAAACGTATGGCAGGCTTTGTTAAAGATTCCATCGGGTAATTTGTCCACGTACGGGCGTGTGGCAAAAGAGATTGGAAACCCGAAAAGCCATAGGGCCGTGGGAACAGCAATCGGGCGAAATCCGGTTGCATACCTGATTCCTTGCCATCGGGTAATCCAATCTACCGGAAATATTGGTGGATATATGTGGGGCAATACCCGTAAATCTGCAATTATCGGCTGGGAGGCATCAAAGAGTGAATATGCAGAGCCGTAGCTCTTCATGAGATCACAATCGTTAATTTACTTTTTCAGACTTTCCTGAAGTTTATCCCAGTCGGCCAGAAAATTCTTCAATCCAATATCCGTAAGAGGATGCTTTAACAGTTGTTCAATTACTTTAAGAGGCATAGTTGCCACATCAGCTCCCATTCGTGCTGATTCAAGAAAATGCATTGGGTGACGAATACTCGCAGCAAGTATCTCTGTGTCTATTCCGTAGTTGTCGTAAATCAGACGAATATCGGCAATCAACTGCATGCCATCTGTTGATATATCATCGAGACGGCCTATAAACGGAGATATATATGTAGCACCAGCCTTAGCTGCAATTAACGCCTGTGATGCAGAAAAACAGAGCGTACAGTTTGTTTTAATGCCTTCATCGGAGAATGTTTTGATAGCTTTGATGCCATCTTTAATCAATGGTACTTTTACCACAACATTATCTGCTATGGATGCAATCTTCCTTCCCTCTTCAACAATTTCATCATACGTTGTTGATATCACCTCAGCGGAGACATCCCCATCCACTATTTCACAAATTTTTGCGATGTGACCTTCAAAATCATTTACACCAACTTTAAAACATAGGCTTGGATTGGTCGTTACACCATCAAGTACTCCAAGATCATTC
The DNA here is from genome assembly GCA_020832415.1 of Balneolaceae bacterium. GTDB lineage: Bacteria > Bacteroidota > Rhodothermia > Balneolales > Balneolaceae > Rhodohalobacter. The sequence goes on along the minus strand of JAFIES010000147.1, from coordinate 12,114 downwards.
GCTTCTTTGATTTCAGTTAAATCGGCTGTATCAATAAAAAATTTCATTCGTATTGTGTGGTTAGATTAAAAGTCCGTTAGAATATAAAGAATTGTTAGGCAGAAGTAAGTGATCTTTATTTTTAAACTTCGCTTCAATTTTTATAATTTAGAAAAAAGATAAAAACTAAAATAAAAAGTATATGAGCAGATCAGGCAAAGGTTTTATAATTGGATTTTTTACAGGAGCTGCAATTGGCACAGCTGCTGCACTACTTTACGCACCCGATTCAGGGTCTAATACAAGAGGCAAACTTTCCTACAGAGTTAGCTCTTACGGCGATGAGATCAACAATCTCATTAAAAAGCTAAAGGCTGAGAAAGAGAAATTCACCTCTGATGCGAAGCAAAAGAGTGATGACGTTGTAACAGATGCAAAAAAGCGTGCTGATGACCTTATCAAAGAGGCCGAAGCACTGCTCGATAATATTGAAAAAACGAAGCCTAAATAGGCTTCTCTTTTTTTACTGATATACAGGCCAAAAAAAAGCCCTGATTCTCACCAGGGCTTTGATTTTAGTCGTTCTCTTCTTCTGATGGATTATCAGCCCCAAGTGTTTCAAACACTTTCTGGATATCCTCATCGGTTTCATCCAGATCAACTTTGGATCCAACAATAAGCTCATCATACTTGAGCAAGCCTGTACCCGCAGGTACTTTATGGCCTACAATCACATTCTCCTTCAGTCCTCTCAGAAGGTCTTTCTTGGCCTCAATAGAAGCCTGTGTAAGAACCTTGGTAGTTTCCTGGAAGGAGGCTGCAGATAACCAACTTTCTGTAGAAAGTGATGCACGTGTAATACCCAACAGAATTGGTTTCGAGATAGCCGGTTCAGCTTCACGTGTCTGAAGCTCATCCTTACCATCTTTAATCAACTCGTTGTTGTGTTCACGAACCTGACGCCTGTCGAGAATTTTACCTCGTTTTAGATCACTTCCTCCCGGATCGGTAACAACAAATTTTCCAATGAGCTCATCATTCACATTATTAAGCTCAAAACGGTCAACTTTGTCGCCTTCGAGGAACATCGTATCACCCGGATCAGTAACTTCAACTTTCTGCATCATGGTGCGCACAATCACTTCAATGTGCTTGTCATTAATTTTCACACCCTGCAGACGGTAAACTTCCTGAATCTCATTCACCAGGTACGATTGTACAGCAAATGGACCAAGAATATTCAGGATCTCCTGTGCAGGAATTGTTCCATCACTAAGAGCCTGGCCTGCTTTTACGAAGTCATTTTCCTGAACCAGGATATGCTTCGAAAGCGAAATGAGATATCTCTTCTCATCTGTACCATCCTTACTCTCAACGATAACTTCCTGAGAGCCACGCTTACGGCCACCCATTTTCACAATACCGTCGATCTCAGATACGGTTGCAGGATCGCTCGGTGAGCGTGCTTCGAACAACTCGGTTACACGAGGCAGACCGGCTGTAATATCTTTCGATTTGGAAGCAGCTCTTGGAATCTTTGCCAATGCCTGACCAGCCTGAACTTTCTCACCGTCTTCAACCACAATGTGCGTTTCCACAGGAAGAGTATTCTCCCTGATACGATCATCTGCACCTTTAATTACAAGAGTTGGCACCAGTGACCGATCACGAGAATCGATAATTACTTTCTCACGGTGACCGGTTTGTGCATCTGTATCAGCAGTGTAGGTGATCTCTTCGATGATATCTTTGTACTCAATGGTTCCGTCAAGCTCACTGAAAATCAGAGCATTGTACGGATCCCATTTACAGAGAGGCATTCCCTTAGGAACTTTATCACCCTCCTCAACAAGCATCTCAGAGCCATAAGGTACGTTGTAGGTATTCAGTACTTTTCCGTCTTCACCAACAATCTTCATTTCACCTGCACGGCTTAATACAACATTGTGGATCTCTTCGCCATCATCGTATTCAACCACACGGATGTTTTCAAATTCAATTTTACCATCGAATTTGGCTTTGTGCTGAGAATCTGACTCAAGACGTGAAGCAGTACCACCAACGTGGAATGTTCGCAGAGTAAGCTGAGTACCCGGCTCACCAATAGATTGTGCTGCAATAACACCTACAGCTTCACCAACTTCAACAATTGAATTACGTGCCATATCACGTCCATAGCACTTGGCACAAACACCTCGTTCAGTTTCGCATGTTAGTACAGAACGGATTTCAACTTCTTCAATGGAAGTTTCAGCAATCTTTTTGGCGATTTTCTCACTGATAAGCTCATTTGCATCACAAATGTGGTCATCAGTAATCGGATCTTTGATTTCGTGCATTGATACACGCCCGATAATTCTGTTCTCAAGACTTTCTATAACATCTTCATTGTCTTTGAGTGCAGCCATTCTGATTCCCCGCAGAGTTCCACAATCGTTCTCATTGATAATAATATCCTGAGATACATCAACAAGACGACGAGTAAGATAACCCGCATCAGCTGTTTTAAGAGCTGTATCGGCAAGACCTTTACGAGCACCGTGAGTAGATATGAAGTACTCAAGTACAGACAGACCTTCACGGAAACTGGAAAGAATCGGGTTTTCAATAACCTCATTACCCTGCTGAACAGAGCTCTTTTGGGGTTTGGCCATCAAACCACGCATACCACCAAGCTGACGAATCTGCTCTTTAGAACCACGGGCTCCGGAATCGGCCATCATATAGATGGAGTTAAATCCGTCCTTATCGTTTGCAAGACTTTGGAACAGTGTTTCAGAAACACGGTTTGTTGTGCTTGTCCATTTATCAATTACCTGATTATAACGTTCATTATCGGTAATGAAACCCATTTCATATCTGTCCTGGATTTCAGCAACCTCGTTGATCGCCTTATCAATCAGCTCCTGCTTTGAGTCAGGAATGATAATATCTTCCAAACTGAAAGAGAGACCGCCAATAGTTGCACGCTCAAAACCCATCTGTTTCATATTGTCAAGAAACTCAGCGGTTTTTGATGTGCCTACCTGGCCGTGAATATCACCAATAAGAATTCTAAGCTCTTTCTTACCAAGTGTTTTGTTCACATATTCCACACCTTCAGGTACGATGTTATTAAACAGCACCCTGCCGGTGGTAGTTTTGATGATTTCGTAAGTGGTTTCGCCCTCTTCGTTTGTAACCGGAATACGAACATTAATCTTTGCATGAACGTGAAGTTTACCCTGATCATAAGCGATCAGAACTTCATCGGTATCAGCGAATGTTTTTCCTTCTCCAAGTTTTCCATTACCCATTTTTGTGAGGTAATAGATACCCAAAACCATATCCTGTGAAGGAACGGCAATCGGGCCACCACTTGCGGGGCTCAAAATATTGTGTGAACCAAGCATCAGAATAGATGCTTCAATAACAGCATCATGACTCAGCGGAAGGTGAACAGCCATCTGGTCACCATCAAAGTCAGCATTAAACGCTGTACATGATAGCGGATGCAGACGAATGGCCTTCTCTTCAATCAGAACCGGCTGATATGCCTGAATACCTAACCTGTGAAGTGTTGGAGCACGGTTCAGCATTACAGGGTGTCCGTCGATTACATTCTCAAGAACTTCCCATACTACCTGGTCGCGCCTGTCAACTACTTTCTTGGCACTTTTCACTGTTTTTACGTAACCACGCTCAATCAGTCTTCGGATTACAAACGGCTTATAAAGTTCAATGGCCATCTCTTTCGGGAGACCACACTCATGCATTTTCAGTTCAGGTCCAACAACAATTACAGAACGGCCTGAATAATCAACACGCTTACCAAGAAGGTTTTGGCGGAATCGTCCGCTCTTACCTTTCAGCATATCACTGAGTGATTTCAGAGGTCGATTGTTGTTTCGAACAGCATTCGATTTTCTTGAATTGTCGTAAAGCGAATCTACTGCTTCCTGAAGCATGCGCTTCTCATTTCTGAGAATTACATCAGGTGCTTTAATATCAATGAGACGCTTCAAACGGTTATTTCGAATGATTACTCTTCGGTACAGATCATTCAAATCCGATGTGGCGAAACGGCCACCTTCAAGTGGCACAAGTGGACGCAGTTCCGGTGGAATCACAGGAATTACACTTTGCACCATCCAGTCAGGCTGATTTTCTGTATGCTTATTAGCAGCACGGAAAGATTCAATTACCTGGAGTCTCTTCAGCTTTTTCTTCTTACGCATTTGTGAGGTTTCATTCTTTACCTCATCACGCAGAGTGTAAGCCAGCCCATCAAGATCCATATCTGTGAGAAGTGCCTGTATAGCCTCGGCACCATCTTTAACGATGAATTTATCCTCATCATCATCGTCCATTTCATAGTGATCTTCGGGAAGCTGGTCCAGAATGTCGAATTTCTCTTCTTCAGAAATGAGGTCACCTCGTTTGTAACCCAGATCTCTTGCAAGCCCCGGATTAATTACTACGAAAGTTTCGTAGTAAACGATGCGCTCAAGGTTTTTAGAAGAGTATCCAAGCAGGTATGCTATCTTGCTTGGAAGTGATTTGAAATACCAGATATGAACAATAGGCACAGTAAGTGTAATGTGCCCCATTCGCTCTCTTCGAACAGCTTTTCTGGTAACTTCAACACCGCAGCGGTCACAAATAATACCTTTGTAACGTATGCGCTTGTATTTTCCACAGTGGCATTCATAATCTTTTACCGGGCCGAAGATCTTTTCGCAGAAAAGACCATCCATTTCCGGTTTGAATGTTCTGTAATTGATGGTTTCCGGTGTTAGAACTTCTCCGTGTGAACGAGACAGAATAGTCTCGGCCGATGCCAGCGAAATGCCGATATTGGAAAAGTCTTTTGTAACGGTTAATGTGTTTGTTGACGGCAAAGGAAGACCTCCGTTTTTTTTGATTTAATTAACAGAACAAACGTTAGTCAATATGGATTTCGAGACCGAGACCCATTAATTCACGTAATAGTACTTTGAACGATTCGGGTATATCGCCTTCAGGCAGATTTTCACCTTTTACAATGGCTTCATAAACCTTTGATCGTCCTTTTACATCATCGCTCTTAACTGTGAGCATTTCTTTAAGAATGTTGGCTGCACCGTATGCATAGAGTGCCCAAACTTCCATCTCTCCAAGACGCTGGCCACCAAACTGTGCCTTACCACCCAGCGGCTGCTGTGTAATAAGTGAGTATGGACCAATGGAGCGCGAGTGCATCTTATCTTCAACAAGGTGATTTAGTTTTAACATATACATGTAACCAACTGTTGTTTTCTGATCCATTCGCTGACCTGTACGCCCATCGCAGAGATAGACACGGCCATCTTCCGGCAGCCCGGCTTTTCTCAGCTCTTCCTGAACCTGATCGTAGGATGCACCATCAAAAATCGGGGATGCATATTTCACACCCAGCTTTTTGCCGGCCCAGCCCAAAATTGTTTCATAAATCTGGCCAAGGTTCATACGGGAAGGTACACCAAGCGGGTTGAGAACAATATCAACAGGTGTTCCATCCGCGAGAAATGGCATATCTTCAGCAGGAACTACTTTCGCAATAACACCCTTGTTACCGTGACGTCCCGCCATCTTATCACCCACCTGCATTTTTCTCTTCTTGGCAACATAAACTTTTGCCTTCTGGATAATTCCCGGTGGCAGCTCATCTCCTACCTGAATTTGATATTTACGCCTCTTGGCTTCGGTATCAATTTCACGACGAAGATCTCTGTAGTTTTTGAACAGCAACCGAACATGCTTCACGAGTTCATCATCAGTTGCCCAATCGATGTTCTCGTTAATATTTACAGGGTCAAGCTCTTCAAATACTGATTTCTTATATTTTTCACCTTTAGGAATTAACTCAACAGCTGCATAATTGTATACACCCGGAGAGGTTTTGTCCCGAAGGAGGCTATACATTTTATCAGCCCACTTTGAGTTCAGGTCAGCAAGTTTTTGTGCATAGCGCTCATTTTCCTGCTCAACAAGTTTTTTCTCTTCTTTTCGGGAGATTTGCTCATCTCTTTTACGGCTGAAAAGCTTCGTGTTGATTACAACACCTGAGACACCCGGAGGAGTTTTCAGTGAAGCATCTTTTACATCGCCGGCTTTATCGCCAAAAATTGCACGTAGAAGTTTCTCTTCAGGTGTGGGATCTGTTTCCCCTTTCGGAGTAATTTTTCCAACAAGAATGTCACCATGATTCACTTTCGCACCAACACGAACAATTCCACGTTCGTCGAGATTTCTTGTGGCTTCTTCACTTACATTCGGAATTTCACGTGTAAGTTCTTCTTCACCACGTTTTGTATCTCTTACCTGCTGCTCAAATTCAGTGATGTGAATCGAGGTATAGACATCATCCTGTACAATTCTTTCACTGATTACAATAGCATCCTCAAAGTTGTAACCTCTCCATGGCATAAATGCAACAAGGAGGTTACGGCCGAGAGCAAGTTCACCTTTTTCAGTAGCACAGCCATCAGCTATCGGATAGCCCTCTTTAACCTTATCACCCACAGATACTACCGGGCGCTGGTTTACTGTGGTATCCTGATTACTGCGCTCAAATTTCTGGAGTTTGTAGCTCTTAATTCCCTCATCGAAGAAACAGTTCTGCTCTAAATCAGTCCTGTTATATTTGATACGAACTTCATTACCACTTACATATACAACTTCTCCATCTCCTTCGGCGGTAATAATAGCCCGTGAATCTTTTGCAGCACGCTGCTCAAGTCCGGTACCTACAATAGGCGACTCCGGTCGCAGAAGCGGAACTGCCTGACGCTGCATGTTCGAGCCCATCAGCGCTCGGTTTGCATCATCGTGCTCAATAAATGGAATAAGTGCTGCAGCCAGTGAAGTAATCTGGTTTGCAGATACATCCATGTATTCAATCTCTTCAGGCTTGGCGAGACCAACATTACTATCTCTGAATCTGGAGAAAATTGATTCATTAACAAAAGTTCCATCTTCATTCAATGGAGCATTCGCCTGTGCAATCACTGTCTCATCTTCCTGCTCTGCAGCAAGATATTCTACATTTGAAGTAACATTCCCTTCCTTAACTTTTCGGTAAGGTGTTTCAATAAAACCAAATTCATTGATTTTTGCATGAACACAAAGGGATGTAATCAAACCAATGTTTGGACCTTCAGGTGTTTCAATCGGGCAAAGTCTGCCATAGTGTGTATAGTGAACGTCACGAACCTCGAAACCGGCTCGCTCCCTTGTTAAACCACCGGGGCCCAATGCAGACATTCTTCTTTTGTGAGTCAGCTCAGCTACAGGATTGGTTTGATCCATAAACTGTGAGAGCTGATTTGTACCAAAGAAGCTGTTAATTACACTTGAAATGGTTCTTGCATTCACAAGATCTTGTGGTGTAAGCTGCTCGGCATCCCGTGAGTTCATTCTTTCACGGATGGTTCTCGCCATTCGGGCAAGACCAATTGCAAATTGCTGGCCAAGCTGTTCGCCAACGGTTCGTACACGTCTGTTACTCAGGTGATCAATATCATCAACCTGGCTTTTCAATTCTTTAAGACGGATTACTTCTTTAATAATAGCAACAACATCTTCTTTAGTGAGATATTGAATTTCAGGATCCACATCTACTTTAAGACGCTTGTTGAGCCTGTATCGGCCAACTTCACCTAAATCGTATTTCTTATCACTAAAGAATAATCTTTCAAGAACCTGTCGTGCAGTTTCAGGATCTGGCATTTCGCCGGTTCTGATCTGCTGATATACTTCAGAAAGTGCTGAAACTTCATCATGCGAAGGATCTTTTCTGAGGGTATTCATGATCACAGAACGGTCTGATTCCTCAGTACCCATTTTCTGTACCAGAACCTTCTTGAGATCAGCTTCCTTCAGGATACCAAAATCATCTTCTGTAAGTTCATGATCTCTCTCTAAAAGTACTTTTCTGTTGGTTGCTTCAGTTACCTCGCCGGTCTCATCATCAACAACCTCTTCAGTTACTTCAACAGTAATATCCGTTGCTAATCGTTTACCAACTATTTTGTCGTTGTATGTTTTCTTGCCACCAAAAGAGATTTCTTCAGACAATCCAAACAGAGTCAGAATTTCATCGTCTGTTGAAAATCCAAGTGCCCTCAGCAGTGTGGTGGCCGTAATCTTTTTCTTTCGGTCAATGTATGCCCAGAGTACGTCTCGAATATCATTTGTGAATTCAATCCACGAACCCTTAAATGGAATTACTCTTGCTGAGTAAAGCTGTGTTCCATTCGGGTGAACTGATTGACCAAAGAATACACCTGGTGATCTGTGCAGCTGACTTACAATAACGCGCTCAGCTCCATTAATGATAAATGTTCCTCGATCGGTCATCCATGGCAGGTCTCCAAGAAATACTTCCTGCTCAATGGTTTCAGCGGCTTCATCACCATCTGTAGATGAAAGGCGTAAACGTGCTTTCAATGGAACAGCATACGTTAATCCTCTCTCCTGACACTCAATAATATTATACTTGGGTGTATCTACTGTATAGTAAATAAACTCAAGAATATGAGTTTCCCGTGTATCTTGTATCGGGAAATTTTCATAAAATATTCGTTGCAAACCCTGATTAACTCGATCATCCGGGGCAACATCAAGCTGCGCGAAGGTGTTGAATGATTCGAGCTGAATATCTAAAAAATCGGGGTAGTCTATTACATTTTTAATTCTGCCGAAAGATAGGCGGTCGGTAAACGGGATTTTCTCCATAGTAGTACTCAAAAGGATGTTCTCCTTTAGGTTAAAAAATCAATGAGTTACTGGCCTGCTTATTCTGATTCAGTGCCGTAATTCTCACTTGTAGTTTAGACGCCAAAAGCCAACACCATGAAATGATGTTGGCTAAGGCAAATTTACTTGAAACCAGCTTATTTTAATTCAACTTCAGCGCCGGCTTCTTCGAGTTTAGCTTTCAACTCTTCTGCTTCTGCTTTAGAAACACCTTCTTTTACGGTATTTGGTGCACCATCAACAAGCTCTTTAGCTTCTTTGAGGCCCAGACCTGTAACGCCACGTACTTCTTTAATTACAGCAATCTTCTTGGCACCTGCAGATTTGAGAACTACATCAAACTCAGTTTTCTCTTCAGCAGCGTCATCGCCACCGGCAGCAGGGCCGGCAACTGCAACTGCAGCAGCAGCTGGTTTGATATCGTATTCTTCTTCGAGAACTTTTGCAAGTTCATTTGCTTCCTTAATTGTAAGGTTTACAAGTTGTTCAGCGAGTTCTTTAACGTCAGCCATTTGTTTTATTCTCCGTTCGTCGGTTTAATTTAAAAATTTTAAAAAGTATTGATTATTCTTCGTTTTTCTCAGCAATTGTCTGAACTGCTGCAGCTATGTTGCTACCTTGCGCTTGCAAGCCGCCTACTACATTGGTAATCGGTGACATCAAGAGCCCAATAATATCTCCAATCACTTCATTCTTAGACTTCATTGAAGCGAGAGTTTCTAATTGGTCTTCTTTATAGTAGTCACCATCTATAAGAGCAGCTTTAAATTGAGGCTTCTTGTGCTCTTTTATGTAGTCTTTCAGTACTTTAGCTGGTGCAGCAAGTTCTTCATTCACAAAAGCAAAACCATTTTGGTCTTCTAAGTGTGGATAGAGATCTTCATATCCGCCAATTGTGTCCATTGCTCTTTTTACAAGTGTATTTTTGTACACTTTAAAGAACACATTACCTTGTCTGAACTTCCCTCGCAGTTTACCCATATCAGATACAGACATTCCTGTATACTGAGTAATGTACACTGCGTTAGCGTTATTCAGTTGCTCGGTAATTTCTTCTACAATTGCCTTTTTATCTGATAGTGTCGGCATTGTTTTAACCTATTAAATTCTAAATTGAAGTAATTGATGATCGGCTAATAGGAATACTTGGGCCCATAGTTGTGCTTAAAAAGGCACTTTTAATATAGATACCTTTAGCAGATGCCGGCCTCATTTTGATGATAGTTTGCAGAAACGAGATCAAATTCTCACGCAGCTGATTAGCATCAAAACTTACTTTTCCAATAGAAATGTGCAAGATTCCGGCTTTATCAACTCTAAAGTCGATTTTACCAGACTTGAATTCCTTTACAGCATCAGCAACATCCATTGTTACTGTACCGCTTTTTGGATTTGGCATGAGTCCTCTGGGGCCTAACTGTCGTCCAAGCCTACCAATTTTTCCCATTACGTCCGGCGTTGCGATGATGATATCCACATCAGCCCAGCCGGCTTCAATTTCGGAAATGTAGTCATCCAGGCCTACAAAGTCGGCACCGGCCTCTTTCGCTTCCTCTTGTTTCGCTTCGTTTACCAAAGCGAGAATACGAACCGATTTACCGGTTCCATTAGGAAGAGAAACAGTACCCCGTACCATCTGATCGGCATGACGCGGATCCACTCCGAGCCGCAGATCTAAATCTACAGACTCATCGAAAGATGCAGTGCTGGTCTTTTTAACAAGATCACACGCTTCTTCGATAGTGTATTCCATGTCGCGATCGATTAACTCGGCGACCTGTGAATATTTCTTACCTCTTTTTGCCATTTCTTAAATCCTCTTATTTATCTCGGATTACTCTCAAACCCATGCTTCTGGCTGTACCTGCAATCATTTCTGCTGCACGTTCAACATCGAATGCGTTAAGATCTTCCATCTTCTGCTCTGCTATCTCTTTGCACTGCGTCCAGGTAACTCTTCCCACTTTAGCGCGGTTCGGTTCTCCGGATCCAGATTTAATTTTAGCGGCTTGTTTTAGGAGTACGGCTGCCGGAGGTGTCTTCGTTTTAAAACTGAAAGACTTGTCGGCAAACACCGTGATCTCAACAGGAATTATTGTGCCTGCTTTGTCTTGGGTTTGTGCATTAAATGCTTTACAAAACTCCATAATGTTGATTCCGGCCTGGCCTAAAGCTGGACCTACCGGGGGAGCAGGATTTGCCTGTCCACCAACAATTTGAAGTTTAAGCACCTTTTCTATTTTTTTTGCCATATAGAATCAATTATCGATTCATGCTTCTGTTTGCTGCGTAATAGCTCACGTTGTTAAAGTTCTTATGTAGTTGATTCAACCTGATTCAGGTCAACCTCAACCGGGGTTTTTCTTCCAAAAATGCTTACCAGTACTCGTAATTTTAATTTATCAGGGAGTACTTCCTGAACGGTGCCATCAAATTCTTTAAATGGACCATCAATAACTTTTACCAGATCACCCTCTCTGAATGGTATATCAATAACACCACCTTTCTCAACAAGCTCCTGATTATCAAGCACACGCCCTAAAATTCCGTTTACTTCAGCCTCTTTAAGAGGTGTCGGTATCACATCGTTTCTGCCGGCTTTCAAAAAGCCGAGACAGGATGGTGCAGACTGCATTAAGTTGTTCACTTCTTCATCGTACCGGGTATTTACCAAAATGTAACCGGGAAAAAAGTTTTTCTCTTTCGTCTTTTTCTTGCCGGATCTGATTTCGACGACGGTTTCAGTAGGGATGAGTATCTCTTTAATCTTATGCTCTAGGCCCAGTTCTTCAATTTCTCTGGTAAGAAACTCTTTTACTTTTCTTTCGTGACTGGTAAAACATCTCACCACATACCAGCCAAATCCGTTTTCGTCAGTTCCCTTGGATGAACTCATCTGTAAATTGCCTCCAAAATGGTACTGTAAACCTGATCTACTCCAAAAATGAATACAGAAACGATAATGGTAAATACAACTACAATGATGGTGTTATCTATCAGTTCCTGCTGAGTTGGCCAAGATACTTTGGCCATCTCCTTCCGGACGTCTTCAATAAATTTTTTAATCTTATTCATAAATGCGTTCTAATAACTTAAGAGCACGGGTGGAGAGACTCGAACTCCCGACACCTGGTTTTGGAGACCAGTGCTCTACCAACTGAGCTACACCCGTATATACAATGCAAGATCAGAGCATATGTGCCCTGATCTCACATCAAATTTTATGCGTTTGTGCAGATTAATCTAAGATTTTACTTACCACACCGGCGCCTACTGTACGCCCGCCTTCACGAATCGCAAACCGAAGTCCCGGCTCCATCGCTACTGGCTGGATCAGCGATACGCTCATCTTCACATTATCGCCAGGCATTACCATCT
>JAFIES010000138.1 GCA_020832415.1 Balneolaceae bacterium | reverse complement strand
CTCAAGCCTGGATCTCGGCGTCGATTTTACTCCGGTTGATACGGTCATACAAATTGGCAGTCCGAAAGGCGTGGCCCGGTTTATTCAGCGGGCAGGGCGCAGCGGCCATCAGCCGGGATCAACAAGTACCATCTGGTTTGTTCCCACACACGCTCTCGAACTAATTGAAGCTGCTGCATTGAAAGATGCGGTGAAAAATGAACAGGTTGAGTCAAGAGTTCCTGTTTTGAAACCGTACGATGTTTTGGTGCAATATCTTGTAACCCTGGCAGTTTCCGATGGTTTTAAACCGGATGAAATTTTTTCTGAAGTGAAACAGACTTTTGCATACCAAACTCTTCGCGAAGATGAATGGAACTGGATTCTCGAATTCATCAAAACCGGTGGTAAATCGCTTACCCGGTACGATGAGTACTCCAAAGCTGAGGAAGATGAAAATGGCCTATGGAAAGTTCATGACCGTAAAATTGCCCGCCGCCACAGAATGAGCATCGGCACCATCGCCAGTGATTCCATGCTGCGTGTTAAATATCTTAAGGGTGGCACTCTCGGACGTGTTGAAGAGTGGTTTCTCTCTCAGCTGAATATCGGTGATTCATTTTGGTTTGCAGGAAGAAATCTGGAGTTGGTTAAAATCAAAGATATGACTGCTTATGTTCGAAAAACATCGGGCTCAAGCAGTAAAGTGCCAAGTTATATGGGCGGGCGGATGTCGCTCTCATCCAACATGTCGCACTTGCTTCGCGAGAAACTTCAGCTGGCCATTCAGGATAAACATAGAAGTATTGACCTGGAAACCATCAAACCGATACTCGATATTCAAAAAGAGCGCTCCATTCTTCCGCGACAAGATCAGTTCCTTATTGAAAAATCGTGGTCGAAAGAGGGCTGCCATCTCTTCTTTTTCCCGTTTGAAGGGAGATACGTGCATGAGGGAATGTCGGCACTGGTTGCTCACAGAATCTCAAAAATGGTACCGATTACTTTTTCCCTCGCCATGAATGATTATGGATTTGAGCTCCTTTCAGATCGTGATATTCCGATCGATGAAGCCCTTGAAAAAGATCTTTTTTCATCCAAAAATCTGGTGCGTGATATCATGGGAATTCTGAATGAAGCTGAACTGGCAAAGCGGCGGTTTCGTGAAATCAGTCAGATCGCAGGGTTGGTTTTTCCCGGATTTCCCGGAAATCAAAAAGCAGGTAAACATCTGCAGATGTCATCCGGGTTGTTTTTTGATGTGTTTATGGAGTATGAACCCGACCACCTTTTGATACAGCAGGCTTACGATGAGGTACTTCAAATTCAGCTGGATGAAGCTCGCCTGAGAACGGCTCTTGCACGAATTGAAAAGCAACAGATCATCGTAAAGGAGATCGACCGATTTTCGCCATTTGCTTTTCCTATCTTCGTGGACCGGCTGCGGGAGCGGATGTCATCCGAAAAGCTGATAGATCGCGTGATGAAAATGCAAAAACAACTGGAAGCGAATTGATAGTGTGAACAATTCAAAAACAATTACAATCCGAAATGAAAAGTGGCTTCTGCTGAGTGAAAAAGCTGTGTTCTGGAAATCAAAAGAGATGCTGATATTGTGCGATCTTCACCTTGGCAAGTCGGGACATTTTCGAAAATCGGGCATACCGGCACCGGGCGGAATTAACTCAAAAAACCTCAAGCGGCTCTCTTATTTAATCGATCAGTTTGTTCCAAAAACCGTTCTCATTCTTGGTGATCTTTTCCACAGCAGTGCAAACAGGGAGTGGTTTGAATTTGAAGAGTGGCTTCAAAAAAATAGTGATACAGAGTTTACCCTGGTAACGGGTAATCACGACATACTTCACAATACCTTTTATGAAGCCGCTAATTTTGAACTGCATTCAGAACTGAAAATTGGCCCTTTTCTCTTTGTGCACGATAACGGCAAAGCAACAGAATTACCTGCAGGCACAACCGTTGTTGGCGGACATATCCACCCCGCTGTAACTCTTAAAGGAAAAGGCAGGCAATCTCTTCGTTTTCCTGCATTTATCATTTCAGACCAACGCATATTGCTTCCCGCCTTTGGAGAGTTTACAGGCCTTCATGCCATCGCGCTTAATGAAACGGACAAGGCTTATGCTTTGGTTGAAGAGCATATAATATCCATCAATTCGTGATCTCATGAAAAAAACAATTGCCGCTTTTCTGCTTCTTCAGATTCTCTTTTCCGGGCTATTAATGGCGCAGCCATCAGAATCTGACCTGCTTCAAATCAATCAAAACCGTATTTCGATGAACAGCAACGGAATGTTGGTTCTTGGCGGCTGGGCGGTATCCAACATTGCTATCGGCACCATTGGTATGACCCAAACTTCAGGCAATACCAAATATTTTCATCAGATGAATGCAGCTTGGAATACGGTTAATCTGGCCATTGCAGGATTTGGATATAACGGATTGCGAAATCAATCTCCTGATATGGGACTTTCGGAAACCATCACCGAGTTTCACAACTTTGAAAAAATTCTCTTATTCAACGCCGGACTTGATGTTGGCTACATGGCAATAGGCGCCTATCTTTGGGAGCGTGGAATCCGAACAGATAGTGACCGCCTGCGTGGCTATGGGCAGTCGATGATTCTGCAGGGAGCTTTTCTGTTCGTTTTTGATGGAATCCTCTACTTCATGAGCCGGGCCGAAAGCAGCCGGTTAATTGAATCGCTAAATAGTGTTCAGTTTACAGGATCTGCGCTGTCGGTTACATTCAATTTTTGATGAAAACCTCAACGAATTAATCCTCAGCTCCCTCAAGTCGAAAATCTTTTAATATCCAGTTTGATGGGTCAGCTTCCACTTCAATAAAGTCTAAAACCTCAAATGATATAACACCACCCTGCGGAACCAGGGTCACTGTTTCACCATCAATACGAACTTGCAGCGGCATGGGAAATGAATATCCTTCAGGTACTTCCCAGCCAAGGCGAACATGCTCACCTCGCCTGCTGGCATGCAAAACGGGCAGTTTCGGCTGGCGCAGATAGATCTCAAAAAGCCACTCCAAATCCATACCGGTAATCTCTTCTGTAAGGTGTAGAAAATCATCCGTGGTGACATAGCGCATATGGCTGCCATCAGTTACCGATTCGAGCTCCGGATCAGGATAAGCAAACCGTCTCAGAGCTTTGAAAAAGTTCTCATCGCCAATTACATATCGCAATGTGTGCAGAAACCAGGCTCCTTTGTAGTACACATTTCCGCCGCGTGTGCCTTGTGTAATTTCCAATGAACTCATGGTTTCACGCGGAGCCACTTCCCTATTGGTATTTCCGTGGATGCGCGACCGGAACAGCTCCATCATCTCGTAATAGGCTTCAGGTCCCGAAAGATACTCAGCATAAAGTGCCTGCATGTACGTGCCAAAGCCTTCGTGGATCCAGAAATCTCGCCAGTCCCACGCTTTTACTAAATTCCCCCACCACTCGTGTGCCAGTTCATGCTGGTGCAGGTCATCGAATCCGGCATTGAGCCCAAAAAGATTATCATTCTCAAAATTGGCCCCATAGGCGATAATGCTCTGATGCTCCATTCCAAGATATGGCGAATGGGCTACTCCATACTTATCTCCCCGAAACGGGTAAGGCCCGGCAATCTCTTCCATAAAACGCATCTGTTCGGCAAATTGCGGGAACAGGTTTTCAGCTTGTTCCATGTATTCCGGGAGCACCCAGAAGGTAATATCAAATTCATCACCGGCTGTGCTTGTGTACGGCTCACTGATAATCTCATACGGCGCGGCATTCAGTGTGACATTATAATTGCTGATTGGAGTTGAAACAAACCAGTGCCACGTTTTCCAGCCATCACCATGATCCGTCTCCCCTCTTAAGTGACCGTTTGATGCCACTACCAAATTGTCTGGCATTGTGAGATTAATGGCTACAGAATCTGGCCGGTCAGAGGGGTGATCTTTGTTTGGCCACCAGAGCCAAGCGCCATTCATCTGTACAGCTACACCCACCCAGGGATCACCCGATGGCGTTTCGCTCCAAACCATGCCGCCACCCCACGGTGGATTTGTGGCCACCTGTGGCTTGCCTCCATAAGCAACACTGATTGATTTCTTCTCCCCCGGTTGAAGGGTTTGTGGAAAATAGACATAAACCTGCTTTGTAGAATCGGTTCTTGTGAACTGGAGAGGTTTCTCCTCAGTTGTGATTTCATCAATCCTTAACCTCGGGTCCAGCGCCAGTTCAATCACATTCGATGGATGTACTACTTTGAAAGTAACCTCAACAGTTCCTGATACAGTGCTGTCGGCGGGATTCACTCTCAGATCGAGATCATAAAATTGCACATTAAATGCCGCTTGTTCCGGGCTCAATATCCCCCCCGATTCCGGTACGGGAGCTTGCTGAGCAGATAATAGTTGAACGGAGCAGAATAAAGTAAAGCTTAAAGCGAGGTAGAAGTTCTTCATGTGTATCATATACATTCTTATGATGGATGACTGAAAATAGAAAAATGCCGGACTATTTAGTGATTAAATATTTTTTGATGGCTGGGCTACAAAGTCCCCTCTTGAGAGGGGATTTAGGGGTGTGTAAAATTTTGATCTAAAAAAACAGTAAGGGATTTTCATTATTCAATTCATACTAATATGATGAAACGTCCAATTATTCCATATAATCCCAAACTCAAAAAACGAGCGAGAGAGCTTAGAAATAACAGCACAAAAAGTGAATCTTTTTTATGGAATTTTATAAAAGGCAAACAGATACATGGCTTTGATTTTCATCGTCAACGGCCTGTTGATCAATACATAATAGATTTCTTTTGTCAGGAACTATATTTAGGTATTGAATTAGACGGATATTCGCACCTTCTAGAGTCCAATTCATCTAAGGATTTAAAAAGAGAAAAAAGATTGAAAGATCTTGGTATACTTTTAATTCGATTTTGGGATGTTGATGTCTTTAACGATTTAGAAAACGTATTAAGGGTGATTGAAATAAGGGTTCTGGAAAGGAGTAAAATTTATGATGATTGAACTAACCAATAGAAAACACACCCCTAAATTCCCTCTCAAGAGGTGACTTTTTTTCAAATCCTCCAACTGCGATTTTATCACAAAAAACCTTTCTGATAAGTTTCCAACCCTTCTTACAATCTTTCCCAAAAGCCACGTATCTTAACTCCCTCATTGATAAACTGTAATCTGACACACTGATAACTGAATAGATGGCTCAGGCTAAATATACTACCCACCTCGGTATGGTGGATATTCTCCCCGATGAAGTTCGTAAATGGCAATTTCTTGAAAACTTGATTCGCGAAGAAGCGGCTACTTTTAATTTTGAGGAGATCCGCACTCCCATTATGGAGCAGACTGAACTGATTGTTCGGGGACTTGGGCAGCTGACCGATATCGTATCAAAAGAGATTTTTTCATTCAGCCGCGGTGAAGACAATTATGTACTTCGTCCCGAACTTACTGCACCGGTAGTTCGGGCATTTGTGGAGCACCATTTAGACCAGCGTGGAGGGTCTCAGAAACTTTTTTATATCGGTCCGATGTTCCGTGCGGAGCGTCCACAGAAAGGGCGGCAGAGGCAGTTCCATCAGTTTGGGCTGGAAGTATTAGGCAGTAGTGATGCCGTTGCTGATGTGGAAGTTATCGCGTTCATGATTCACATTTACAATAAAATCGGAATCAAAAACACCACATTAAAATTGAACTCCATCGGTGATCCGGACAGCCGTGAAAAGTATAAAGAAGCGTTAAAAGCTCATCTTAAGCCAAACTTTGAGAAACTGAGTGAAATATCCAAAAAGAGGTATGAAAAAAACCCGCTCAGAATTCTCGATTCAAAAGAGGAGGAAGACCAGCCATTCATCAAAAATGCTCCTGTAATCACCGATTATCTGAATGAAGATTCACTGGCACATTATGCCAAAGTAAAAGAGTATTTAACGGACCTGAATATTCAATTTGAAGAAGATCCCTACCTTGTTCGCGGAATGGATTATTACACACAAACTGCGTTTGAACTGATTAGTCCTGATCTGGGTGCGCAAGACGCCTTGGCCGGCGGTGGCAGATATGATCTTCTCGTTGAAGAGATCGGCGGGCAGCCTACACCCGCGGTTGGGTTCGCAGCAGGAATGGAGCGTTTGCTGATTGCCTGTGAAGAGCTCGGAATTGAGCTTGGCTCGGAGAAGAAAGTAGATGTTTATATTGTAACACTTGGTGATGCCGCCCGAAAGTGGGGTCTCTCACAACTGCCGAAACTACGTGAAAAAGGTGTCTCTGCAACGATGGATTATATGGGGCGCTCCATGAAAGCTCAGATGAAAGATGCCAATCGCGAAAATGCTCAGTACACCATCATTGTGGGTGAAAATGAGCTTAATGAAGGCAGATTCACTTTTCGAAATATGAAAGAGAGTGAAGAGAGTTCACTCTCTTTTGAGGAGATTTTGGATAAGCTATTATAATATTAGCTTTACGCAAACGCTGTCAGATCCGGTGGGTGCTGACAGGTTTTATTCCCAAATTTCACAAACACCCTAATCAAGACCTGACAGCATTCACGGTGCTTTTCCGGGATTCTGTCAGCGTCGAATTTGTTTTTGAAATAAACTCCTTAAGCATGCCATAACTTCTTTTCGCTGACATTGCTTCTGAACGCGATCAGATTTTGAGAAGACTTGCTTTATTTTGATTCAAAAAGTAGATTTCAACCGAAACTCGAGTTCATATCTACTGAATGGAACCCATCGGAGAGGGATACTATTACCATATTTATAACCGAGGAGCTCATCGCAACAATTTATTTTGGAGTGAAGAAGATTATAGAGAGTTTATCAAAAAGTATGTCTATTACCTTTATCCCTGTGTACAAACTTTTGCCTGGTGCTTGTTAAGCAATCATTTTCATGCTCTAATCAGGGTCAGGACTGTTCAAGAACAATCCAATCTTTACCAGCATCGTAAAAAGCTTTTCCTGGCAGGAAAATATCATGGAAGTCAAGATCCTTTGATCAAACCTTTTATTGCATCAAAGCAGATTAGCCATCTTATGAATAGTTATACCCGATTCATCAATAAAAAAAGAGACCGATCCGGAACCCTCATTGAAGGTCCAATTAAACGAAAGAAGATTATTGATAAAATAAATTTCATAAATCTTACATGCTATATTCATCGAAATCCTGTACATCATGGAATTGTAAAAAAGTATAGTGAATACAGATATTCTTCATTTCATGATTTCATGAACAACCGAAAGTCATTTACTGAAATCAGCGAGGTATTTGAGAGATTTGGTGGAAGAGATAACTTTATTCGTGCCCACGAAGAGTTTTCATCAAATACGGTTGAGGGTACTGCATTTTTTTTAGAATGATTTAGTGCTGCAGGATTTGAATCTACCATCCCAACGCTGTCAGATCCGGTGGGTGCTGACAGGTTTTATTCCCAAATTTCACAAACACCGGATTTCTTAATTCTTTGATCGTGCGTTGCCAGCGGGTAACAGGAAAGGATAGAAGTGGCAGCAATCAGCCGGTCAGCCGGATCACCATGAAACGTTTCCGGCAGGTTACGCTGAGCTAAAACAACCGCAATATCAGCGGGTAAAACTGTAATAAATTCGGGGTTTGTAGCCTGTTCAATCCAGGATTGAAATCCCGGCAATAAACTCACCCTTCCTTTTCTCTCCAGCATCTCCGTTTCCCATACCGATACCCACGAAATGGCAAGATTTCTTTCTGAAGCCAATTTGTCCAACCCTTCACGCTCAGCCAGAATTAAATTACCGTCACCTAAAAGCCACCATAACCAGATGTGAGTATCCAGAAGAACCATCTGTTCAGGGTTCGTTTACCTGTATAGCATGATTCCAGTCGGGGCCTGAATAACCTTCAAAACCGGAATCTTCCGGTGAAAGTGATTCTGCAGAACCTTTTCCATGCAGCTGTTTCCATGGAGCACCTTGTGCGGGTGTACCTCCTGAAAGCTCTTTTTCAAGAGTGCGCGTGAAGAGCTCTTTAAGGGTAATACCCTCTTCAATGGCCTTTTTTTTGGCTTCTTTCATAAGTTTGTCAGGAAGATCAATTGTGGTTCGCATAAAAACATATTAGCATAAAAACATAAAATTTTCAACTGATATCCATTTTCGAAAAATATTCTAATCGGACTCTACACTTAAACTTTATAAGTGCTTACTCCATTTTGTTTCCTGACAGACTTTAATAGTCCAATTACATCTCCCGGATTTTCAGCATTTATAAGCTTGTCTAAAACATCACCCGGACGAATCAGCCTTACTACAGAATTGAGACCAAGTAAATGATCATCTGCACTCATCTCTATTGGACTTACGAGAATCAAAACTATGTAAACAGGGTTTGCACTTTGTTCAATATTAACACCATCTTTACTTACTCCCACAAAGAACTTTTGTCGACTGACTTTTGATGTATGTGATTCGAAAAGAAGAACACCGGGCATTACCTCTGGTTTATAATCTGCTGAACTTTCAACAAGTCGTTTCACAATACTATCAACTTTATCTTCGCTTAGTTCTTCATCCGTCCGCAGAATCTGTTCAAGTACTTCTTTAGATAACCCATCTTCAAGGTGAAGACGAACTCTATTCTCCTGAAGCAACGTGAGAGCAGTATCACCCAGCTTTGGATCGATTTCTAATTCAGCTTCTGATGGATAAACGGTTATAAAGCTCAGTTTTGGGTAACGCTGAGAAAGTACTCGTGGAAACCTGTCGAGACCCGGCCTCCATGAAAGAGTCCCTTCACGAGCACTTATCATTACAAAAAGGTCATTCTCTTTTTTGTTTTTTTCAATCCAGCCCGGCAACTCGATCCAGGAATGAATGGTACTGAACTCTAAAGGAACTTCAGGTTTCACTTTAATTACACGGCTTCGAACATACTGCTCTCTTTCATCTGTTGAAACAACAACCATATCACCACCCAGTTGTTCAGCCATCAATTTCAGTGATCTGATGGCATCAGCAAATCCTGACTCAAGAGCTGCCAATGGAGGTATAGCTACCACCATACGCTCAAACGTGTTGACGGGATCTTCAATTTTGCAAACCATTACCATCTCATCAATTTCTTCCAAAAGACGATCGAGTATACTGCCGAAAATTTTCTGTTTTGTTGATATTTCTCCATTCCAGCCGATAACTACATTAGAAATGCGCAGTTCATTTACTGCTCTGGTAATTCCTTTTGATACATTAAAATCAATCCGTGTAACCGGCACTACCGGTGTTTCCGCTGAGGCTGCATGTATGACCGCATGGCTAAGCATTTTCTCACCGCGGGCAACCTGGCTTTCCACCCCTGTCCCATCCCGGGCTACAGTAAGCGGATAAACCGGCTCTTCCGAGCCACCAGCTCGAACCATAAATGAAATATCCATTAGGGCATCGGATGTTTCCGGATTTGCAAGCGGTACCAATATTCGCTGAGGTGCTTCAGAAGGATCATAAGGTTCACGGTCTTCAGCAAGGGCAACCTCTTTACCAAATTTCTCTACCACATATGGGCCTATCAGACAGGTAACCAGTATCATCATAATGGTTCCGTTCAGGATGTAATCATCAAAGAGCCCGATATCATAAGCAATGAGTGTGACCGCGAGTGTAGCTGCTGCCTGAGGAACAGTAAGCCCAAAAATGGTCCAGCTTTCAGCTTTTGAAAATTTAAATATGTATCGTGATAAATAAGCTGCTCCACCCTTTCCAATCACAACGGCTGTAATCATTGCAACTGCCACAACCCAGGTTCTGAGATCCGTAAAAAATGCTGAGATATCTACAAGCATTCCAACACTTAAAAGAAAAAACGGAATAAATAGAGCTTCACCGATGAATTTGGTCCGATTCATCAGGACAGACTTTTCCGGAATGAGCCGATTTAGCGCCAGTCCGGCAAGAAATGCCCCTATAATTGCCTCGAGTCCGGCAACCATCGCAAGGTAAGCACACAAAAACAGTATGGCGAGTACAAACCCGTATTCAACAGCACCCCCGCTTTTAGAATTTCTGAAAAACCACTGTCCAACCACAGGAATAATGAAATATAAAATTGCAAGGTAGGCAGCTACCGAAACGGTTAGCATTAGCCAGAATGCAGCACTAATGTCCCCGCTGTGGGCGCCAACCACTATTGCAAGAACCAATAAAGCCCCGGGATCGGTCACGATGATCCCTCCCACTGATGTAGTCATGGCCATATTTTTGGTTATTCCAAGCCTTGAAATAATCGGATAGGCCACCAACGTATGAGAAGCGAACAAACTGGCCATTAAAAGCGCCGTAAATAGTGAATACCCCAGCCAAAGCCCTAAACCTACACCTATTCCAAATGGAAGTAGAAACGTTAATAGACCAAAAGAGAGGCTTTGATATTTATATTTGATGAACTTATTTAGATCGAGCTGAAGCCCTGCCAAAAAGATCAAATAGATCAAACCGACAGTACCAAGAAGCACCATCGTCTGATCTCTATGGAGAAAATTGAGCACATGTGGCCCTGCAATAGCCCCGCCAATAATATAGAATACGATACGGGGAGCTTTCAGCCAATCTGCTATGATTGGCACCAACGCCAACAGGAACATAACAAAGGCAAAAATTAGAACCGGATCTATAAACGGGTACTGATAGGGTGGTGAATCAAAAAACAAATTTCAGATTTTAGATTGTTTGCATTATTTAAAGCCTTAAAGTAAAGAATTTTCTCTGTGAACGATTCATAATTACCTAGCCATCATTGCTTTAAGTGCTTCTTGCGAGCTTTTAACATTTAACAATTTTGGGTATGATTCACCTGATTTGATCATCTTCACAATAGCATTCAGATGCTTCAAATGCTCTTGTTTATCAACAGAACGGGGGCTTACAAATGCCAAAATCACATGACACTGATTTGCAGTTCTTTCCATATTTAAGCCCTCTCTGCTAATGCCCACATAAAGTTTTTGATCATCAGTTTTTGAAGTTCGGGCCTCAAACAGAAGAACTCCCGGCATTACTTCCGGCGTATAACTCTCTGAATTTTGCATCAATCGGTCAACCAGTTCAGATATTCTTTTTTTATCTGTTGTACTGTCTGTTTTTAGCATGTCTTCCAAAAGCTCCTCAATTGGTTTTTGTCTAAGATCAATTTTGATGTAATCTGCTGACAAAAAACTATTTTCCACTGGGACGGAATTGTTAGTAAGAGATGATTCAACTTCTACCTCAGATGGATAAACCGTTATAAAGCTTAAATCGTTAAACTTCTGAGCAATTACTCGTGGCAACCTGTCCAGTCCAGGCCTCCAAGAAATTGATCCCTCATGTGCACTTATCAGTACGAAAAGATCATTATCATCAACATGATCATTCATCCAGAGTGGTAGAGCCAGCCACTGTTCCAGGCTTGAGTATCGCACATCTATTTCCGGTTTTATTTTATTAATCCTCTTCTCCACAACCGGAAGCCTCTCTTCAGTAACAACAACTTCAAAATCTGCACCAAGCTGCTGAGCCATTAGCTTTAATGGCCTGATAGCACCTGCAAAACCAACCTCAAGAGCAGAAAATGGTGGGACAGCAACAACTATTCTGTTAAATGTATTTACCGGCTTTCCAATCTTGCATACCATCACCATTTCATCTATTTCGGCAAGTAATTGATCCAGAATAGTGCCAAATATTCGTTGCCGTGTTGAGGTCTGACCATTCCAGCCAATAATCACATTGGATATCCGATTTTCATTAACTGCCCTTTTAATTCCACTTGCAATATTCAGATCTATCCTTGTCATAGGTCTTACAGGAACTTCAGCCGCTGCTGCATGGACTACAGCGTGGCTCAGTAGTTTTTCTCCCCTTGCTACATCAGCATCCGTTTCAACACTTTCTCTTGTAACTGTTAACGGGTAAAGCGGCTCAGGTGAATCTTTATCCCGGACCATAAAAGCTATATCCATCAGTGCATCTGAGGTTTCTGGATTGGCAAGTGGAACCAAAATTCGTTGAGGTGCATCTGTAGGATCATACGGTTTATCCTCTTCTTCAAGAGCCAGTTTCTTCCCATACTTTTCAGTGATAATGGGAGAAACGATACACGTCACCAAAATCATCAGTACAGATCCGTTCAGTACAGCATCGCCAAATGCCCCAAAAATTCCCCGATCATAAGCTACCAGCACAACCGCAAGAGTTGCAGCAGCCTGCGCTACACTCAGGCCATACATTGACATCAGCTCATTTTGGTTATATTTCAATGATTTTGAGGTAATCCAGGCAGCTGCATATTTTCCTGTAAGTGCCACAACAATCATAAAAATTGCCACAATCCAGGCCTGTAATCCTGCAAAAAATGCCCCCACATCTACAATCATTCCAACAGAAATCAAAAAGAAGGGAATAAAAAGCGAACTACCCACAAAGTGAATCCGGTTCATGAGGGTACCATTTTCCGGAATCAGCCTGTTTACAGCCAAACCAGCCATAAACGCTCCGATAATGGCCTCTACACCGGCTAATTCGGCTAGAAATGAGACTAAAAACGCAACAGCCATCACAAAAACAAACTCCAGATAGCTCTCTTCACTCACTGTTTGGAAAAACCATCGGGATATTTTCGGTATAGCCCAGAATGTGAAAAATGTAAGAAGTGAAAGGGAAATACCAAGTGTAATCCAAAAGCCGGCACCAACAGCTCCTCCATCCATAGCAACAATCACTGCAAGTACCAGAAGTGCAGCCGTATCTGTAATGATGGTTCCGCCAATTGTTGTGGTTACAGCCGTATTTTTTGTAATCCCCAGTTTACTTGCAATGGGATATGAAACCAGTGTATGAGAGGCAAACATACTGGCAAGAAGGATAGCAGCAGGCCAGCTAAACCCAAGAATGTACACTGCCAATACCGCACCACCCACCTGTGGTATAAAAAAGGTCCATGAACCAAATACAATGCTGTGGTTTTTATATTTCAAAAACCGTTTTACATCGATTTCAAGACCTGCCATAAACATAAGATACAATAAACCTACTGTACCCAACAGAACCATCGTCTCCCCCCTCTCCAGTATACCAAGCATATTCGGGCCTACAATCACTCCTGCCAAAATGAGTCCAATAATACTTGGAATTTTAAATCTTGCAAAAATGATTGGTACTATTAGAATTATCAGCATTACTGTTGCAAAAACCAGTACCGGGTCAGAAAATGGAAGGGTAAAATGTGAGTCGTGCATCTAAAGATATTTATGGTTCTTAATTTTTTAGGATACTGTTTTCATCAGAAAAAAACTATAAATGCATATAATTCAATCCTTAAATTTGATGTAAGTGCTGATTAATTATATCAGTCAGTTTATTCTCTGAAAATTAGTTGGTTAAACTAAAATGATTATAGCTAAACTATTATTTTTTTTTAAAAGCCCCTCAAAGATATGCCATAACGGCGCAATGCAGCCCGGTTCTCGTTTATAAATCCTCGTACCTCATCAATATCAACTACATTGGTGATGCCATAATAGATTCGCTGGGAACTGCTAATGTACATTTCACCTCGATATGGCAAATCGGGGTTGAAATCTTCTTCGAGCTGAGGACTGGGAGCAAGGAAAAACTCACGCTCACCCATGGCTGATGTAATGACTCCAACCCACTCCAGGCCGCCATCATTTCGAACGGCAAATGCAGGGCCGCCACTAAAACCCCTGTTGATGGAAAGATCAAGTATGATACTTCGGATGGGGTGGTTACTGCGGCTTACCACTCCCTGCGATACCATCTGCACCCCTCGCGGATATCCCATCGCAAAAACAACATCCCCCCATTGCAACTCACCGGTATTTCCACCGGGAAATTCAAGCTGTCTTAAGTTATCAGAGCCCGTTACATCATCGGTAGTAATCATCAGGGCCA
>JAFIES010000136.1 GCA_020832415.1 Balneolaceae bacterium | reverse complement strand
ATGGCAACACTTGCCGTAATAGGCATTATATATGGTGCGTTGGTTGCTATGGTCCAGAAAGATGTTAAAAAGCTGGTTGCTTATTCATCCGTTAGTCACCTTGGTTTTGTGGTACTTGGAATTTTTGCATTCAATACACTTGCCGTTCAGGGCGCCATCATACAGATGATCAATCACGGACTTTCAACCGGTGCGCTCTTCCTTATTGTAGGCATGATTTATGACCGCAGACACACCCGTATGATTGCCGATTTTGGTGGGGTAGCTAAAAAAATGCCTGTATTTGCTGTGATGTTCATGATTGCAACGCTGGCATCCATCGGGCTTCCGGGCCTTAATGGATTTATTGGAGAGTTCTTTATTCTGAATGGCTCCTTTTTCTCTGAGCTTTATGCAAACAAAGCGTACGCAGTTATTGCCGCATTGGGTGTGATACTTGCGGCTGTTTACATGCTTTGGATGTATCAGCGGGTAATGTTTGGGCCCATTACGAATGAAGAAAATGAAAAACTCATTGATCTGAATGGCCGTGAAATTGGATTACTCATTCCATTAGTTATTTTCATGGTGTGGATTGGTATTCGTCCGGTCGATTTCACCAAATACTCAGAAGAGTGGGTTGATACACATATCACCTTATCGCAAGAGAAAAGTGTTGCTGTGATTGAGAGCACAAATAGTGAAGATATTCCCGACTGGACAGCCA
Organism: Balneolaceae bacterium; assembly: GCA_020832415.1. Lineage (GTDB taxonomy): Bacteria > Bacteroidota > Rhodothermia > Balneolales > Balneolaceae > Rhodohalobacter. The sequence continues at coordinate 26,259 of JAFIES010000136.1, read as the reverse complement.
GATTTTATAATATTGGTGAACATCAGTCCGACGCAGAATTAGCATTACAAGATAAATAGGTAAAACATGAATGCACTTTCATCAGAAAATATTGAAAAAGAGTTGGCCAATTTAACCGGCTGGACATTCAGTGATGATAAAATTTCAAAGAAATATGAGTTTGAAAACTTTAAAGACGCCCTCTCATTTATGGTCCGGGTTGGTTTTGAAGCTGAACAACAGGCTCATCATCCGGAGTGGTTCAACGTGTACAACAAGGTTGAAATAAGCCTGAGTACCCATGATGCAGGTGGTAAGGTAACAGAAAAAGATATTCGCCTGGCAAAGGCTATTGAAAAAGTAGCCGGCTGATTCAACATAAAAATTCAACAGAAGCGCACAGGATTTAAAACATAGAATTGATGGATTATTTACACGACTTACATTCTTTTTTGCCCGGTATTATTGTTGCCATCGCCGGCCTTACTGTGATCATGCTGGATGCATTCAAAAAGTCCATTGCCATCTCATACTCTGTAGCTGTTTTTGGATTGGGTATTGCTACACTATTTGCCATTCAGGCACTGTTTGGTGATTCAGGTACTGCATTCTCTGGAATGATTGTTTATGGCGGAACCGGTGCATTCGGAACAGTAGTGGTACTGCTGGGCGCTCTGTTTTGTGTAATTATATCAAAAGATTATCTGTCGGATTTTGAATTGCACAATGGTGAAGTCTATGCTATGGTGCTGTTCTCTGTAACCGGTATGCTCGGCTTGGCTGTATCAAACGATCTGATAACACTTTTCATCAGCCTCGAAACCATGTCAATCTGTTTGTATGTGCTTGCCGGTTTGATGAAAAATGAAAAAATAGGAGCAGAGTCAGCACTCAAATATTTTCTGTTAGGCGCTTTCTCAACCGGGTTTTTACTCTATGGAATTGCGCTGATTTATGGTGCCACAGGCCACACAAACCTTCTTGAGATCGCGGCAGCGGCTGAGCCCACACTACTATTTTTCGCCGGATCTGCACTGTTGCTTGTAGGAATCTTCTTTAAAATTGCGGCTGTTCCATTCCACATGTGGACACCGGATGTTTACCAGGGCACACCAACTACATTAACGGCTTTTATGGCTACGGCTGCAAAATCGGCCACTTTTGTAGCGTTCATTTTGGTATTAACACGGATGTTGCCCGATTCAGAAGCGGGTGACTGGACCAATGTGCTTCAGGTGGTAGCTATCATCACCATGATCGTGGGTAACTTAATTGCCCTTGCTCAGGATAATGTAAAGCGAATGCTTGCCTATTCAAGTATAGCTCATGCAGGTTACCTTTTAGTTGGTCTCGCAGCGGGTACAGCGGCCGGTTACTCCGGAGTTCTTTACTACCTATTTGCATACACTCTCATGAATGTTGGAGCTTTTGGTGTGATAGCTTACTACGAGCGAAACCATGGTCTGGATTTTACTCAAATAGACAGCTACGCAGGACTCGGTTTTAAGATGCCGATAATGGGAGTTATGCTCTCAGTTTTTCTGTTTTCGCTGGCCGGTATACCACCGCTTGTTGGCTTTGTTGGTAAGTACTATGTATTTGCAGCAGCAGTTCAGGCGGGATTAATACCACTTGCAATAATTGGTGTACTGGCAAGTGCGGCAAGTGTCTATTACTATCTGCGGGTAATGGTTTACCTCTACTTCAAAGAGGCACATAAAGAGTACACAATGAAGCAACCCGGGTTTATGTTCAAAACCACGCTGATTTTACTTGCAGTACTCACAATCTACTACGGTATTGAGCCCGTTCTGCCTACTTCGGGTTTAATGGAGCTCATCAATTCGTACTACGCGCTCTGATAAAGCACTTATTTACGCTTTTCAGATAGAGTTTGATTAGCTGATACGAGTTCTTGCAGAAGATCTCTGATACTGTATAATCTTGTCTTCATAGCATTGTAATCAAAGAATCAATTGCTTATCTTTTTAGGCTCTGTTATCGGCACACTGCACGATGACTGTTTCCAATAATGGAAATCAACCAAAGAACAAAAAGAATGAAAAAAGACTTCTATGAAATGACTTACATTCTGAATCCCGTTCTCGATGACGAGAAGTTTTCAGAATTGGTAAGTTTTGTGAATAAGCTAATCGAAGACAACGGTGGAGATATCGTTGAAGTTGACGAATGGGGAGTAAAAAAGCTCGCCTATGAAATGGACAAAAAAAGTACCGGTTACTTCGTGAACATGTACTTTAATGCTCCGGGCAGCGCAATTGAAGTAGTTGAGAGAAACATGAGAATAAACGACAATATCATGAGATATCTCACTCTCAAGTATGATGCTAAAATGAAACGCTACTTCGAGTTCAGGCAAAAAGGTGAAGCACCTACACTTTTTGAAGAAGAAAATGAAGAGTCAAACGAAGACGATAATTAAGGAGATTAGCTATGATTAATAATCCATCACACCCCAAGAAAGGTCATCTTAAGAATAAAGACTGCAAGTTTACAAAAGCAGGCTTTGAATATATTGATTACAAGCAGACAGATATCCTCGAGCGCTTTATAAACGATCAGGGTAAAATGCTTCCAAGAAGAGTAACAGGCACAAGTGCTAAACATCAAAGACAACTCTCACTTGCTGTAAAGCGTGCGAGATTCTTAGGCCTAATTCCATACGTAACTGAAAACCTGAGGTAAGTAATCACTATGAAGCTGATATTGAAAGAAGACGTAGAAAAACTGGGATCTGCAGGAGATTTGGTTGATGTTAAGCCAGGTTACGGCAGAAACTATTTAATACCTCAGGCAAAAGCAGTACTTGCTACCGAGGGTGCTATTAAGCAATACGAAAACCTCAAGCGGGAAGCTGAGCTCAGAGCTGAATTAACTGTTGAAGCAGCAAAAGAACTGGCTACTCAGTTAAATGCCACTTCACTTACAATTCCTGTGAAAGTTGGTGAAGACGATAAGATTCACGGAACCGTTACGAACATTCAGGTTGCTGAAGCACTTGAACAGCGTGATATTATTATCGACAGAAGAAAGATTACTATCGACCAGGATATTAAAACTCTTGGTGAGTACACCGCAACAATTAATCTGATGGGTGAGTTGAATCCTCAGGTAAAAGTTTGGGTTGTTAAAGAAGACGAGTAAGACAACAATCTGTCTTTCCGATTAATCATTTTATTGTAAAGAATGAAAAAATTAGGAATCATTATGGGGATTGCGCTATTCGCGTTATCCCCTTTTTTTGTTTACGGGCAGTTACTTGATCCGGTAGATTATGAACTCATCGAAATTCCGGAGAGTGCACGTGCCGGAGAGGTGTTTAACGTAATAGTAGAAGCTACGATCGAAGGTGAGTGGCATCTCTACTCTATATTAAATGATCCGGATGCCGGCCCTTATCCAACCACATTCTCTTCTGCAACATCGCAAATGGCTATTGCAGGAGATATCACCGAAACAGAAGCAGTTTTAGCTTTCGATCCTAATTTTAACACCGAACTTGGCTGGCATTCTAACAGAGCCGAATTTACGATTCCTGTTGCATTCCGCCCTGAGCTTGACGGCGAACAGCGAGTGCACCTCGAAGTACTCTATCAAGTGTGTGATGACAGATCATGTTTGCCGCCCAAAACCAAATCAATAGAAGGAACTATCGTACTTGCAGGTGTAGCTGATGCACCATTTGAAGACTTTCCGGATGAGGCTGAGTTATCCCAAGAGGAGGAGGTATTTGAGCTTACAAGCGATGCATCTGTTCCATCGGATAATGTATGGGGATTCCTTTGGTTAGCCATTACAGCCGGTTTTGCTGCGCTGCTCACACCGTGTGTATTCCCTTTGATCCCGCTGGTTGTTTCTTATTTCTCCAATCAGAGCGGTGAAGGGAAAAAGGGTACGAGCTGGGTACAGGCAATCATTTTCGGACTCTCAATTGTACTGATTTTTACAGCCATTGGTGCAATATTGGCGCTCATACTTGGTGTTGCCGGGGTTAGTCAATTTGCATCAAACCCATGGGTAAACCTGATTATCGGGTTGATGTTTGTTGTTTTTGGAGTGAGTTTGCTTGGAATGTTTGAGCTTCGTTTGCCCTACAGGCTTACAAACTGGCTTAACCGCAAAAGTAATGAAGGTAGTGGAGTAATGGGTACGCTCTTTATGGGATTTACCATAAGTGCAGTATCGTTTTCATGCACAGCACCATTTGTGGGTGCCATTCTTGCAGCTACAACAGGGGGTGAGTGGTTCTTCCCAATAGTTGGAATGCTTGGATTTTCTGCCGCATTTGCCAGCCCGTTTGTGCTTTTTGCAATGTTTCCCGGATATCTTGAATCACTGCCCAAGAGTGGCGCATGGATGAATGTGGTGAAGGTTATTTTAGGTTTTATCATACTTGCGGCAGCAGTAAAGTTTCTCTCCAATGCAGATATCATCTGGGAGTGGGGAATCATATCAAGGCCACTCGGAATCGCAATATGGATAACCTTATTTTTCCTTGCAGGACTCTATCTCCTGGGAACGTATGCACTTCATGGTGATGAAAAGCCGAAATTCATAACCACCGGCAGATTATTGATTGCAATACCATTCTTACTGTTTAGTTTTTATCTGCTTCCGGGTTTGTTGGGTGCATCATTGGGGATTTGGGATGCTTGGCTGCCTGCCAGACAAGCTACAGATGTAAGTGTGGTTCGTGCTATCAGTTCATCAGGCGGATTTACTTCTGAGGGTGAGAAATGGTCAAATAACTATGAAGCATCTGTTGAACGGGCAATTGCAGAAAACCGACCAATTTTTATAGATTTTACCGGGTACACTTGTACAAACTGCAGGGCGATGGAGAGTACAGTTTTTCCAAGAGAAAATATAGTGCAGAGATTCGAGAGAATGGAGAAGGTGAAACTTTACACAGATGGTGGCCAAAATGCAGCTGAAAATCAGAAATTTCAGTTTGAACTTACGGGCACTTTAGCGCTCCCAACCTATGTAATTGTTGACCCGAATACAGGCAATGTTTTGGATCAATTAATTGGTTTCACGCGGGCACCAGACTTTGAGACTTTTCTTGACAGAGGGCTTGAACGTTTTGAAAGAGTTAATTCCCGGGCAAATTTATAGCCTGACTCTCAAAAAAAATGTCCAAATTGAAAATTTTATTTTCAAGAAGCCTTGTAAAATTAGTGCAGTCTAAACTTTCGAAATCGATTGTGAGTATAAACTAAAGCACAATTCAATTCCTTACTGGCTTGTTTAGCCAGCGTCTTTTGCTTAAAAGCAGTTAAATAACTCTCTAAACAGCTGTTTTTGAAAAATTCGATTTAGAAAATGAAATAAAACTTGAAGAAAAAAAGTCATTTTACTGTCCAGAAAATGTCTTGATTTGTTCTCAAAAAAAAGTTTTCAAGAAGAGTAAAAAGTATTGCAAATAAATCCTTCTTTTAAGATTTTCCTTTTTCCATATTCAAATTATAAATTAAATGCTCTATGAATATCACAGTGAATAAATTTTCATTAATCATCTTCTTCTTATCCCTTGGCATTCTGTTTAGTTCTTGCCGTACTGCAGAAGAAATAGTTGAGCCCGAGCCCGAGCCAGAAGTGGCAGAAGAGCCGGTAGAAGAGGAAGATTGGTCGGTTGAAGAAGAAGTAACTGAAGAGGTTTATGTAGTTGAAGAATTACACACAATCAATTTTGGTTTCGACAGACACAACATTACAGATCAGGCTGCACGCAGACTGGCCGAAAACGTAACTAAATTACGTGAAAACCCATCAACTCGTGTACGTGTTGATGCATACACCGATCACGTTGGTGGAGATCAGTATAACCTGAGATTGAGCCTTCGAAGAGCCGCAGCTGTAGTTGATTTCTACACACAGAACGGTATCGATGAGGCAAGAATTGACTCAAGAGGTTTGGGTAAAGCTCCAATCCCATGTTCAGAAGCTGAAATGGACAGAGATACACCAGGCTGTGAAAAGAACAGAAGAGCGGAATCACATCCTCTCAACTGATAAATTACTTAAATAACTAAACGCATCTGATTTATATCAGATGCGTTTTTTTTTGCTTTAATACCCCGATCGATAGTCCTCTGGCAGAGAATATCGGCGGCTTTGCACTACTGAGTTGTTAAATTATGCACGCTGATCAAATAAAATTAAAGAAATCGGCTAATCTGTTTGGCACTTAGTGTTTGCATCTAATATATTCCATAAGTAAAAACAATCGAGCAGTTTGATGGTATTACAAAGTTTTCAAAATATTAATTAATGTTTGATATTTTGACTTTATGATTCAAATGATCTATCATTTTGCTTCAAATTTAAGCTCATAACCAAAACATAACGCGGAGTAATCGTATGACTTCATCTTTAGCTCTCTTTTTTCTTCAAGCTGGGGCTGATGCTGGCTTTTTTAATGTATTAGTAGAAAAGTTTAACGAAGGTGGTGAATTTATGTGGCCTGTGTTGATAGCCCTAGTATTAGGCTTGGCTATCTTCCTCGAACGCATCATTACCTTAAACCTGGCAGACATCAACACAAGAAAATTTGTACTCGAAGTACAACAAGCCCTGCAAGAAGGTGGTATTCCCGCCGCACAAGAACTTTGTGCCAAAACAAGGGGACCCGTAGCATCTGTATTTCAGGCTGGCCTGATGCGCGCCGATGAAGGCATCGATGCTGCTGAAAAAGCAATTACAACATATGGCTCAATTGAAATGAGCTTTCTTGAAAGAGGCCTTGTATGGCTTTCACTCTTCATTGCAATTGCTCCGCTACTCGGATTCCTTGGAACTGTAGTTGGTATGATCGAGGCTTTCGATGCCATTGAAGCTGCAGCGGATATCTCTCCAAGTCTGGTAGCACGTGGTATTAAAATTGCACTTCTCACCACTGCCGGTGGTCTTCTCTCAGGTATTATTCTCCAAATTGGTTACAACTATTGTGTATCCAAAATTGACAGATTGATTTCAGACATGGAAGAAAGCTCAATCACGCTTATAGACTCCATTGTACTTCTGAAAGAAGGAAAGCAAATTGTACCAGAAGATAATGCGCCTGAAGCTGACGAAGCATAAGCCCTAACTGCACAGAAACTTTAAATCAAACTAATAGAATTATGGTTGATACATTAGCAGTAGGCTTGGTAATGGCACTAATTGGAATCGGGGTTGTGGGTATCATTATTTCCGGTATTCGCAACATCATGAATGGCAAATCTGAATTTAAGCGGATTGCTGTTATGGTTGTTCCGGTTATTATTTTTGCAGCAACGTATGCACTGTCTGGTTCTTTTGATCAGGCAGGTGTTGCTACGATGGTAGTAATGATTGGACTCATGGTGGTCTCAATCTTTGTAACCGGCACACGCGGTACATTCAAATTTTAAACTGAGATAACAACATGCTGAATAGAAAGCGAAAAAGAGAATCTGGCGATATCGATGGTTCATCACTTGCTGATATTGCATTTCTGCTTTTGATATTCTTCCTCGTTGTGACGACTATCGATGTTGATACAGGTATTGGATTGGTTCTGCCACCCATACCTGACGACATCGAACCACCGCCAGTTCGTGAAAGAAATCTTATGAATATTCTCGTTAACGAACGCGGAATGGTACTCATTAATGAGCAACCCGCAGCAATCGCAACGGTTCGCGAACGTGTGAAAGAGTTTATTGATAACAATGGTGTAGATCCTGAGATGTCAGAGTCGCCGGATGATGCCATTGTATCGATTAAAACTGACAGAAGAACACCGTACAACATCTATATCGATATGCTCGATGAAGTAATGGGTGCGTATGAAGAGTTAAGGCATACGGCCTCCATGGACAGATTTGGTGTTCCATTCAGTTCTCTCGAACAGGGAAGCGAAAGAAGAGCGGAAATACAGGAAATGTATCCGAAGAAAATTTCAATTGCAGAGCCAGATGAAGGTTAATTCTTATGTCTAAATTTAAAAAGAAACAAGCGAATACAAAGCAGGGTGTGCCTACATCAGCTATGCCTGATGTTGTGTTTATGCTTCTCATTTTCTTCATGGTTACCACAGTTCTCCGTGAAGTAGAGCTCCAGGTTCAGATTGATTATGCTGTAGCTGAAAATATTGAGAAGATCGAACAGAAACGTCTGGTTAGTTATATCTATATCGGCCCGGAACGTCTTGGTGGTGGCCGGTTAGGTGATACCCGTGTTCAGATTGATGACGCTTTGGTTGATGATATTAATGCCATCAGAAATATTATGTATGATAAACTGATGGAACAGCCACGGCTCATTGTATCATTAAGGGTTGACAGGGATTCCGAATTTGGTGTAATAACGGATGTTCAGCAAGAACTTCGCCAGGCAGGAACTCTCAGGATAAATTACTCTACAAGAAGACAGATATAATATCTGCTTTAATTTCAAATTTTAAAGGCATCTGTACATTAAGTGCAGTGCCTTTTTTTATTTCTACCTATGGAAGAGAAAACATTTCAAACAGTTCAGGAGATTGGGTTTACATCCCTCATTCAAAAAATCCGCAACTACTCAGGTACTGACAGAATTGAAATCGAAAAAGGAATCGGAGATGATGCCTCCGTTCAAATAATAGATAATGACAAAGCAGTTCTCACCACTTCCGAATTGTTTCTTGAGGGTGTTCATTTTGACCTGACTTATCATCCCTTGCACCATTTAGGCTATAAGATTGTTACAGCAGCGGTGAGCGATATATATGCAATGAATGGAGATCCTGTTCAAATACTTACGGATATTGCAATACCCAATAAATATTCTGTTCAGATGATAGAACAGTTTTATAAGGGCGTTGATGCAGCCTGTAAAGATTACAACTGCCAGCTTTCGGGTGGCGATAGTACTGCCTCTCATCAAATTTTAGCTATTTCTGTATCTGCTGTAGGTGTTGCCAATAAAAAAGATATTATTTACAGAAACGGAGCAGGCAAGGATGACGCAATATGTGTTACCGGAGATCTTGGCGGAGCATTAGCCGGGCTCAGGATATTAATGCGTGAGAAAGAGTATTGGAAATCGAATGAAGGTCAGCAGTTTCAACCAGACCTTCAGGGATATGAATATGTTGTTAAACGACAACTTGTACCGGCAGCTCGGATGGATTTTATCAATATGCTTTCAGAGAGTGATATCAAGCCAACAGCATTAATAGATCTGTCACAGGGACTGCTTGCAGACTGTAAGGAGATCGCTGTGCAATCCGGCTGGGGTGTAGAACTATTTACTCCTGCAGTTCCTATTTCAGTTGATACAAGAAAAGTAGCCGATGAAATGAAAGAAGACGTAGATAAATATGCTTTTTACGGAGGAGAGGATTTCGAAATGCTGTTTACACTTAAAAAAGATGATGTGGAAAAATTTGCTATAAATTTCGATGATTTTGCAGTAATTGGGAGAATGACAGAGAGCAAAAATGAGTTTCGAATAAATACCGGAGAAGGAGATTCTATCCAAATAGATCTCTGATTTTGCATAAACCATTCTGTTTATCGTTAATTAAAGAAAAATATCCCTTCTGATCTGCTAAGAGTGAGGTTCAGATTAGTTTAAAAAGCCGTATATTTAAGGCTATTTTGTTACCCAAAATTTAGAAATGTCGAAAAATAATTTGTCAAAAAAAGAATCAACAGAAAAGAAAGATAAAGGAGCAAAAAAAGCACCTCGTTTTCCAATCTGGATATATTTAGTTCTGTTCCTGCTGCTCATTGGGTTTAATCTCTATTTTGTGCCGGGAGAGTCGTCAGAAAGAATAAAGTACAGTGAATTTCTTACCTATGTTCAGGAAGGTTATGTAGAAGAAATAACCATCATTAATAATGTAGAAGTTGAAGGTAAGTATTCAGAAAAAGCATTTGAGGAAGGCCTGGTTGAACGCCCACAGCCTACAGAGAGCAGGTGGGAACGTGCAGAAGGTGGTACGGGAACATTCACAACAACCATGCTTGAAGGGGATGAAGTTCGATCACTTTTCGATGAACATGGTATTGTTTATGATGTACGTATTGAAGAGGATTGGTTTAGCGGAATTTTTATCTGGCTAATTCCAATTGCACTGATTATCGCTTTTTGGATCTTCATCTTCAGAAGGATGAACCCCGGCCAGCAGGTTCTGAATATTGGAAAAAACAAGGCCTCTCTGTATGATAAGCAGGCTGAAAGCAAAGTATCGTTTAAGGATGTTGCTGGCCTTCAGGAAGCAAAAGCAGAAGTTGAAGAGGTAGTAGAGTTTCTGAGCAATCCACAAAAATTCACCAAACTTGGTGGTACACTACCCAAAGGAGTACTTCTTGTAGGACCTCCCGGAACAGGAAAAACATTGTTGGCAAAAGCTACTGCCGGTGAGGCAGATGTACCGTTCTTCTCTTTGAGTGGTTCTGATTTTGTTGAGATGTTTGTTGGGGTTGGAGCTGCACGAGTACGTGATCTGTTTAAGCAGGCCAAAGAAAAAGCACCCTGTATAATCTTTATTGATGAAATTGACTCCATCGGACGTACGCGTGGCCGCGGTATGGCCATGAGTTCAAATGATGAACGCGAAAATACGCTGAATCAGCTTTTAAGTGAGATGGATGGTTTTAACTCCGATAAAGGAGTGATAATTATGGCAGCTACCAACCGGCCCGATATCCTCGATTCAGCTTTACTGCGTCCCGGCCGTTTTGATCGCCAGATAATGATCGATAAACCGGACCTGAAAGGCCGAATGCAAATTCTCGATGTTCACTCCAAGAAATTAAAACTGTCAGATAATATTGATTTGAAAGTGCTTGCTTCTCAAACACCAGGGTTTGCCGGTGCAGAACTTGCTAATCTCTGTAACGAAGCAGCTCTTTTTGCAGCCCGTCGCGACAAGAATCATGTTGAAATGGAAGATTTTCAGGACGCAATTGAAAGAGTGGTTGCAGGACTTGAGAAAAAAAATAAGCTCATTAGTCCGAATGAACGGAAAATTGTTGCATACCATGAAGCGGGCCATGCTATTGTTGGATGGATGCTTAAATACACCGATCCAGTTCTCAAAGTAAGCATCGTTCCCCGTGGATTTGCAGCTCTGGGATATACACTGCAGACACCACTTGAAGATCGCTTCCTCATGACTACGGAAGAGCTTGAGGATAAGATATGTGCTCTGCTCGGTGGGCGAGTGGCAGAAGAGATTACATTCGGAAAAATCTCAACAGGAGCCCAAAATGATCTTGAGCGAATAACCAATATGGCATTTGCTATGGTTGCTGAATTTGGCATGAGTGAAGAGCTTGGATATCTTTCCCTAAAAGATTCCAACAGTCCCGAGAATAGTTATGGATTCAATAAGAAATATTCTGAGAGTACCGCCCAGAAGATTGATCAGGCTATCCGAAATATTATTCACAGAAATTACAAGAGAACACTCGAGTTGTTAAATAAACACCGGGATAAACTTGAAGAGATGGCAGAAACACTTCTTGAGAAAGAAGTACTGAATCATATTGACCTGAGGGAGATGCTTGGTGACAGACCAAGTGGAAATTACCCGGAGGGAATTTTTGAAGAGAGCACTAAAACTTCAAAATCTAACGGAACACCGGCGCTTGAAGAGAAGGGTAAAGAGAAGACTGCAGATAGTTCTGATTCAGAGCCTGAGCCGGATGAGAAAAATACAGAGGGGTAAGTCCCTCACTCTCAGCAACTAATCCGGATTCAGTAATTAAAATTGATACGGCATAGTCAAGCAATCATATTAAATCACTTTAAAAGCTCATTTTTTATCAAAAAATGAGCTTTTTCTTTTTATAGACCAGTCACTCACAGAATAATTTGTAAACAATTTCATAACAATGGAGCCCCTTTTGTTTACAATTTGATAACAGTATGAGGATAACATGTATTGAATTCATAAACATTCAATCAAACATTCAATCCTTATATGAACACAACTTCACAACTTATTAAAGATATCCTGTTGGGATGCTGCATTGCTGTATTTACTTCTTGCAGTGATAGTTCCACACCTGTCGATGTTATCCCGCCGGAAGGTGACCCGGAATTTGTAGAACTCAGTGGTGACCTTCCAACTCAGCGTTTAACAGCTGATAAGAAATATTTATTGAAAGGACAGGTTTTTGTACGTGATGGCCAAACACTGACCATTGATCCGGGTACTGTTATCTTTGGTGATAAAAGAACTCGCGCCACACTGATTATCGATAAAGGTGGTAAAATTATGGCGGAAGGTGAGAGAGACAGGCCAATTGTTTTTACATCTGCACAGGAAGTTGGAATTCGTGACAGAGGCGATTGGGGCGGACTCGTAATTCTTGGAAGAGCAAACACAAATCAGCCAAATCCTGCAATTGAAGGAATAACACCGGAAGTGTTCTTTGGAACATTCCAAAGCTCTGAATATGATGATGAAAGTTCAGGAATTCTGAAATATGTTCGCGTAGAATTTGGCGGTATTGAACTCTCACCAAATAACGAAACCAATTCTATAACCATGGGTGGAGTAGGCCGTGGAACCATTATGGAGTATAACATGGTGTCGTTCGGTGGAGATGACGGTTTTGAGTGGTTTGGTGGTACGGTAAACGGGAAATACTTTATTTCACATGCTATGTGGGATGATGATTTCGATTGTGATTACGGATGGTCTGGGAATGTGCAGTTTGGCCTTGTAGTGCGATATCCCGGTTTTGCAGACCAGTCTACATCGAATGGTATAGAGTGTGATAATGGGCCCAATGATAATGATGTTACACCACTTACAACAGGTACATTTTCAAACCTGACAATAATTGGTCCAATTCTGTCAGGTTCAACTGTGAGTAATGGAAATTATGGCTATGCCATGGATTTGCGAAGAAGAGTAAGTGCATCTGTATTTAACTCCGTATTTACAGGCTTTCCTCTTGGAATAAGAATGAACCAGCCATCAGTTTTGGAAAACTACAGCCAGAACAAAGGAGTAATTGAAAATAACATTCTTGTGGCTGTTGAACAGAATGCATTTCGGGCTGGCAGTGGTGTGGATGTACAGGCAGTTTCAGACTACTTCCTCAGCAAAAACAGTTTTATAGCAGGGCCTTTTTCGAATGAAATTAATGTTCAGCTCGGCTTGAATCAGGATCTTTTCTTCGGATCTAAGCTTGCAGACCAGTATCCGTCAAATCCAAATTTCACAGTGAATGGCGGTTTGTTAGCTACAGGAGCTCAATTCACTAATCCCAAATTCAGTGAAGAAAACAGAGTCGGTTTCTTCGATGAAGTTGAGTTTATTGGTGCATTTGGCAGTGATAACTGGACAACTGGTTGGACAGAGTTCGATCCTGTAAATAAAGTGTATTAAACACTCAAAAAGGTATGCTCTTATGTTGAGCATACCTTTTTCTTTGCTTTTCTCAATAAAATGATCAGCAGTCAGAGTACAATAAACCTGCCCGAAAAAGAGATACTCAATGAAATCAAAACTATATATCACAGTATTACTGCTGTTTTTAGTGATTCTGTTCGCTTCTTGCATCAAACAAAATATCCCGTACAACGCAGACTCAATTTTCACTGAAAGCGAACAAAAGGAGTGGGTGTATCAGGTAATTCGCTACGCAGGACATCTTGCTCCGCGAGCAACACACGATACTAAATTCAGCTCTGAATTTGATGCTCACTACCGTGAGCTGGCAGAAAAACATAAACTGAATTTTATCTACTCATATCCGGAAAGCGGTGAACAGTATTTTTTGATTACAAGGCAGGCTCCCAGCCTGTACGATCGCCGGGTGGCAATTGCAGGTATGCTTCTTCTGGATGAGAATGGAGAATTGGTTCATTATGAAGAGAAGTTCAGAACCTGGAAACTTTCTCCGGATGAATTGATGGAAAAATCAAAAATACTCTTCAGTAAACTTGTAGCAGGCGAAGATCTCTCACCATTTTATCCGGAAAACTCAGGCGATGAAGAATACATCGAGTTCCCTGATCAATACACCTCATTTGATGTGGATAAAAGAGAGTGGGTAACAACACGATACAGCATCACATCAGAAACGTCCAGTTCAAATTAATTAAATACAAAACCGTTATGAGATCACTGTTATTAATTCTTCTTTTCTGCATCACCTGTTTTCTGTGCTTGGCAGAAGTTTCATCTGCTCAGACAGGATCCATTCAAGGGGTTGTGATTGATGCCGATTCTAAAGAAACCATTATTGGTGCAACAATTCTTGTAAAAGAACTGGGATCGGGTGCTGCCACCGATTATGATGGCCGGTATATCGTGCGCAATATTCCTGAAGGTACTTATGAACTGCTAATTAGCTATGTTGGTTATCAGTCTGTTTCGGTAACGGATGTAGAAGTATTTTCCGGCCAGCGTGTAAACCTCGATTTCGTCCTATCTATGAGTGATTCAGAACTGGATGAAATCGTGGTAACGGCCTTCAGAGATGCAAGCTCCATATCATCCATAGTGCTTGATATTCGTTACTCCACGCAGGTGTCGAGCGGTGTTTCGCGTCAGCAAATTGCAATTTCTCAAGATGGAAATGCGGCGCAGGTGATGCAGCGTGTACCCGGAGTTACTATTGCAGAAAACCGGTTTGTGTTTATTCGGGGGCTCAGTGAGCGTTACAATAATGTGATGATAAATAACAGTGCAGCTCCAAGCACAGAAGTGGATAAGCGTACATTTTCATTTGATCTGATTTCAAGCTCATCACTGGACAGAATGATGATCTACAAGTCCGGTTCTCCCGATCTTCCGGGTGATTTTGCCGGTGGAGTAATTCAGCTATACACAATAGATAATGTAGAGATGAATTTTCTGAAATTTAATTTAGGTTCCGGTTTCCGAACGGGAACAACAGGCAGCTCATTTTTGCAAAGCAGTGGTTCATCAACTGATTTTTTGGGATTTGATAATGGCTTCAGAGGTTTGCCATCCGGCTTTCCGGACTCTGCAACCTTGCAGGGTTCTCCACGAAATTCTGAAGTTAGAATTGCAGGGGCACACTCTTTGCCTAATAATTTTAACCCCGTTGATATGAGAGCTATGCCGGATTACTCATTCGGCATTAATATTGGCCGGAATTCAACACTTTTTGGTAAGCAGCTTTCAACGGTTACATCATTCGATTACGCAACCGGTTTTCAATATTATCAGAAAGATTTTCTCAGATATTTTGAGTGGGAAGACCGAAATCAACCCATATTGACCCGATTTCAGTTTGCTGATGATTATTACAACAAGGAGAATAAGTTCAGTGTTATGTCGAACTGGAAATTGAGGTTGAATACGTATGATTACATCAGTTTTAAGAATCTCTTTAATCAAATCGGTAATAACGAAACCATTGTTCGAAACGGGACGGATTTTATCCAGCGCCCGGATGACGATCTCCGAAATTATTTACTGGGATACCGAAGCCGATCGATCTATACAGGGCAAATTGAAGGATATCATCAGTTTGGAGATCGCAGTTCGGTATTGTGGGTTGCGGGTGGCAGTTTGCTTAGAGAAGATGAGCCGGATTTAAGACGATTCCGAACATTTCGCCCTAAAAATGATCCGGGTTCAAACTTTGCCATGCAGCTTCCACCATCGTCAAACCTCTTTGATACCGGACGTTATTATGGTGATATGACGGAATTTTCACTAAATCAAAAAGCTGATTTCACACAGGAGTATCTGGGTGTTCTGCGAAAAGTAAAAGCAGGGTATCTGGTAGATTACCGTGACCGTAGTTTTTCATCAAGATATATATCCTATCTTTATCCCGGATTTTTTAACCCGAATGTAAGGAAAAATCTCATTCGATTGCCGCTGGATCAAATATTCTCAAATGAGAATGTTAAAAGTCTCGATGGGTTGGTTATTGAAGAGGGAACACGCCCGATTGACTCTTACACAGCAACCAGTCTTACTACTGCAGGATACATAAGCGGTGAAATTCAGGTAGGAATGGCTTCTCTTTCAGGTGGAATCAGGATTGAGAATAATCTGCAAAAACTGAACAGCCAGGATGATTTCGAGGAAATAATTGTTCGAAATCCTGTTCTATCACTGCTTCCTTTTCTTAACACAACTTTTGCGTTGCACGAGAAATTTCAGATCAGGGCAGGATATGGGCGTACCATCAACAGGCCGGAATTCAGGGAGCTCGCACCTTTTGTATTTTATGATTATAAGCTTGATGCCGGAAGGGCAGGGAATCCAACATTAAAGCCGGCAACAATCGATAATGTGGATCTTCGGTTTGAATTCTATCCGCGAGTGGGCGAAACCATTAGCCTTGGCGGATTTTTAAAATATTTTGATAATCCGATAGAAACAAAAACAACGGTTGTAACTGAAAGCCCGCAATTTGGATATATCAATGCCGATGAAGCTATAAGTTACGGAGTGGAAATTGAGTTTAGAAAATCACTCCAGGGTGTTACTAACAGTACTATTTTGGATCGCATTTCAACGAATATTAACGGCTCATTGATTTTTACTGAAGTTAATCTTGGAGAACTTGCTGTTGCTCAAGATAAAGTGAGACCACTGCAGGGACAGTCACCATACATAATAAATGCAGCTATTTACTATGATGATCCCAAAAACCTCTCAGCCAGTATGATTTATAACCTGATTGGACCAAGAATTTTTTCAGTGGGTGATGTGCTTTTCCCTACCATTTATGAAATGCCCCGCCACAGCCTGGATTTGAGTGTTACGAAAAATTTTACCCGGGCTATGTCTGTTCAGCTTGGAATACAGAATGTTCTGAACACAGCAAACAGTTTTTATCAGGATTCTGACCGAAGCGGTAAACCGGATATTAACATCGATCACCCAATTATTGAGTATAAAACAGGGCAAATGGTGAACTTCACAATTAGCTACGAGTTTAATTAGCCATGCACTGAAATTTTTTGGTACTGTACAATTCTATCTAAACAGGTAGTACTGATCATAAGAGAACTCCAATGAAGCGGGGTTCTCTTTTTTTTGGCCGGGAAATCAAATGGTTTAGTTTATACAATTTTTGTATATCCATTGTGTGTCTCTAACACAGAGGAACCGAATGGATAAAACGGTTGTTTGAAAAGGAAACATTGTAAAAAATCTATGATCTACGTAACAAGAAAAACACACTTTAACGCTGCCCATCGTTTGCACAATCCTGAAAAATCTGACGAATGGAACCAACAAACATTTGGTAAATGCAACAACCATAACTGGCATGGGCACAATTATGTACTTGAGGTAACGGTAGCCGGGGAGCCGGACAGGGATACCGGCTATGTGATTGACCTTGGAAAATTAAAAACGATTATCAAAAAGAAAATTCTGGATCCGTGTGATCACAAAAACCTGAATCTCGAAGTGCCTTTTTTGGAAAATGTGATACCCACATCAGAAAATCTTGTAAAAGCATTCTACGATCAGTTGAAGACCGATATTGAAAAAGCTGCAAGTAACAATTCAAGACTTTATTCGGTGAAACTTTTCGAAACCGAACGAAATATTGCTGAATATTGTCCTGATCGGGCACGCTAATTTTTTTGAAACTGAATTACTATGATTTCTACGAACGTCAAACGATTTTACGACCCCACTTTTGTGGTTACCAAAGAGTACAAAGAGAGCTTACCGGATCTGCAGAACGGTCCGTCATCATTGATTGAAGGTGCAAATGTACCCATTCAGCAAGTAGGCATCTCAAACTTCAAATTGCCACTGAAATTTCCAACACCATCGGGCGATCTGATTACACTTGAAACCCATGTTGATGGATATGTTGGCCTTGATGCGGGTAAAAAGGGTATCAATATGAGCCGCATTATGAGAACCTTTTACAAGTTTCAGAATGATGTTTTTCATCCGGATAAATTACAGGAAATTCTGCAGGCATATAAAGACGATCTTGAAAGCCACACAGCCTTTTTGAAGCTCTCTTTCAGCTATCCTATGCTTAAAGAGAGCCTGCGTTCAGGTATGTTTGGCTACCAGTATTATGGAGTTTCATTCGAAGGAAAACTTGATGAATACAACAATTTTACCCGTTATGTGCATCTCGATTTTGAGTACAGCTCTGCCTGTCCATGTTCTTATGAGCTCGCTGAGCACGCCCGTGAAACCCGCGATGTAGCAGCAATTCCACACAGCCAGAGAAGTGTCGCTAATATCACTGTTCAGCTGAACAGTGAACTCTTTGTCGATGATATGGTTGAAATGTGCCGTGAAGCACTGAAGACTGAAACCCAGGTTATGGTGAAGAGAGAAGACGAACAAGCTTTTGCTGAGCTGAACGGTGCCTATCAGAAGTTTGTGGAAGATGCAGCACGACTTTTATATGATGAGCTGAACAAAGATGAGCGAATCAGGGATTTTGTTGTGCGTTGTGCGCACCTCGAAAGCCTTCACAGCCACGACGCTGTGAGCCGTATCTGTAAAGGCTTACCAAATGGATTGCGATAATCGTTAGGACGAAGCCCTGTTAATCAAGGGCTTCGTTTATTAAACGCTGCTGCTCGGCTTCGTGGATTTTCTTCTGCCCGGCAGCAGGTGATGCTGATGATTGCCTTCCGGCGTATCTCAATTTCTGTCCTTTTCCAAGCAGTTCCGTGAGACGAGGCATCACATACGTCCAGCTGCCCATATTCTTGGGTTCTTCCTGGCACCAAACAATCTCTTTCACATGCTTGAACTCTGAGAGATAGCTTTTCACATCTTTATCCGGTAGAGGATAGAGCAGTTCCATTCGTGTGATTGCAACATTCTTCTTGCCTTTCTCTTCACGATCTTTAAGAAGATCATAGTATACCTTGCCGGAGCAGATCACAATTCTGTCGATCGCTTTTGGATCTTCCACACTATCATCGGTAATGAATGGGCTGAATTTTCCGTTTGCGAGTTCCTCTACATTGCAAACCGCCTGTGGGTGTCTCAGTAAACTTTTCGGAGACATAATAATTAGCGGTTTTTTCTTCTCCTGAAGGGACTGTTTTCGCAACAAGTGAAAATATTGCGCGGGTGAGGTAAGGTTTGCAACCTGCATATTATCCTCAGCACATAACTGCAAAAACCGTTCGAGTCTTGCTGATGAGTGTTCCGGTCCCTGCCCCTCATACCCGTGTGGAAGAGTCATTACAAGAGCAGATTTTTGACCCCATTTTGCCTCCGATGATGAGATAAACTGATCGATGATGATTTGTGCGCCATTGGCAAAATCACCAAACTGTGCCTCCCAGATAACAAGTGCATCCAGTTTTGCGGCAGAATATCCAAATTCAAATCCGAGTGCGGCGAATTCGCTTAGGTGGCTGTTGTACGGATAGAACGGCCCCTGATCTTCCTGAAGATTGTTTAACGGAATAAAACGCTGGCTGGTTTCTGTACCATGCAGCACTGCATGCCTGTGAGAAAACGTGCCACGCTCCACATCCTGTCCTGTGAGGCGAATGGTAATACCGCTTTTCAGAAGAGACCCAAATGCAAGAGCCTCAGCAAACCCCCAATCTATTCTGTTTTCGTTCTTTTTAACGATTTCAGCACGTTTTGCGAGTTGTCTCAGCAGCTTTGGATTTGCATCAAAATCTTTTGGAACTGTATTGAGTTTAATGGCAATCTCATTGAGCTCTTCA
This sequence comes from Balneolaceae bacterium, assembly GCA_020832415.1. Classification (GTDB taxonomy): domain Bacteria; phylum Bacteroidota; class Rhodothermia; order Balneolales; family Balneolaceae; genus Rhodohalobacter. Next base: position 6,621 of record JAFIES010000136.1, on the reverse strand, counting down.
ACGGAGTAGGTGGTGTCGGGGAATTCGGCTCGTTCTTTCTGCTTTTCCTCGGTTCTGTTAAGCATTTTATCGGTGATTTCAAGAGCCGGCGAGCTTTTTGCATCTTCGAAAGCCTGTTGCAAAAGCTCTTCAAATTCATCGAAGATAATTTGAGTTTCCTCCTCGGTAAATTCACCTTTTCGCAGAAGTTCCTTTACATAAATGTCACGAACAGTCGGATGATTGTCTATCTCTTTATACATTCCAGGCTGTGTAAAAGCAGGCTCATCACCTTCATTATGGCCGTGCTTTCTGTAACAGATAAGATCAATAACTACATCTTTTCCAAATTTTTGCCGATAGTCAATCGCCAGATTCATGGCGTGTACTGCGGCTTCGGGATCATCACCATTTACATGAAAGATTGGTGCCAAAATCATTTTTGCTAGGTCTGAAGCATATTCTGTAGAACGTGCATCTATCGGGAGAGTCGTAAATCCAATCTGATTATTGATGATGATATGTATAGTTCCACCTGTTTCATATCCACGAAGCTGCGAGAGGTTCAGTGTTTCTGCGACAACTCCCTGACCGGCAAATGCTGCGTCACCATGCATTAGTACGGGTACAATTTTTTTCTTTGGATCTTCACCATCATAATGATCCTGACTGGCCCGTGCAGCTCCCTCAACCACAGGGTTTACCGCTTCGAGGTGACTTGGATTCGGAAGAAGCTCCAGCTCAATCTCTTTTCCGGTGCGTGTTTTGTAGAAACCTTTTGAACCAAGGTGATATTTCACATCACCCGACCCCTGGATTGTTTCAGGGTCAATATTTCCTTCAAAGTCAGCAAATACTTTTCGATAAGGCTTGTTCATGATATTCACGAGAATATTCAACCGGCCGCGATGTGCCATGCCCAGGAAGAACTTTTCAGCCTCACTTTTTCCGGCACGCTCAATCAAAAAGTGCATCATTGGAATGAGGGTTTCTGCACCCTCCAGCGAAAATCTTTTATGGCCAATGTACTTTTTGTGCAAAAACTGCTCGAACGCCATTGCCTGATTCAGCTTGTGCAGAATATCTTTTCTGTCCTCTTTATTGAGATCCGGCGTATTAGTGGTGGCCTCCATCATTTCACGCAGCCACTTTCTCTCTTTCAGATCGAGCAGATGCTTGTATTCAGCACCAATTTTTCCACAATATGTATTTCTGAGAAGCTGAATAATATCGCGCAGTTTGGCTGTTTTTTTGCCGCCAAGGCCATCACAGAAAAATTCACGATCAAGATCCCAAAGGGTCAGGCCGTAATATTCAAGGTCAAGTTCAGGGCTTCTGCCCGGTTCACTTGCAAGGGGGTCGAGGTTGGCGGTAACATGTCCGCGCATTCTGTACATGTTGATGAGACGCCAAACAGCAATTGCCCTTCTGTCTTGCTCAAGCGTGTTACCTCGTCCGCTTAACAATCCTTCGTATTTGTCTTCTCCGTATGGGAATGGCTCGTATGGTATATCCAGATCAGTGAAAATTCCATGATAGAATTCCTCTTCACCATTCAGCAGAGAATGAATTTTCTGCAGAAACATACCTGATTCAGCACCTTGAATAATCCTGTGGTCATATGTACAGGTTACCGTCATTACTTTACTAACACCCAGCTGATTCAATACATCCTGTGCCATCGACTGAAATTCGGCAGGATAATTGATTGCACCTGTTGCGATGATAGCTCCCTGGCCCTTCATCAATCGGGGTACGGATGATACGGTTCCAATTGTACCCGGATTTGTAATGCTGATGGTTGTCTCCTGAAAGTCAGAGATTTCCAGTTTACCATTTCTTGCTTTGTTGATGAGCTCTGCATAGGCGTGCAGAAACTCTTTGAAGTTCATCTTGTCGACACCTTTAATATTGGGTACAACAAGATTTCGGGATCCGTCACGGCTTTCAAGGTCAACGGCAATACCAAGGTTTACGCCGCCGGGCACTACTTTGTAAGGCGTATCATCCTGGTTTACATAGTAAGAGTTTATACCTGGATACTCCTTAAGTGCAGTAATTACAGCCCAAGCAATTAGGTGTGTAAACGATGCCTTTGGCTGACCGCTTCGAAGAAGATGGGTATTGATAATGGCACGATCTTCCGTCATCATTTTAACGGGAAGTACGCGGAGTGATGTGGCTGTTGGTACATAGATGCTCTCATCCATGTTTTCAACAATCTTTGAAGCAACTCCTTTTATTTTTTGAAGCTCGGCGCCATCCGGAATAGAAACTTCTTCTTTCTTCTGTTCTTTTTCAGGCTTCTCTGCTGGTTTCGGCGCAGCAGGTTCTTTCGTCTCTTGCCGGGCTTCCGGAGCCTGGGTTTCTTTACCGTTCAATTCATCAAAGTATTTTCTCCAATGATTGGGAACAGTTTCGGGGTTTTCTTGATATTGCTTGTAAAGTTCTTCTACTAATGCTGAATTGGGTCCAAAAACGGCTTCAAGTGATTTCAAAACAGTATGATCTACTAATTTAATTGTAAAATTAAGAGTCTGCAGGGCGTTGCCTTGACATATTGGTAAACATCGTACAAAAATATCACTTTTTCAGGCAATAAACCTGATTTAAAGCTAACCAATATTGATGAAATTTTCGATTTCTTTAGAGCAGCAGAATCATCGAAATAGGCCAAATAAATGTTTATCTCGGGTAACGCAATGGTTATATTTTCACACCTATACAATATAGTTTCATTAATTGAACAGAACGGCAATTTGTAAGTCCTCATTGATCAAGGAAAATCAGTAAAAAAAACACGTTTCATGAATAAAAAGAAGTCAGAAAAAGAGTTAAGTGGTGCAGAAAATATTGTCTGGGATCTTTCCGATTTGTACAAATCACCGGATGATGAACAACTCCAAAATGATAAAGCTGAACTGTTAAAAAGTGCACAGACTTTTAGTGAAACGTACAGAGGCAGAGTTGCAAACTTGAGCGCAGCCGAGTTCTCTGAGGCCATGAAGGATTATGAGCAGATGATTCAACAGGCGCATAAAATCGGGGCATACTCGCATCTTATCTGGTCGGTAAATACGGAAGATCCTGCACTTGGTAAGCTGTTGCAAGAGGCGAGTGAGCTGGGGTCGGAAGTAAGCCAGATTCTCGTATTTTTTGATGTGGAATGGCTTAAAATGGATGAAGAGAAGGCTAAAAAAATTATCGAGTCATCTCAACTCAGTAGCTGGAAAAACTATTTGGAAGTATCACGAAGATATAAGGATCACACACTTTCAGAAGATGCAGAGAAAGTGATGAGTGCCAAATCGGTAACCGGCCGTGCAGCCTGGAACCGATATTTCGATGAGACAATAGGTGCAGCGCGTTTTGAGTACGAAGGTGATAAACTGCCCGAACAGGAGGTGCTCAGCAAGCTTCACAATCCTGACAGAGAAGTTCGCAGAAAGGCTCACGAATCGTTAACCAAAGGGTTTAAAGAGCACGGGAGATCACTCACATTTATTTTCAATACTATTCTCGCTGATAAATACACGAACGATCGCCTGCGTAACTATGAAAACTGGATTGATTCAAGAAATCTTGCAAATCAAACCGACCGCCAGTCTGTTGATGCACTCATCAATGCGGTAACTGGCAAGTATCACCTGGTTCAGAGATATTACGAATTAAAGAAAAAGCTGCTTGGCTACGATGAACTTTTTGATTTTGACAGGTATGCACCACTTGCTAAGTCAAGCAAAACCATCAAATGGGATGAAGCGAAGGATATTGTACTTGAAGCTTTTGGTGAATTTCACCCTATAATGGCAGAGACAGCTGCGAAATTTTTCGACAACAACTGGATTGATGCTGCAATCAAGCCGGGGAAAAGGGGAGGGGCGTACTCTGCAAGTACTGTTACGAGTGTGCATCCCTATGTGTTTATGAATTATGATGGCCAGCTGCGCGATGTACAGACATTGGCACACGAACTGGGGCATGGTGTTCATCAATATGCAGCTCGCGTGCAGGGGGAACTGCAATCTTCAACACCACTTACCACAGCCGAAACGGCATCTGTTTTTGGCGAAATGCTGGTCTTCAGCAAGTTGATGAACAATCTTGACGATGATAAAGAAAAACTGGCACTGCTGGTGAGCAAGATTGATGATACCATCGCTACAGTATTTCGCCAGATTTCGATGAACAGATTTGAGGATAAAATTCACACAGCACGAAGAGAACAGGGAGAACTTACCACAGAACAATTTTCCCTGCTTTGGAGCGAGACTCAGCGCGAACTTTATGGTGATTCAGTGACTCTTACGGATGAGTATAAATTGTGGTGGTGCTACATACCTCACTTTTTACACACGCCCGGCTATGTGTACGCTTATGCATTTGGTGAGTTGCTTGTACTTGCACTTTATGATGCATATAAAAACAACAACATCGAGAACTTTGAAGAAAAGTATCTTGGCCTGCTGGAAGCCGGCGGATCTGACTGGCCGCATAATTTAATTGCTAAACTCGATATGGATATTACAAATCCTGAATTTTGGGAGAATGGGTTATCACTATTTGAAACGATGATTAGTGATGCAGAAAAGTTGGCAGCTTCACTATAAAATTCTACTTTCTTAGGATAGCCTGAAAATCAACGATTTATGAATACAAAACGAGAAGAAAAAGCTCTTTATGAGTTCAAGCACATCATGGATGATCTGCTTCAGCTGCTTGGGAAGTCAACCAATGCAAAAACCGGATATCTTTACTGGGTAAACCGATCAAGAAATCAGTTTGTACTTGAAACCACATACACAGTTATGCCAAATGTGATGTTTCAGGACAGAATTCAGTTTGAGAAATTTTTTCTTAACCAATACAAGGATCTTGAAAATGAACTGCAGTTAACCGTTGGCAGAGATCTTGATAAAGCAGAATTACTACACTATTTCGAAAATACCCCCATTAAACATCTTACACTCATTCCATTTATAAACAATGGAGAAACCGTTGCCATTACGGTGCTCGAAACTACTGAAAAGTTTCTGCTGGGTGATTTTAGTGATACCATTTCTGCCTATAAAAATGCCCATGTAAACGTACTCAATACCTATCTTGAGCTTACAGATCTCTATCAGGAGGAAACCCGGTGGACAGGTTATGATGAGTCGCTCAAACGAATGATTAATGAGCGTGAAAATATCTCTGTAATGAACCAAATGGTTGATGAAATGCAGAAAATTTTACCAACCGGGGGAATTTCTGTTGCTATGAGGGGTATGGAAACGTGGGTTACAGTTTTGAGATCGGATAACTCTTACTCTTCACCAACACTTGGGTTGATGGTTGAAGAAAAATCGATGGCCTATGAGGCCCTACAAAAAGGAGATACACTCTTTTCAATTCACTTTAACCAGAACCCTAAACGGGTTTCCACATCCGAGGCGGGCACGGAAGGCGCAACCCTTGCTATTCCATTGCTCATAACCGAAAGAAGACATGCCGTTGTATTAGCTTACGATAAGAATCCGCTTTCATTTTCAGAAACCGTAAAACATCAGCTGAAAAATCTTGTTTATATGGCCTCTCTTGCTCTCAAAGCAAATATTGGCAGCCAGCAATCGGATAAAATTATCTTTACTACAGAGTATGGAAATTTCACCAGAGATCTTTGGGAACTAACCATCAAAAAGCAGTTAAAACGGCCGTATAACAAAAATGAAAAGATGTGGTTTGGACTGATTGGCCTAGAGAATCTGTCTGAAATACGATCAAAATTTCGGCTAGATGATCTCAAAAAGCTGCAGCGAATACTTGTGAAAGCGCTCAATCCATCAAGGCTTGGCTATAACGGTCTGATTGGATTTCATAGCGACTATGTGTATGCCTATCTCTTTGTTGGAGCAGATGAAAGCCACCACGAGAGATGGCTGCAAACCAATATTCACGATCTGGCCAATAAACTTGATCTTCAGGACGAACGGGATGTTGAGGTGAAAATAAGAGCAGGATATGTAGAACTAATTGGCAATGACCTTACAGTTGATGAAGTGGTGGATGATGCTAAACAAGCATTAAGTGAAGCACTAAGAGGCACTAAGAAAACTGTAAACTATTAATTCTATGCCGCGAACATTTTTGTTAATTATTGATGGCCTTGGAGTTGGAGCTCAGGAAGATGCAGCCCAATATGGCGACGAAAAGGCAGACACTCTCGGTAACGTGAGCAGAATAACGGGAGTTCAGCTCCCAAATTTTGAAAAACTCGGGTTGGGAAATATTCGTGATTTCCACTCAATAAAAAGCGTTGAAAATCCGCTGGCCTCGTTTGGTAAAATGAGAGAGAAATCTGCCGGAAAAGACTCTACAACCGGTCATTGGGAATTTGCAGGTATTCTGCTTGATACGCCTTTCCCAACCTATCCAAATGGATTTCCTGATGATATACTCAGTACTTTTTCAGAAGGAATCGGGGTGGATGGCGTGCTTTGTAATTTGCCATACTCCGGCACACAAGTAATTGCTGATTATGGTGTTGAACATCTTAAAACCGGCAAACCAATTGTTTACACGTCGGCCGACAGTGTTTTTCAGGTGGCTTGTCATGATGAAGTTACCCCTCCGGAAAAACTAAATGAATGGTGTGAATTTGCC
>JAFIES010000152.1 GCA_020832415.1 Balneolaceae bacterium | reverse complement strand
TATCCAATTAACGGAATCCCATTTAGCTTACGGATATTTTTACCGGGAATTCCTTTTGACCCTCCTCGGGCACAAATAGATATTAGATGTTTATGCATTATCAAAAATTGATTGGATGATAAATTCATCCATTTATTTGAAGAAGCGCTCGTACTCTTTATTTGCTTTTTTAAAATCTGACGGACGTCCGATGTCCATCCAAAACTCTCTAATAGGAAAAACGGAAGAGTTTTCACCTTTTTTATTTAGAAGTTCGAAAAGTTCAGTCATTCCAAGAGGTTTTTCAGGTTCAATAACACTAAGAACGGATGGATCTAAAAGATAGATTCCCGCATTCACAAAGTAACGTTCAATGGGTTTTTCATCAACACCTACAAATTGGTGTCCTTTTACATTAACCACACCGTATGGAATTTGAAAATCATAATCTCTAACTCCCATTGTTGCAACTGCATTCTTTTCGAAATGAAATTCAAGAAACTGATCAAAATTAACTTTCGTTAGAAGATCACCATTCATTACAAAGAAAGGATCTTCAAATTTTTCCTTAATGAGCCCAAGCGCACCTGCAGTACCCATTTTCTCTTTTTCGAATATGTAGGTTATTTCACAATCAAAATTTTTCCCATCTCCAAAATAATCCGTTATAACTTCAGAAAGATAATTTACAGATATATAAAACTTGTGAAACCCGAACTTTTTGAACTGCATTATTATAGTTTCCAGAATAGGCTTGCCACCTACTTGCAACATTGGCTTGGGGCAATTTTCTGTCATTGGTCTCAACCTTTGCCCCAAACCACCAGCCATTATAACTACTGCATTATTTTTTTTAGATGGCCTTATTAGCTCATCGAGAAGAAGTACATCTACAACTTTTCTATTTTTGTCAAGTACTGGAATCTGAAATAACCTGTACTCACGCATCATTTGAATGGCATCACTCTTTTTGACACCTTTATCTATGGTTCTGGGATTTGTATTCATCACAGAACCGATTTTTTCATCAAGAACCTTCCCATCTAAAAAAGCCCTGCGAATATCTCCATCAGTTACTATCCCTAAAAGTCTTTCTTGATCGTCTACAATTATTGCCAATTGGATGCTACTATTCCCGATAGCTTCAAGCGCATTTTTTATCGTATCGTGTGGAGAAATTAAAGCTTTTTTCCAATTCATAGAGAAATCAGGTGATATTGAAATATTTTTTCAGTTCGATTAAGATTTTATTTGCAGCCCCGCCATGGTAATATGGATTGAAGCCATCATAATGATCTGATTGCCAAATGTCCCCGAAAGCTTTTTTGATTTCTTCTAATTTAAATGGCACGTGTTTAACATTAGCCTCTGTAAAGCGCCCTTTTTGTCTGTCACCAATATTTATCACATACTTCCCAAAACTTGCTGCCTCAATTATACCACTTGATGAATTACCAACTACCATTTTACAGTGTTTAAGACAAGTAAAATACCCTTTGGTTCCAAAATTTTCGATAATCTTTATTCTTTTTGGATATTGATTTTCTAACTTTTGGTAAAGTTCTCTGTATAAACTACCCATGGTATCCGCATTTGGCATTGTAATCACGATTCGGGCCTGGTTAATACCATACTCAATGAACTTCTCAAGAACCTCAAGGTGTTTGTAGTTATTCTCCGGTAATACAGTTTCCGGGTGAACTGTCATCAGAATAACTGGGGTATTTAAATCAATGTTGTAGGTGTCTTTAAATTGATCAGGTGTGTAGAGATTAACTTTTTCAATATTATCAAGAGCAAGTGCACCACTAAGCACAATTCCTTTATCCGATCCAGTTATCGCTTTTACCCGTTTACTGTACATCTCTGTCGATGTAAAGTACATGTTTGATGCTAACGTAATAGCGTGCCTGTATACATTATCAATTGCACCCAAAGTGGTTTCACCTGCATGAATATGTGCAAAGTTCACACCATATGGAATACCGGATGAAACTGCTCCAAACATCTCGAACCGGTCCCCCAGACAAAATACTATATCGAATTCATCTCTATTGATGTTCCAAAAATCAGAAAATTTAAGTGCCGTTAATGCTGCACCGGTTGCTAAAGAGTTCTCATCGTCATTAAGAAGTAAAGAATTGATTTTATACTCTACTCTAAAACCATCGTCTTCAATCTGATTCACAGTAAAACCATGATAAGGTGAGAGATGAGTTCCGAACGCAATAATCTTGAGTTCAAATTCCGGATGGTCACGAAGTTCACAAAGTAATGGGTAGTAAATACCATAATCTGCCCTGGAACTTGTTAGCACACCAATATTTTTCATTTCAGGTCACTCCATGAGATTTTTGAACCTTCACTCAAGTTACGTGAAATCTGTTTTCCGATTACCTGATCAATCTGCATGGGTGATATTCCATCACCAGGCCTTAATGAAACAATATCTTCCATTTTGATCATCTCACCTTTCTTGAGACTTTTTTTCAGATGCAGACTTTTTCTTGCAACAGATATATTTGAAATTTCAGATTTAGATGGTTCTTTCTTTCCATCGCCTGAAATTGCCATCTCGATATTTCTGATTGCAGAAACCATATTTTTTAACTCCTCTGGTTCCAATGATGCTTTATGATCGGGGCCCGGTAGATCTCTGTTTAATGTGAAATGCTTTTCAATTACAGTAGCCCCAAGCGCAACAGCTGCTATAGGAACTTCAATACCGAGTGTGTGATCTGAATATCCGGTTTTTATATTTAATGAATTTTTCAAGCTTACCATAGCCATGAGATTAACATCTTCAAATGGTGTTGGGTATTGAGTATTACAGTGAAGAATTGTGACATCCTCTCTTTTCACATTTTGATTTAGTAATACAGTAAGAGCTTGATTTACTTCTTCAAAAGTGGCCATACCGGTAGACATGATAACCGGTTTTCCTTTTTTAGCAATCAGCTCTAAATAAGGTTTATTTGTTATTTCTCCGGATGGTATTTTAAACAAATCCATTCCAATCTTATCAAGAAGTTCAAGACTTTCCTCGTCAAAAGGGGTAGATAAGAATCCAATACCATTTTCATTGCAGTAATCATACAATTGAAAATGCCATTCATCTGGCATTTCAAGTTTCTTTAGCATAGAAAACTGACTTTCGTCTGTATCAATCACATTTTTAGCCTGATAAGCCGCTTTCTTAGCAAGTTTACTTACAATTTTCTCTGCTTTAAATGTCTGAAACTTAACATAGTCTGCTCCGGCTGCTACAGCCGCATCCACCAACTGTTTAGCTTTCTCAAAACTCCCATTATGGTTTACACCCGCTTCCGCTATAATGGTAACCTTGTGAGGTTTCATACTATTTAATGATTCATTTTAAATGAGAAATAAGAGAGTCGTGGTCTAAACTTTCGATATATAGTAATTACCTATAAACAGATGCTCTAAGCCACTATTGTAAAATGTATTCAAGGCATCATCCGTATTTGCCACTATTGGTTCACCATTTATATTAAATGATGTATTTAATACAAAAGGCAATTCCGTTAATGATTCAAACTCATTAATAATTTTACAAAATGAAGGGTGAGTATCTTCACTAACCGTCTGCACTCGACCAGATCCATCAATATGCACAACAGCTTCTAATTTATCGTGATATTCAGGTTTCATCATTACAACCTGCTCCATATAGTGGCTGGTAAAATCACTCTCAACTTCAAAGTATTTTGAAACAGCTGATTGAATTGTTACAGGAGCAAATGGACGATAACTTTCTCTGTATTTTATTATAGCGTTTATTTTATCTTTTATTTCAACTTTTCTCGGATCTCCAAGAATAGAACGATTTCCTAAAGCTCTTTCACCAAATTCCATTTTTCCATTGCATACCGCTACAATGTTTCCGGCAGCCAAAAGTTTAGCAATTTTTTTCTCTTTCTCTTCATGAAAAGTATACGCTATTTTTCTGCGTTCGAGTGTTTTTTTAATCTCTTCTGAATCTACGGCTGGCCCAATGTGGCTGCTATTGAAGTCGAATTTTCTTTTTTCTCCGTGTATATGGTGCGCAACGTAAAGTGCGGCACCAATACTGTTACCTGCATCGGTTGGTGCATATGGAATGAAAATATTTTTGAAGGGTGTAAGCTCTTTGATTTTACCATTAAAGACTGAATTCATAAAAAACCCACCACTAAGAGCCAGGTTTTTACAACCGGTTCTTTCAAATAAGTTACAAAGCATGTGCACAGCAATATCTTCAGCCACTTTTTGCATTGCACATGCAATTTTTTTGTGCCATATATCTGCCGTTTCGCCCTTAACTCCAACCCTGCCGCCAAGTAAGTTTTTCAATTTCTCAGTATATAGATTGGGTTGATCGAGAATGGCACCCTTATAATACGATTGATCCATTTCAAAAAATCCGTTTTCAAGCAGATGTATTGTTGAACTGATTTTCTGATATTCCTCTTCAAAATCTACATCAAAAGCAGAAAGCGCCATTACTTTCCATTCATCACTATCAACGCGGTATCCTAAAAGCTCAGTAAAAGTAGAATAAAGCATACCTAATGAATGCGGCAAACTCATAGTATCTAATAATTCAAGCTTAGTGCCTGTACCTTTCATCATTGTGGCTGTTTCAAACTCCCCTTTGAAATCAGCTGTGAGTATAGCTGCTTCTTCAAAAGGAGACAGATAAAAAGCATTTGCAGCATGCGCCCTGTGATGTTGAACATAGTATAATGGGGGTAAGTAATCTTCCTGAAAATTTGTAACTGCCCAATCTTTCGGCTCTCGTTTTTCAGCAAGATTCATCAGATTATCAGGTACAGAGTAGAAATAATCCTCTCTCCTTGCACGAAAACCAGAAATCAATGGATTGAACTTATTTAATGTAGCGTATGGATTCCAGGCCTGAGCTACGTAATTGCAATCTTTCAATGATATATTGAATTCATCGAAACAATACTTTGCCGCGTTAATCGGAAATGATTTTGATTTTTTTATGCGGTTAAATCGTTCTTCTGCACTTCCTGCAACGATTTTCCCATCTTTATATAGCGCTGCAGATGAATTAATCTCACCGTGATTTAATCCTAAAATGATCATAAAATTACTTTTTTGTGTCTATTACAAACTTAATTTCTGAAACTGCTTGGAAGATTTACTAATCGGTCTTGAACTATCTTGCTATTTTCCAATCCATCATGTAAACAATTGCCATACATCGGTAGTGTATTTAAAAGATTCCAGGCAGGCCTAGTCATTACACCTTGTTCATTTGAAAATGATAAAAATTTATCCCGTTCTTTTTTTGATGAAAAAATAATTGAGTTTAACCAACAATTTGATCTGCAATTACCCGGTTCCTGTAAAAAGCGAGGATCACTATCACTGAAAAAATCACTATACATTCGATGTGTTTCTCTCTTATTATTTATGATTATTTCAATTACTTCTAATTGTGCACAGGCTAAAGCAGCATTTAAATTCGGGCATCTATAATTATAGCCAATCTGATCATGGTAATATTCCCATGAGTGTGCCTTTTTTGATTGTGTTGTTACATGCTTTGCCCTTTCAGCTAACTCGCGATTGTTTGTAACAATAATGCCACCACCACCGGCAGTAACTGTTTTATTGCCGTTAAAGCTGTATACACCCAGCTGACCAAATGAACCGGTATGCCGGCCTTTATAAATTGACCCTAAAGACTCCGCTGCATCTTCTACAACAGTAATTCCATATTCATTACATAGATCAGTGATCTCATCGATTCTGCAAGGAAACCCAAATGTATGCATTGGAACGCAAGCTTTGATTGGGCGTTTGCTTGCTTTATCTAATAATTGGTTGGTTTTGTTATCTCTGCAGGTACTGTTTTTTAAGTAGTTCCCCAAAGCAATTGGTGATAGGCCAAATGAATCTTTATCTATATCAAGAAATACTGGATCCGCACCCAAATATCGGATTGCATTTGCAGTAGCTACAAATGAGAGTGCTTGTGTAATAACCAAGTCATCTCTCTGAACTCCCGATAACATTAATGCTATATGCAATGCTGAAGTGCCATTTACAACAGCTACAGCGTGTTTGCTACCTGTATATTCACAAATCATTTGCTCAAACTGATCAACAAATGCACCCACAGATGATACAAACGTAGAATCTATGGTATCAAGCAGATATTTCTTCTCATTCCCAAGAAACACGGGTGAATGCAAAGGGATCGTTTCCCTGTTTGGGTAAATTGACCTGATAAAGTCGAGAATTTCTTTCAACTGCTGTTTAGATATAATAATTCTTTGTTAGAGCGAAATCTTCATGGTAAAGAAAAGAAGATAAAATGATTTACTATAAATTGTAGATATCTGCCTTGTATAGTTTAAGATTATCCGGGTTTTTGAACCATTCTATGGTTTCAGACAATCCTTTTTGAAGTGAATATTTTTGATTCCAGCCTGTAAATTTCTTCAGTTTGGCATTTGAACCATATAAACGATAGACTTCGCTTTTATCGGGACGGATACGCTTCTCATCAGTTATGATTTCGGCATTATCGTTAATTTGGTTGATAATAGATTGAGCTAGCTCCCCTATACTGATTTCACTCTCTGTTGCAATATTCACATCTTCACCAATCAAATCTGCGCATTTTGCAATTTCAACAAAACCCTCAACAGTATCTTTTACAAATAGAAAATCGCGGGTTGGTTTTAAGTCACCAAGCTCTATTTTTTGGCTGCCATTTAATAGCTGCATGATAATAGTGGGAATTACAGCTCTTGCAGACTGACGCGGGCCATACGTATTAAACGGACGAACAATTGTCACCGGCAAATCAAAACTTTTGTAGAAAGATTCTGCAATACAATCTGCACCAATTTTTGAAGCAGAATAAGGAGATTGTGGCTGCCTTGGATGACTTTCGGTTATTGGGATAAATTTTGCTGTACCATAAACCTCAGATGTAGAAGTAATCAGAACTCGATCTAAATTCAGATCTCTGGCAGCCTGCAGCACATTTAATGTGCCTTTAACATTAGTATCAATGTAACTATCAGGTGAATGATAACTAAAAGGTATTGCAATCAAAGCCGCAAGATGAAAAACCTCATCTACATTTTCCAGTGCTCTGCGAACTCCATTTGGGTCTCTGATGTCGCCGGAAATCACCTCTATATGTTCTAATTTTTTTGGATCAATTGTATCCAGCCATCCCCAGGAGTTCAGTGAATTGTAGTTAACAAATGCCCTGATTTCAAAACCTTCTTCAATAAGTCTTTCCGTAAGATGACTTCCAATAAATCCGTCGGATCCGGTAATTAAGACCTTTTTCATACTGATACTAGATTAATAAATACTTATTATAATTAATGACTTTTGGCTTTATGAGTTATTTTCTTTCTTCTTCATAATCACACCAAATCGATATTTATTTTGGGCATAATTTGGAATTACACCCTCCAGAAAAATGATTTCCAGATCATTTTCTATCGCCATACTCTCAAACCATTTTTTGGAATAATAAGTGTGCTCCAGGCCTTCGTATTTCTTTTTATAATCCTCTTCGGTCAATAAATCTCGGCGTATAGATTCCGCTTCATCTTTGGTATCGAGGTCTGGTACTTCGAGAACTGCTATACTTTTTCTGGCACTCTTTATCATTTTTCCAAGTACTTGCGACGCATAGTTTAAATCAAAGTAGTGAAAAACCCCGTGAGAGATCACATAGTCAAATTCTCGGTCATCTGGTATGTTTTTAGCCTCATCAAGAATCCAGTTTCCATCAGGCATTACCTTTTTTGCAATCTCTATCAAGCCTTCACTGTAATCCAACCCACCAACCTTAAGATCATACTGCTCAAGCAATGAGTAAAGAAAAGCACCGGCTCCACAACCAACCTCAAAAACAGTCTCACCATTATGTAATCCTAGCTCCTCTGCTACTTTATTGGTTAAATATCGCCAATCTTTTTCATCAATCTTTCCGGCACCGGTATCAAACCCATCAAGTTTGATCAAGTCATCCAGCGAAAATTTTTCATGATCAGCCGATCTTTTATTCCAAATCTCTTTCCATTTATTATTCATTTGCTATCTGATTAATAGTTTTGATACTGTATTTAATACTCTGCTTCTTAACAAAGTACTGCTGATACCCTCAGTTCTTGGTAGAATTAGCAGTCGGTCAGGGTCAATATCATTAGAATTATCCGATCCATGAACCAACAAATCAATCTTATGTTTGTCCAGAAAGCTCTCATCGATTAACCAATTACAAGGTATTACTTCATCAACATAAATTATTGATTCTAAAATCTCTTTGCGCTCATCATAGCTAAGTTCTGGCTTATACCCTTTTACTGTCTTTATCTCTTCATCTCTTGTTAAAGCAACAATAACCGTTTCACCATGATCTTTTGCAGCTTTTAGAAGTCTGATATGCCCATGGTGTAGTAATGTTGCAGACATATCAACCATTACTCGTTTTACAATTCTTTCTTTTTCCATTGAATTCAACTCACTTTTGAACTTCTTTAACTTCTAATACATTTTGGATCATCCCTTTGGCATTTTCTGCAAGATGTGCTTCACCTAAATGGCAAACAACACTTCCGCGTAAGTCGCTTCTTGGTTTATACAATATTACAGAACTGTCATTTGTAGATATTTCACAATCAACATAGGTGCAAAGTAATGGTTGATTATTGTCTGGATATTGTACCCATTTTTTATAATCAGTTAAAAATTTCTTCTTGTTAATTATTACAGATTGCCTGATTTCGTTGTGTTTTGGCAATACATCAGCAAGTGAAGCAATACTATGGTATGGACCGGTCATTCGTTTTTCGAGGTGTGTTGCCAAATTTAAATAGAATGAATCTATTTCATGATTTGGCATATGGTTGAATGCGATAAAACAAGCACCTGTAATTCCAAACAACCCTTTACAAGAACTGTAAGAGATCACATCTGCATTTTCGTGACCATTCTCTAAACCTACAGATGCTGTAGCATCGAGCATCAGCTTTGCTCCAATTCTGTCAGCAGTTTTCCTTAGTTCGGGTATTTCAATTTTTAAGCCACAACTGGTTTCAGTAGAACAAGCAATAATCCAATCATAATTTCCCGCTGTCTTATCCAGTTCTTGCCAATGAATTGTATCAACTTGTCGTATTTGTTTGATTCTTCGTTCAGCCGATTCCGCCAGCCAAAACATTCTATCGGAGTAATAACCGGTTTGTACAACAAGCACATCTCCATATAAAAAGTTTAAAGACATTATCTCTAACGCCAGGCTTGCAGAACCTTGTAACCTTGCAATATGTGTGTGTCCGGTCATCTTCTTTAAATGCATCAAAACAGACTCTTCAACCTGTGAATAGTCTTCATCTCCACGCCCAAAACAAGGCCTTAAACCCGTTAAATTCTCAGGCAGTAAGCTTGCGGGGCCTGCTGTAAAAAGCTTTTTTGAATGATTCCGGTCATTCACAAAATTTTGTATCGTTTTCTGCTGATTATCCATCCTATCACGAATTAATAAAATTCATAAAGCCTTTTTTATTCTCTTGAGGTGTTCGATCCGGCCGGCCTAAATTATCCCGCGCTCCAACAGCACATTTTATTTCAAGGAATGCACTCTCTTTTGCGGCAACTATACGCTCCAAAGCTTTTCTTATATCCTCTTCTGAAGTGGCTGATTCTACATACTTATACCCGCAAGAAGCCGCTATCTTTGTGATATCGATTTCAGAAGCTTTGGTTGGCTGCCCTCCAACAGAATCGTGTGCTTCATTATTAATTACAACATGCTTTAAATTGGATCTGTCAGAACTCACCGCTAATGCACCCATGTGCATTAATAATGCGCCATCTCCATCGATACAGTAAACAGTTTTATCCGGCAATGAAAGAGCAATACCGGCTGCTATCTGTGAAGCATGCCCCATTCCGCCAACGGTAAGAAAATCTTTTTCATGGCCGGTACCATGCTCTTTTCTCAATTCAAATAACTCTCTTGAGGTTTTACCGGTAGTAGATACAATCGGAGATTCACCGGGTATATGATCAACAATCAGGTTAATAACCTCTTCGCGAGAAAGCAAAGTGCTCTGTTTTTGCCCATCAACACTTTTAAATTTCGAGAAAGCACCTTTCCGTACTAAAATTGCAAATGGTCCTGAAATTTCTAGTGCTTTTTTTATACCTGATTCTACTAATTGTTCAATATCTTCTTGACCATTTAGAACTATATAAGGTATCTCTAATAATTCAAGTAGTTCTGCGGTAATTCTGCCTTGCATTACATGTTGAGGTTCATCTTTTATCTGAGAACCATCATCCAGAATTTCACCTCTCCACCCAATCATTAACAGCATTGGGACCCCGTAAACATCTTGTGATGCAAGTGAAACTAATGGATTAATTGCATTACCAATACCTGAATTTTGCATGTATACCAATCCAGGTATTCCGGTTGCCAAGTAATGGCCCATTGCTAATGCAACGGCTGATCCTTCATTTGTTGCAATGATGTGTTCATCACTAGAATATTTTGTAGTTATGCATGCACAAACATCTTTTAAAAGTGAATCAGGAACACCAGTGATAAATCTAATGCCCACACTATCTATTGCTTCTGTGAACTCTTCGGGTGAAATCATTTATTTGGTTCCAGGTATTAATTCTAATATCTCTTTAATGCTCATGAGATTCTCATCTGCCTCGAAAGACCTGCTATTTTGAAGAATTGACTGAGCCACTTTTTGCATTGCCGGAAATGCGGCACGCATCAAATGATTCGCATATATAACTACATCGAACCCCTGGTCGATTAGTTGCTGCTCTGTGGTAGTATTATAACTTGATGGAACACTGACCAGAGGCACCGAGGGGTGATTTCTTCTAAAGATATCAGCAAATTGAAATATTTCATCGGGTTGCTTTTTTCTACTGTGAATCATTATGCCATCTACGCCGGCATCAACATATGCATTTGCCCGTTGAACTGCATCTTCCATACCCGCTTCAAGGATAAGGCTTTCAATACGAGCTATTACCATAAAATCATTACTGACCCTTGCTGCCCGTCCTACTTTGATTTTTTCACAGAAATTCTCTATCGAATCTTGTGTTTGTTTTACTTCAGTGCCAAATAATGAATTTTTCTTTAATCCTGTTTTATCTTCAATAATGGCTGCAGATATTCCGAGCCTTTCCATGCTCCGAACATTCAACTCAAAATGTTCAATTTTCCCACCCGTATCAGCATCCATTATCATCGGTTTTGTTGTCACATCAAATATTTCATTGATGTTGGTGAGTCTGCTGTTTATTTCAAGTGCTTCAATATCAGGTTTGCCTCTTGCTGTTGAATCAGTAAGGGAGCTGGACCAAAATCCATGAAATTGTCTTTTTTTACCTTCCACTTCTACAAAGGTATGTTCGGCAATTAGTGCAGAAATGGGGTTATGTGCTTCAATTACACGAGTAATTGGATTGGCTGCTATTAGCCGCTTTAATGATCTTCGTCTGATATCAGGTGTTGTTCCAAGGCTTTTCAGATGGTCATGCATATCACTTGATGAAACATCTTCTGTGTAAGGAACCTCAATTAATTCACCGCCATACTCATTCAAAGCTTCTATGGCTAACTCTCTGTATGGTGCGAGTGGCCCTTGAAGCCAATCTGTACCATGAGCCATAAATTCAGGCTTGTATTTTCTTAGATTTGGGGAATAATCCCACTCTTCCTGTGGTACTACTTCAGTAACTCCATTGATATTTTCAACAATTGATTTGCGCTGATCCCAAGACAAATATGGTAAACGTTTATAGTCCGCAATGGCAGAATCCGTTAATAATCCAATTACCACATCACCATACTCTTTAGCTTTATTTATGATATTTATGTGACCATGATGAAGAATATCAATGGTCATTCCAATGTAAACTCGTGCCATTTTATTTATTTTTATTTTAGTAGTGTAGATACTTATTTAATCGATCTTCTATTGTTTTAGCTTCTTTATCACTTAGTATCATCTTGTATTTGCCAATATTTTTGGCAGATTTGTCAGGATCATAAGTTGAAGGAATATCATCAGGTACTCCTAATCTTCTGTCAAGGTTTTTCTTTTCATTTTTATAATCTAATACAAAGTCTTCGAACTTTAAATGAATTATGATATCACTGTTCCACTCTGAATAATTAACATGCTTCATCATATTATCAAACCAATCACAAAAAACCTCTGCATCATGCCCCGGATAAGCATAACCGTCATCCAAAATTTCTGAAAAAATATCCCTGGGGTCTCTTGTTACAACTATAACTTTTCTTTGATCACCGAAATATACAGTACTGTTTAGTGGAGCCCAAAATGATCCCCCTTGTTCAATCACTATGGGAGATTTTTCCTGATCATCATACTCAAACAATGAGGCTAAAAATTTTTCGGTTTCTTTTAGAAAAATATCCTCAATCACCGGCAGGCGAACAGTTCCAAGCTTTGGTTTCGAACCTTCTTTCTTGGCTTTTTTTCTTTTCTTTTCATAAAAATACGATTCCCACTTTGTCATTTTTGAGCGCTCACAGAATGGAAAACCGTTGTAATTTACTGCTGTTATTTTATCAACATAATAAGAAACCTTTTCATCATAGTTTTTGACATAGGATCTGTAATTTAACCCTTTAGGATGCCCACTTTTGGAGTTACCGTATCGATCGCACAAATCAATAAACGCTTCAATTGCCGCACTCGCTCTGTTCATATGAAAACCTGAGCTTATTGCAGCATGCAAATCACTTATGCCACCAGGGTCTTGAATTAACCTGAACTCTTTTTTTATTCGAGATCTGTAAATGTCACCTCGTCCAAAAAGATAATCTTCAATTGCAGACGAACCTGTTGCTCCTGAACCAAGAGTAATAATTTTCATTGATTATACTTTTTATGAAAGTAGTTTTGAAGTTTTGTTCCCTTTCCCGAAAGCAAGTATCTGTTATTTCTTGCCCAAATTTCATGAACTGCTAAAATACAAACTGGAATACTTTTTAAACCCAAAAACTTTGCAATAGCAAAACGGTGAGTACCACAAAACTTATCTTCTGCTTTGATGAACTCTCCGTTTCTACCAATGAAAACTCCAATTTCATCATAGGGGTCGTTCCCAAGCTCTTTTTGTTCTTTATAACCAAATAGGCGGATATTTTTTTCAAGTTCTATTAACGATTTAAAATATTTATCTAACTCATCAATTGTATCAGCCCTGCTTGTTTTACTGTTATTTTGAATGGCTAACGACTTTTCTATGTATTCATCACATTGCTTGTAAGAGACGCCCTCATTAAAGATTTGCATGACACTCCTATAACTTGTGCTAACCTCTGCATAATAATCATTTATAGATTTGGCCTTCAGATCCCAGTCTCCTTGCCAAACAAATGATTTTAAACTTGAAAAATGGACCTTATCTGGTTCAAATATATATTGAAGATTTTTGTTTGGCACAAACGTTTCAATCAAGTTAAGTGGTATGGATATTACAATTCGAGATTTTTCTGTTCTTAAAAGTTTGAAGGAAAATCCTGCGGGTAATTTCAGGTGATGAGATAGCTCATATAGATAGTCTTTACTTAATAAAAGAAAGGATTTATATATTTTATGCAGGTAGTTTTTAAATTTTCTAAGAAATGGCATACAGGAGAATTTGAAAATCTCTTAATTAATCAGAATAGATGATAAATGATTTTGAGCCAAATCGTTTATATTTTACGTTTTGGAAACGATTTAAGGTATTTCTTAGATTCATTAATAAACTCTCCATCTCTTCATCAGTAAAACTACTGAATTTATTTGGATTATTTAATAATTGCTCGTCTGTATCGCTCGGTTTTTCATGTTGAAATATGGCACGCTTTATTTTGACTGCCTTTTTTAATGCCTTATTGTGAAAAGAAACTTTTTCAGACTTTTTGATTTTTAAAAAATCATCAATTCTCAAATCTTCATCAGACAGCGAGTTGCCAATTACTTCCCAAGCATCCACAATTTTATCAGCCGCAAGTTTACCCTTAAGATTTGAGAACCGAGAACCTAAAACGTCGTCTGTTTTTTGATCTACCTCCTCTCTTTCCGCAGGTACCATTTTACTGAGATAGGAACGTACCAAGTCTTTGAGTTCATTCAATGACATTGCCTGATGACATACATCATTCGGTATTGAATATTCAAATTCTGATGGGCAGGGCCTATATGCAATTCTGGGCACATCATTTGCCGCCGCTTCCAAAGCGCTTGTGCACCCATTATTAATTACAACTGTTGCATTTCTAATCCAGCTGCTGATAGAACCTTCTCTTATAACTTTAACATTCGGATACTCTCCTATCATCTTTTTCCATGAATCTACTACTTCGATAGGATGAGGCCTTAAAATAATTTGAACATCCGGAAATGTTTTTGATAATTCCCTAACCATATTCACAAATTCACCGATCAATTTGATTCGATATGAAAGATCCCCATACAATCTGAATTCACCATGTACACCATTCGTTGATCTTTCAAAATAGCCAGCTCGTCTCATTCTGGCCATTATATTCCATATTCTGTCTTCACCAAGCAGAAAACTGAAATTTGAAGGAATGAATATGTATGGTTTAGTTATAGAATTTTTAACCAAATAACTATCAGTAAAATAACCATCAAACTCTTTACGCCAAAAATCTACTCTTGGCGAACCGGAATCCATAAAACGATCTGCATAGTTCGGGTAGAGTTTTTTTAAAGAGCCATTATCGTGTTTTCCCCAAGAGAAAATTTTATCTGCACATGAGATTGACTCTTCTGAATATCGGCCAGCAGCAAAATCCTCGTAATTTTCCGTAGTCAAACCATGTTCTTCATCTTGAGAAGTAAGTAAATATCCATCTGTTTTTAACTTCTTAAAATACTTGATTGTTGATTCACTGGGAGTGAGTGATTTTTCATGTAGAATTCCTTTTGGTAACAAAGCTTTTTTACACAAACCTCTTGTTTCACTCTTGTTTCCCAATATAACTCTATGACCTCTTTCTGCAGCAACTATCGCTAATAATCCTCGCCCTTCAAGCTCACGGGCCTTCACTTCAATTGGAATATAGATGTTCATTAAATAGCTTTTATTAATAGTTTTAAAAAGTGCAGATGACAAAAAAACAGTGTGTCGACAGTCATTATTTTCGTGCGATAAGATAGTGAAAAGCCTTCACAGAAAAAAAAGGGGTGTTTGATTCAATCTCTCTCGATTACACGTTCCCGGCGATTGGATATACCTGGGATAGTTAAATAAAAGGCAGGAATGATAATGCTACGAAATACAGTTTGTTACTAGAGTAAAACGATCTGTTTAATTCTTTAAAATTGATCCTGCTTGTGCGGATCAGCTTTTTTTGCTTTAAAATCTAAGTGAGTTAAACTTTGCAACATTTTGAATAAGTATTAGCCTTGCTACGCATATTAATTATTCATACCATCAAACCAATCTTCTCTTATATACACTCCTTCTGCTCAATCAAATCTTACACTAATAAACTTAATGAATATCTGGATCGCTAGACTTGGTGAAATTGCATTCACTAAGCAGAATCTCAATGCTTTATCAAACAGTATATCAGGGCATCTCGAATCACAACAAAACATCACGTATCGTTATCAAGCAAAAGCTGTTGATTATGTTTCATTTTGTCCTGATTTAGATAAGTCAGATCAAACGTATCATAATCAAACAGATCACCTTTTGGGGTATAGTGGATTGCTTGTAGGTAATGGATCTAAAAATATAGATTTAAGAAATGCTGTGAATATCGATAATGCCATTTCGAGTTTACATGATGCCACAGAGTTCGCCACCGGTCAATTTGCACTGTTCAGAGCTTTTGACGGAAATTTTGAGTGTATAGTTGATAGCTTAGGCAGCTATAAGGTCTTTTACTTAACTACTCCTGAAGCTACTTTTGTAACAAATTTTCCAAAATTCTTACAGCTTTTCAAGAAACATGAAGCTAATATTGAATTTTATATTCATTACATAGCCTCCGCTGGATCTTATGGAAATGAAACCGATGAGAAGAACGTATTCAGATTAACAGATTATGGAAGGCTTCAATGGGATCAGTCAAATGGCTTATCGATCAGTCAATATAAGTCAATAGCAGATCATGTGAATAATAATGAATCATACGAGGACTTATTAAAGAGTGCTGCAACCAGCATGCGTGGTGCTTCGGAATATTTAAGTAATTACCATCAATCTGTTCTTTCGATGTCCGGAGGTTATGATTCCCGGCTTATACTTAGAAGTTTTTGGGGATTAAGTACAGATGCTATAAAGTGCTTCTCATTTCCTGATAATGAACAAGATGTTAAGCTGGCAAAAAGTGCCACTAAAGATCAGGGTATTAATCATATAACTTTATCAAATTCTTCTTTGCCTACATTTCAGGAAATGTTTAAATATTCTGAGAAGATACTCCAGCCATTTCGAAATTTTGATAACATATTAGGATATACTTTTGAGAAAGATTTTAAGAGTAAATTTGAAAATGATCAGTATGTACTTTTAAATGGAAATGGTGGAGATATAGACGACTATGGCATTAAAAAATTCAAGCACTTTAACGGTACTGAAGGCACTAAGCTAATTGGCACTGTAATTCATAAAATTGTCGATAAAGACATTCTGACACCTGATGGATACGAGCAGATTTTTAAAAATCTGAAGACTCATTATGAAAGCAAGTATGAACCGTTTTGCGCTGATTCCGGAAATGAACAAAAACTGAGACTTTTCTACTTTATTTTCGAAAGATTTGGAAACTACCAAGGTTATAAATTCTTTTTGAACTATTTTGACAAAAATTATTTTTTACCATTCGGTAATGACGATTTCATTAGATTGGTTTTAAACAAAAATCGCAGAGAATTACCCCGATTAAGTAAAAACAGTCTCCATAAGGACCTCACTGACATCTTTACAGACAAACAGGATAAAGCTATTCCATTTACTGGATCTCTGCATTGGGATGCCTCATTGAGAATACGCATTCAAGAAAAGTTAAAAACCAAGGTTAAAAGTAAATTTGGCAAATTGTTTAATAACTCACCTGTCAAACAATCATCATTGCTTAGATCTGATTTCTATAATCAGAACCTTGATCGATACCTCGACATCATTCACTCCTCTGCGAACTCCCCACTCTGGTACTATCTGGATAAGGATAAGATTATAGCTCAACTGCAAAAATCAAACTTTGAGTATAAAAATGGTGGCGATTTGCTCTCAAAAATTGCACCTCTTCTCTATTCAGATACTTTAAATTAAGAGTAAGCTCACAAAATCAATTAATTACCGGTACCAAACTGTAGTTAATACATTTAGAAATTTATTATAAATAAATTTCTTTATTTATTTATCTAAGAGATTTAAAAAATATTTATTGAATTATTCATCCGGTAATCATCACAAAGAGCCTATGAATCATTGGATAATTAAACTTGGTTCCGATCTATTTAAAAAGTCTGAAATAGAGAACATAAAAAATTTCCTCTCAAAATCACGTTTGGCATCTACTTCGTGTTTTTTGAATATAAGAGAGCCCATATTCATTATGTTTCCTTTGTACCTGATTCATCTCAGAATGATTTGAATTATCACCACGAGAGTAAAGAATCTTTAGTAGGATATAGCGGTTTAATTGCATGTAACACTTCTGATAATTTAAGTTATACTAATGCAAATAATTTATCTCCCTATATTTATAATCTAAATAGATTATTTGACCTTGTTGATGGATCATTCGCAGTTTTTAAAATATCTGACAGATCATTTGAATGCTTAACAGATACATTATCAACCCATAAAATTTTCTATTGGCAAGGCAATGAAAAAGAAGTTTATGTCTCGAACAGACTTGAGCTTATTAAACTTTTCGTAAGGCCTGATCCCAATCTTCTATTTTATCTTCAGTATGTAGCGGCAGGAGGCCTTTACGGTAATTCAACAGATCATGAATGCATATTCACAACTCCCGGATGTGGAAGGCTCAGGTGGAATGCTTCTGATGGCCTTCAAGTTGATCGATATGAGCCGCTGGAAACAATTATAAGTAATGAAGAGACATATGAAGATTTAATCCGACAAACTTCTCTTCAGCTAAAAAATGTTGCTCGAAATCTTGTAACCTATCATAAGCCTGTAGTTTCTTTGTCCGGAGGATTTGATTCAAGAGTTGCACTTAATATGTTTTGGGGCTTAAATAAAGAGAATGTAACTGCCTATACCTTTCCGGACATCTCAATAGATACTAAGATTGCAAAACGTCTCGCATCAATTCATGGCGTTACACACCATCTTTTACGGCCTTGTTCTCAACCTGACATTAGAGAACTTGAGGACTTTATTCAAGAATATCATGCTCCATTTTTTGACTATAATCATGTATTCGGGTACGTAATCAATGACGAGATTCAAGCTATTTTAAGTAAAAAAAATGCTGTTCTGCTTACTGGCCTTGGTGGTGCCACTCATTTTGGAGTAAGCGGTTATAAAAAAGTACTCGATTTTAAAGAGAAAGAAGCAATTATCTGTCTTACAGAGTATTTAATTAAAAAAAGTTATCTAACGGATAATGGCTATCAAGCTCTCAAGAAGCATATGATAAATTATTACATTGAAGAGTATCTACCATTATTAAATAAGAATACACCAAGCTACCATCTTGCTAATTATCATTTCTTTTTTGAACGCTTCGGAAATTATCAGGCTTTAAAAAATCACATTAATTCATCTGAAAATAATTATTATATCCCGTTTGGAAATAAATGTTTTCTTCAATCAGTTTTTGCAAGTCCTAAAGAAAAACTGTTCCGCCATAAAAAATATAGTATTCACCATGAGTTAAATTATCAAATAACGAATGGTTCAACCTCTCCCATACCATTTACAAAAAATATTCACTGGGATGCTACAAAACTAAACCGAATTGAGTACAGATTACAGAGGCAAATTAAACAAAGCCTGATAAACCGACTTAAAGTAGAAAAAAAGTATTCAGACCAAGTTAGACGATCATTTTTTTATGATTATCTCCCCCATTACAAAGAAATAATCCATTCATACAAAAAATCTGAGCTCTGGGATTATTTCGACCATGAGAAACTAAATAATTTGTTGATGCAGGAAAATTTATATGAAAATCACTCATCATTCATATCGAAGATCGTTCCACTTCTTAAAATGAATATTTAAGATTTACCCTATCTATCTGATTTTCAGACAATTTGTTTAGGTAATAATAAAAATCTTCTTATAATTGGCCTCCAAGTATCATCAGAATTTGGACCAATGTTAAACTACTACCCTGCATATAATTAAGATCAAATTTATTCAATGAATAACTGGATTGTAAAACTGGGAGGCCAGCCTTTCAGTGATAAAGACACTAAAAAAATTAAAGATTATCTGTCAGAATTAATCGATTCAGATGCATCTTCAGTACAAACTTTTAACGTCAGGGGTGTAAGTTACATTTCAAACTACGTTGATGTTTCGCTTACAGGTAAACGGTATCAACATATAGATGATGATCAATTAGTTGGATATAGTGGGCTTCTTGCCGGTACAACTACGAGAGATATTGATCTTAGAGATGCCAAAAATATCAAAGAAAACCTTGGAGATATTGACAATATTTATGATATAGCTACCGGACATTTTTCATTATTCAAAGCCACAAATTCACATTTTGAATGTATAGTTGATGCCCTCCCGGGTTATAAAATATTTTACCATCAGCAGCAGGATGGCACGGTCTATGTCTCTAATTTACCCGGTCTGATTAAATTATTTAAACCAAATAGACCAAATATTTCATTCTTCATTAATTACATTTGTGCAGATGGTACTTACGGTAATCAAACTGACGATGGAGATATTTTTGTTTTACCAGCGTTTGGTAAATTAACCTGGAGCAAAAATAATGGTTTGTGTATTGGAGTATACCACAAAATATCTGATCTAATCGACGGTAAAAGTAATATAAAAGAGCTTATTCAAAAGACTTCAGATGAATATAAAAATGTTGCCAGGTATATAGTAAAGTACCACAAAGCTGCAATATCACAGTCCGGGGGGTACGATTCAAGAATTGCGATAAGTATGTTCCAGGGATTAGATCCTGACCGAATAATGTGTTACACATTTCCCGATCATCCAAATGATCGAAATCTTGCCAAAAAGCTGGTTAAATATTATGGTTTTGATCATCAATTCATATCCCCCACTGATATACCCTCTGTAGATAAATTGGATAACTTTTTAAATAAAGAATCTCCTTTTTTTATTGATTACAACAATGTTTTCACATATTTGCTACACGATGGCATAACATCTGTATATAAAGATCAAAAACAAGTTCAGTTTATTGGTTTGGGTGGAGAATCATATGAGAATTTCACCAAGTTCAAGTGTATTGTAGACGATAATATTACTATTAATGAGCCCTCATTTGAGGATCTGAATCTCGCAAACGGCTTAATTAGTTCTGAAGCGCCTTTAAGCTCTCTACGAAAAATTGATCTTTTAGCAAAAAAAACCGTTGACCCCGGGTTTCTCAGTAAAGATGGCTATCAGGCAATCCGTAATAAACTGTTTCTACATTACTATAACAGTTATAATGATATTCTGGATCAAAAGTCCATTAAAGACTACCAAATTGCGAATATCCACTTTTTATTTGAAAGATTGGGTAATTATCAGGCTTATAAAAATTACTTCTTTACGAGAGAAAGGGATTTCTTTTTACCATTTGGCAACAAAATATTTCTGCAAGCCGTGCTTAACAGCCCTGAAGAATATTTATACAGATCCAAAAAGAACAGCTTACATCATCAGCTTTCAAAACTATTGACAAATGGTGATTCACCAAAATATAACTTCACCAGGGGGTTACATTGGGATGCTACAAAAGTGCAAAAATATAAATATCATCGAATTGATAAGAAGTTTGATTCGATAGCAAAGAAGATCTTTGGAACCAAAGAGAAGTTCACAACAAATATCAGAAAGAAGTTTTTTTATGATAATTTGAGCCATTTTGAAGATGTAGTAAATACTCATTCAAATTCAGAACTTTGGAATTATCTTGATAAACAGAAAGTGAAAAGCTTATTTAATTCTCCTGAAAATCTGTATAAAAACCACTCTGACATTATCACAAAAGTAGTACCTCTTCTAAAAAAAGGTATTTAAAGTTGGTTCTTGTATTTTTTTATATTGACAGAACTAGATCTATTTTTGTCAATGTTCCAATACGAACTTTTTGTATTGTCGAATCCTTTATCAACAAACTTTACTCCAAATAATCTCGTTATAAGTCCAATTGGAGTAATTATTATATAGAAAACAATTTTAAAAAATAGTTGTTTCATCAATTTAGTCTAATTTAAATTCTTCTCTCCAGTTCAACTCTTCGTCCATTGGGGGCTGATTTTCTTTTGTCATTAAAAAATCGCCCATAACCAGATAATCCATATTGGTTCTCATAAAGCATTTATATGCATCATCAGGTGTACAAACTATAGGTTCTCCTCTTACATTGAAAGAAGTGTTAATCATTACCGGACATCCATACTCTTCATCAAATTTTGATAATAAATCGTAGAAGAGTGGATTAGTTTTTTTGTGAACGGTTTGAACACGTGCAGAATAGTCAACGTGCGTCACAGCGGGAATTTCTGATCTCGATATTTTTAGTTTTTCAATTCCTTCCTTTTGGCTGCCCACTTCATTATCAAGTTTTAGTCTCTTTTCTTCTTTAACAGGAAAAGTTAGCAACATATATGGGCTATCACCTTTCATATCAAAATACTCTTGAGCTTTCTCTGCGAGTACTACTGGTGCAAATGGACGAAAGCTCTCTCTAAACTTTATTTTTAAATTCATAATCTCCTGCATTTTAGGAGATCTTGCATCACCAATTATAGATCGTGAACATAAGGCCCTTGGCCCAAACTCCATTCTTCCCTGAAACCAACCTACTACATTTTGTTCATTGATTATTTTTGCAACTGTTTCAGGAATAATTCCTGAAATGTTTTGATAGGGAATGGATTTGGACGTTAAATATTTTTCAATCTCATTATTTGAAAACCCTGGCCCTAAATAGGTTCCTTTTTGAAAGTCATTTTTCCCATCTGCTTTTCTGTCATTTCCTAAATAATCATACCAGCCAGCCAGAGCAGCTCCTAGAGCACCACCGGCATCCCCCGACGCCGGTTGAATCCACAATTCGCTGTAAGGCCCCTTTTTTAAAATTTTTCCATTACCTACACAATTTAAAGCAACACCACCGGCAAGGCACAATTTATCAATACCTGTTTCATTATATGCATGTTTCGCAATACGAAGCATTGCTTCTTCTACCACTACCTGAATGGAACGAGCCAGGTCCATTTCTTTTTGTGTAATTCTTGATTCAGGTTCACGTGGTGGCCCCCCAAATAGATCATGAAATTTCTGATTGGTCATCGTAAAACCGGTTGTATAATTAAAATAGTCCATATTCATTCGAAAAGAACCATCCGGTTTTAAATCTATTAAGTTATCTAATATCAAATCTTTATATACTGGCTCGCCGTATGGGGCCAACCCCATAACTTTATATTCGCCTGAATTTACTCTGTAACCTGTGTAGTAGGTAAATGCAGCGTATAGCAATCCTAATGAGTG
This sequence comes from Balneolaceae bacterium, assembly GCA_020832415.1. Taxonomy (GTDB): domain Bacteria; phylum Bacteroidota; class Rhodothermia; order Balneolales; family Balneolaceae; genus Rhodohalobacter. Next base: position 2,875 of record JAFIES010000152.1, on the reverse strand, counting down.
TGGAAATTGAATATCAGCGAATTGCGTAATTGTACTATCCCTTCCAAGACCAAAACTTGTTGTTGACCATTCTCCAACACCGTCAAACGTAATGATAGTAGCATCCTTAAATGGGGAAGGATAAAAAGCAGAGGCCATATGGGAATCATGGTGCTTTGGAAAAATTATATCTCCCTTAAAATTTAACTTTTCAGAAATAATTTCTTTGATCCATAATTTCTCATCAGTCCATAATGTCATCGCTTTAACAAATGAATGAACCCCTTTTGGTGCATACGACAAGTACGTCTTTAAAAGACGGTCAAATTTCAAAAAGGGCTTTTCATAAAATGAAATCAAATCAATATCATTGAAATCAATGTTACCCTCTTCCAGACAATATTTAATTGCATTTACAGGTAAGGTTTGATCGAATTTCTTTCTTGTGAATCTTTCTTCTGATGCTGCTGCAATAATTTCACCATCTTTTACCAAACAGGCCGCACTGTCGTGGTAGAATGCTGAGATGCCAATAATGTTCATTTAGGACTGAAATTAAATGTTTTTTTTCTGAGAACAGGGTATCTTGCTGTGATCGGAAAAATTAACTATAAAGTATACTAAAGTCCATTTGTCCTTTAACGGATTATATTCATCATATGAATCTTATTTCAATATTCTCAGGTTTTCTTATTTCTCTTCTGCTTATTGTTCTACTGTTCGTTTTAATCGAAGGAGTGTTCAGATTTCATTCATGGTTCAAACGAACATTTTTAATTAAAGAAGTATCAAGAAAAGATTTCTTAGCTAAAGATTATCACGATTACATTAACAGAGTTGAAGATTGGAGTAAACCAATGTTTTTTTACTTTCCAATTGGTTTTCGGTTATTCAATTTAGACAACCCATTGCCTGGACGTGTGGAAAACAATTCGCTCGGTTACAGGTGCCCAGAATTCATTCCCCCATCACCAAAAACAAAACGAATCATACTATTGGGTGGTTCAGCAGCCTGGGGTTCCGGATCTACTGATAATAGCACAACAATAACAGGTTACTTAGAATCTTACCTGAATAGTAACAAAGAACTACTTGGAGATTTTGAGAAAGTTGAATGTTTTAATCTTGCTCAATTGAATGGCACTCAAACACAAGATATTTTATCACTCACATTCTTTGCCGAAAAAATTAAACCGGACTTAATTCTCTCTTTTACAGGTTGGAATGAACTTTTTACGAGCCACTCATTCGATGAAGGTTTACTTAAAAAGTTCAATATGTTTTATTTAAAAGAAATGGAAAATTGGGAGCCCATAAATGTATCTGGTAATAAAACAGAACTACTGAAAAACTCTCTAAACCTGTGGCTCAAAGATAAATTTGAAGTCGCCCGTAAATTGCTCCCAAACAAAAAAGGTTCAGCTAAAGAAAGATTAGAGCTTTCTGACATGATTGCAAACAGGTCAGATACTTTCAAAGAACAGCTTAAAATACTCAATCGAATAAGTAAAGCCTATAACGCGAAACATGTTCAATTTTTTCAGCCTTATTTATACAGAAAACATAAATTGACAAAACAACAAAAATATGTAATCCATTTATATGATGATCTCAGACCGGTACATGGAGGATTAAAAATGGGAGATTATCTGAGAAATAATAACATCTACGAACCTATGTTAGACGATTTAAAAAGCAAGCCCGAAACTTATGGATCGGTGCATGATCTTTGTGACATGTTCCAATCCGAAAAAGAAACTAAATTTTTCACTCTTGTGCATTTAACAGACTCTGGTTATAAAGACGTTGCACACAAAATGATAAGCTTACTATGAAAAAATTCATCAAATTTCTTATCAAATTATTTAAGAAATTGTTTAAAAAAGGCAATAAGAAAGAAGAGTATGTAAACAGTAAGAGTGATGAAATCTATCCTCTTTTTTAGTTTAACAATATCTTTGAAGTCCCAAAAAGTGATAGAATCTAAATAAACCGGAAGTATTTAGTTATTAATAAGATCAGGAATCATCTATTTCAAATTAAATTATCTGGCTTGGAAAAGAACTTATAATGCCTTAATCATCAACAAGGCTCATTCTTCTGAATTCATCACTATTTTCAAGTAATTCATCATAAGTACCTTCAGCTACAATTTTACCCTCATTTAACATATAAATTGTATCACAGTTTTTTACTGTTGTTAATCTGTGTGCAATCATAATAATTGTTCGATCTCCTCTCAATCTTTCGATTGCCTCCGTAACATACTTTTCGGTAATATTGTCAAGAGCAGAAGTCGCTTCATCCATAATCAGTATCTGAGGATTGTTGTATAACGCCCTTGCTATGGCAATTCGTTGCTGTTGACCTCCGGATAAACGCGTACCTCTTTCACCTGTACGAGTTCGTAACCCCAATGGCAGCCTTTCAATTAATTCCTCAAGTTGTGCAGCACCTATCGCTGTATACATCTTGTGTTTGTCAATTTCTTCATCCGGAACGCCAAATGCGATATTCCGGAAAATTCTTGCATCCATCAGATAATTGGATTGTTGTACATATCCAATATTTTTCATCCAACCCCTAATGTTTTCATTTATATCTACTCCATCTGCATTTATGGATCCAGAGAGAGGGGTTAAAAGACCTAAAATAACATCAACCAATGTTGTTTTACCGGCACCAGAAGGCCCCACAAACGCAACAGCACTTCCTTTTGGGATAGTTAAGCTAATATCTTTTATTGCTTGTTCATTTGAATCAGGGTAACTGTATGATACATTTTTAAGCTCAATTTCATCTTCAAACTTAAGCTTCTTTGCTTCAGATAAAATCTTTTTTCTAAATTCTATGTATTTTCCTTCAAGTAACTCGAGATCTTTAAAAATTGCGTCAA
>JAFIES010000134.1 GCA_020832415.1 Balneolaceae bacterium | reverse complement strand
TCCCGCATAATGTTGCGGGCTTCGTAATTTCGCACTCCGCTCCAGTGTATTTGTCCGTCGCGCTTAAGGTCATCAATGCTGTAAGCATCGGGTTCCGATTTCATCAGCCAGTACTGCTTTTTACTCATTTTTCTGTAGTTGTTTATTTTGTTTTATAATTAATAAACGTAGCAACGATTGTGAATTTTTCTCCATTCCGTTCTGGAAACGTCCGTTGTTTTAATCACCGTTTATTCTTCTCGACAAACCAAAGAACTGTTTTCTTTAGCATAGAGTTAAAGTCTTTGGACGGAGCCCAGTTCAACTCATTTTTTATCTTTGATGCATCCACTGCATAGCGGAAATCGTGGCCGGGCCTGTCCGTCACAAAACTGATCAGGTTCTTGTAATCGCCATCGGGGCCTTTGCCGATCTCTTCATTCAGGATTTCACAAATCAGGTTAACAAGTTCAATGTTTTGCCATTCGTTGTCACCGCCAATATTGTACTGTTCTCCCGCTTTACCTTCATAAAAAACAGTTGCCAGCGCTTTGCAGTGATCTTCTACGTAGAGCCAATCGCGAACATTATCTCCTTTTCCGTAAACAGGAATGGGTTCGCCGGCAACAGCTTTTCTGATAACGGTTGGAATCAACTTTTCATCATGCTGATGCGGCCCATAGTTATTGGAGCAGTTCGTCATTACGGTATTCATACCGTAGGTGTGAAAATACGATCGCACCAGAAAATCACTGCCCGCTTTTGATGCGGAGTAGGGCGAATTTGGTGCATAGGGAGTGCTCTCGGTAAAAAACCCTGTTTCACCAAGTGTTCCGTACACTTCATCTGTGGATATATGCAAGAACCGGCACGCTTCCAGGCTCTCCTTTTCATTTTGCCAGAGCAATCTGCACTCATCAAGCAGGTTGAACGTTCCCACAATGTTGGAGTAGATAAATGGTTCAGGGCCCTTAATAGAATTATCCACGTGCGATTCTGCCGCAAGATGAATCACTCCATTTGGCTTCCAGCTCTGAATCACTTCGCGAACATCTGTGCGATTTACGATATCCACTTTTTTGAAGCTGTAGCGATCTGAATCTTTTACTTCATTGAGGTAGCTGAGGTTCGATGCATAAGTTAGCTTATCAATATTTAGTATTTCTACTTCAGGATAGGCTTTATGGAGATATAAAATCAGGTTGGAACCGATAAATCCGGCGCCTCCGGTTACAAGTATTCTCATGTTACAAGATTATCGTTTAGCGTGATTGTTTGATTCTGTTCGATGGCTATTTGATGAAAAGATCTTCCTCAGGCAGGTTAGCGAGTGTTGGCAGAGCGGCATCTTTTTCTGATATCGTTGGAGAATCAATCTTCCAGTCGATGTTCAGTTCAGGATCACTCCATAACAGCCCTCTTTCCGATGGCTTGTTGTAATAACTGCTGCATTTATAAAGTACCGTTGCATGATCGGAAATCACTGAAAATCCGTGGGCAAATCCTTCAGGAACCAGCATCATGTGGCGGTTCTCATCACTTAAAACTGCGGAAAAATGTTGCCCGAATGTTTTGGAATTTTTTCGCAAATCAACAGCCACATCTAAAATTGTTCCCCTCACTGCCATCACAAGTTTTGCCTGTGCATGCGGGCTTTTTTGATAATGCAACCCCCTAAGGGTGTTCCTACCTGATGTGGAGATATTATCCTGAACAAAGGAGTAGTGAAGATCGTGATCAATAAACATGTCCTCCCGGTACGTTTCCAGAAATTGCCCCCGGTGATCCTGAAAAATCTTCGGCTCAATTACCAAAACTCCATCTAAATCTGTCTGCCTGAAATTCATCTTATGTCGATCAGTTTTTTAATTTTCATCTTCCTTCAATTGCATGAGCAACCGGTCCAATCCATCCTTCCAATCTAAAGGTTTTATGCCCGCACTTTCCATTTTTTTATTGGATAGCAGTGAATAAGCCGGACGCTTTGCCTCCGTAGGAAATTCTGCTGTGGTAATTCTTTTAACGGATGTGCTCAAACCGGAATCCAGAAAAATCTGCTCTGCGTAATCCGCCCAGCTTATCAAACCCGAACTGCTTATGTGATACATTCCGTTAGCGTTCTGTTTTAGAAGGGCGTCTGTTTTTCTTGCTACATCAAACGTAAAAGCGGGACTTCCAAACTGGTCGTCCACAACCGAAATTTCATCTCTCTCTTTCGCCAGCCGAAGCATGGTTTTCACAAAGTTGCCCCCATGCCGGCCGCATAACCACGAAACCCGGATAAGCAAATAATCACACCCTGACTCCTCAAGAGCCACCTCCCCTGCCCGTTTGCTTGCTCCATACACATTCACAGGCTTGCAAACTGCATCTTCGGGGTAACCATCCGGGAATTTTGAACGGTCTGCAAGCTCTCCCGGAAAAACATAATCGGTACTGTAGTGCACCATTTTTATTCCGGCATTTTTACAGAAAACTGCCAGATTTTTTACCCCCTCTTCATTCACAGAGAACGCTTTTTCGCGATCTGATTCCGCTTTATCCACCTTCGTATAGGCGGCGCAGTTTATTACAACATCGGGTGATTCACTCTCCAACACTTCAACTACCCTGCTTTTGTCGGTAATATCCAGCCGGGATGACGTATAGGCCGAAAATGAGAGGCCATTTTCCCCGGCATATAAAACCCACTCTTTGCCAAGCTGTCCGCCGGCACCAGTAATTAAATAGTGCATGAGATTTTTGTGCTTTCAGATGAGACGTAAGGATAAGAAAAATTCAGGCAAGCTTACACTCAGTTCTGAAGCCTTTCATACTCTGATGAGTGGGCAGGGTCCACATCCCTTAACAGATTGTATGCACCAAGGCGGGTTTCCACGTCAGCATCGCGAAAAAGGGCTACAATTTCGGTGTACTTTGAGCTGAAAAATATATCAAACAGGTAATTATTGGTGGTTACCCGTTTATTTTCCCGAATGGCATCGAGTGCCGTCATGATTTGATTTCTTGCTATATCGGGATCAATCGTGAACTGATCGAGCCCCAGCCGATGATACCTGTAGACCGCCTTCCTCAGCTCTTCATAGGCGGGATTCATAAGATCTGTAATGAGGCCAAAACGGTTTCGTTGAGCTCCGATTGACCGCCCCCAGCCCTGCACGCCGGAATTTTGCCCCAGCTCAAAAACTGATTGCGCACTGCTGAAATATTGTGAACCTCCAAGCTCAGAAAAACTATCATAATCAAACCCAAGCATGATGTATGCATAAAAATCGAGGAAACTGGTCATGTCATCAAACTGCATGTCATCATGAATCAGGTTTTTGTTGCGTGGATAATTGAACCGCCAGTTATTATCACTTAGCACAAGTTTCAGCGACTGCTGATTGGTGTTGTAGATGGGCCGCCTCATCGTTATCACAACTTCAGCTGTAAAATTAAAGTTGCTGTCAACCCCGGTCAGCACTACCTGCATGTTGCACCCAATTCGCTCAAAATCCTGATAGCGATCGTTTGTCCAGCGATAACCATTCAGATAACTCTCAATTTCTCCCGGCAGCTCAGAAATATAATCATACGTTGAGCCGCTGATCTGCCGATCGTTAACTGTAACCGAGCAATTAAACTCCTGAGCAGTAATTTTTCCTGATGAGAGGATCATTATTGCCAAAAAAAAGAAAAATTTGATGCTCTTAAGTTGATGTTTTGGTCTCATCTTCTGATACTATCGGTATGACTTTATTCTGATGCTGCTATATGATAAAAAGGATACTTTACAAAAACCTCACATATTTAACGCCGCTTATCTGCCTGTTTTTGCTTAGCTCTTCTGCCTGGGCTCAAAACAGTATGGGTGCCAAATCGATCGCAATGGGCCAGACAGGCGTTGCGTTGCCGGCCACAAACTGGTCTGCGTTCAGCAATGTTGCCATGATGCCAACGGATCAGAACCGGGTTTCATTTTATGGTTTTCGATACATCGGCATTGCCGAAATTACCGACATGGCTGCTACCATCAACTACCAGACAAACTGGGGCACCTTTGGTGGTGGCTTGCACCGATATGGGTTTAACCTTTTTAATGAAAACCGATTTCTGCTTGGCTACAAAAACAGCCTCGGCAACTTTCATTATGGGGCATCCGTTTCATATGTCCATATCTACCAGGGTGGTAATTATGGCTCGGCCGGTGCAGTTGGGTTTGATTTGGGGCTGGCTACGTTAATCGTTGATGGTCTGTGGTTTGGTGCCCGCGCTACCAACATTAATCAACCCTCTTATGGCGATACGGATGAAAATCTCCCTCGTGAACTCGCCGCCGGCTTAAGCTACCAGCTGACCGGTGATGCACTCGTAACCGCTGAAATTGTGAAGGATGTGATGTTCCCCATCTCGTTCAGAGCCGGTTTAGAGTTTGAAATTATCGCATCACTTTTTGCACGTGCAGGTATTTCCACCGAACCTGAAACGTACTCTTTTGGATTTGGCTACCTGGCCGATAAATGGGAAGTGAATTTTGGCCTGCAGCAGCACAATCCGCTTGGTTTGAGCCCGGCCCTTGATCTTGCAATCCATTTTTAGAATGAGGAGATTTTTTTCACAAACATATCAGTACTCATCTTTTGAAAAATCAGCCCTCCTTGCAGTTCTGATCTCTGCTCTCTTCATTTCAGCACCTCTTTTTCCGCAAACAGTACTCGCACAGGAACAGGATACCACCCGCGTGCAGGTTGAGCGCGATCTTGAACGGGCTATTGAAGATATCGACCCGGAAGAGTCGGACCTTGACCTTGAAGAGCTGATCGAGTTTCTCGAAAATCTTGCCAACAATCCCATGAATGTAAACCGTGCAACGGTTGATGACCTGATGCAAATTCCGGGACTCAATTTCAGGCTGGCGCAGAACATTGTACGATACAGAACTGAACAGGCTCCATTTACATCCATCGAAGACCTTGGAAATGTAAGCGGAATCGGGCCGGCAACTCTCGGCAGAATTCGCCCGTATGTATCGGTTGGAACAGGGCTTGAACTTGGGCGTGATCTCTATCTCAATCCCCGTTTCTGGACAAATAACAGCCGTTTTGAAGCCTTCAGTCGATATCAGCAGGTACTGCAGGAGCAGGAAGGGTACACTCGCCCCGATACGCTTGGAGGTTACCTTGGCAGTCCGGTGAAGTACTACCAACGCTTTCGCTACACCAGTAATCACCTCTCCCTCAATTTAACCCAGGATAAAGATCCGGGTGAACCACTTACCGGCCCAACCGATTTCGACTTCACATCATGGCATTTTGAAGTGAGGGATATTGGCAGGTTGCAAAATCTTGTAGTGGGTGATTTTAGTGTGGCATTCGGGCAGGGTTTACTGCTCTGGAGCGGTGGTGCATTTGGCAAAGGACGAGATGTGATTCGTGGTCCGTCAAAAAATGAACGCGGAGTTCGTCCCTTTACATCGGCACAGGAAGCCATTGGATTTCGCGGAGTGGCTGCCACTGTGGGTAATCGTCTTCAGTTTACAGGCTTCTATTCCGACAGGCAGCGAACCGCTACAGTAATCGATGAAAACACAGTGAACTTCCCGACCGAATCGGGTTTACACCGCACATTGAATGAACGAGATCGCAGAAATAATTTAGGCCAGACAACTGTTGGCGGACGGGTGCGAGCACAAATTCCATACGGATTTTTGGGTGTATCGGCATTTCATAATCACTTCGACAGAACGGTTGCAAGAGGCTCTCAACCCTATCAGCAGTTTAATTTTTCGGGGCAAAATCTTGCCGGGTATGCCGCTGATTACAGATTGCTTCTTGGTGATGCCATTCTGTTTGGCGAGTTTGCCTATACTGATAATGGAGGCTACGGTTTTCTAAGTGGGATGGAATATGATCTGGGCAGGCTTACAGACCTGCTCTTTGTATATCGCCACTACGATAAAGCTTTACAATCCATATTCGGTGCCGGTTTTGGAGAGCAATCGGGCCGGCCCAGAAATGAACAGGGATTCTACATTGGTATTCGGCATGCTCTTACAGACCAAATACGATTAAGCGGATATTTTGATCAGTTCAAGTTCCCCGCACCGCGTTTTCAAACCACGCAGCCAACTTCAGGGTATGATTGGCTTGCATCCATTGAATATCAGCCATTTCGTGAGTTAAGCATGTATCTTCTCGCCCGCTATAAAGTACGCGATCAGGAGTATACCGATACCGATGCGCTTGGCCGGTCTATCCGCCTGCTTGATGATAACACGCGTACGAATCTGAGATTTCAGGCAGATTATCAGGTACACCCGAGAGTTCGCCTGAGAACCCGCTTCGATATGGTACGTGCCCAGGCTGCAGTGAGCGATGCCAGCTGGGGTTACCTTGTTTTCCAGGATATCCGCTTCTACCCCACCCCACGTCTACAGATTGATGCCCGAATCACCATGTTTGATACAGACGATTTCGACTCCAGGGTTTTTCAGTTCGAAAACGATCTGCTCTACGTGCTATCCAATACCATGCTGTTTGATCAGGGACAGAGAATGTATTTCGTAATCAAATATGAGGCAACAAATTGGCTCGATTTCTGGTTTAAGGCAGCAACAACAGTCTATGAAAACCGCAGTGTTATAAGCAGCGGATTGGCTCAAATTGATGGAAACCGCAGAAGCGATATTGGAATACAGGCAAGGGTGAGGTTTTGAATGGTGTATTTAAATACAATTCTCCTTACAATTAGGTTTTTTCAGTTACTTGCCTCTGATTTTGTTATTTGAATAAATGATAAAATTGAAAGTTCAATTTATAGAGTAGATGTTTATTCTTGGTTCTTGATCTTCAGTTGCTCTTTCTAAAAAAAGAAGATCTCCATATTGATTTACATGCATTAACTCTTTAAACCCGATTGAAATAGGATCTGCACTCAACTTATTCCCATCCTTATCAAAAATTTCCAAAAAATTACCACGCGAATCTTCAGGGTTTAGCTCCATAAATTCTATGAAGTATTTAGCCTGTGCAGGCCTTGAACTTGCTATAAGCGCCGGCAATGCTGTATAAAGTGGCGCAGGAATGGTATAAGAATCAGGATCAGGCTCTTTGTAAATTGATGAATTCCCTTGATGAATCGTTAGAAGACTACCTTCTAAATCAAAAAAATATGTGCTTAACTCCAAAGGGTGAGTAACGATAATTTTATCATCAAACAGATTTATATGTTGAAGAGCACCCGATATCGGTATTCCCAACTCTTTAACGATATCACTCGTCTCCATAAATTGATTAACAATCATTCCATTTTCAGGGTTGATGGCAGAAATATGAAATGGTAACTCATCATGTGTGAAGCCACTAAATGTATAGAGAAGGCCATTAGCATATACCATATCATGCATCCGAAATGCTTCATTCATTTGAAAGCTCCTGGTATAATTCCCTGAGTGATCAAAAATGGACAGCCTCCACATTGGCCCATCATACGCAAAAATTCTACCCTCTTCGTCTGATGTAATAGAAGTAATGCTTGTAAATTCACCCGGGCCTTGTCCGGGCCCACCAACCTCATGAAGCAATGTACCGGAATCACTAAATAGGTAGATTTTATTTGCAGAGCCATCCAAAATCAGAAAACCATTCAAATGCTCTCTGTAACGAATTGTGGCACCGAGTGCATCAACCTCTAAACGAATTGTATTTACTTGTTCAGCTATTTGATCAAATTGTACTGTTTCATAACTGTCATCATCTAATCCTGAACAGGATACTATTAATAGTAATAAAACAAATGGAACAAGCTTTTGATTTATTTTCATTTACTTGAAAAGTTCTTTAAGTGAATTTGTGCTACCTGTCTCTTGAGAATTTTTACTTTCAGCAATAATTCCTGTTTGATGTTTTTTTAATAATTCATGTTTTATGTGGATTTAGTGAAGAAATTATTGATCATAATAAATAAAAAATATTGTAACCTTTATATAATAAATTCATTTGCAATTGGAGCATTATACTAAATTTAGATAATTGCACACATGCACTGGAAGTATCTATAAAATGTCACCCATTACGTAATCAAATATGAGGCAACAAATTGGCTCGATTTCTGGTTTAAGGCAGCAACAACAGTCTATGAAAACCGCAATGTTATAAGCAGCGGATTGGCTCAAATTGATGGAAACCGGAGAAGCGATATTGGAATACAGGCTCGAATTCGCTTCTGACTTTCCCATTTTTTCTTCAAATATCTCAATCATTTACAGAATCACGCATTGCTTTATTTAGCCTACATCTGATTTTTGTCTTATTTTTTTATTAAAAAGCGCTTCCAATAAAAAATATATTGCATAAAGACCATTTTATAGCATTATTTATACAGTTATTTCAACTCTAAATATTGCTCTCGATGTCTTTCATGAATACACACTCTCCTTTTAATGAAAAATCAGCATGTGGCGTTGGTTTTATAGCAAGCCGCAAGAATGAATCATCACACCAGAATCTTAAAAAAGCACTGCATGCATTAAGTTGTGTGGAACATCGGGGTGCCTGCGCGGCTGATCAGGTATCGAGTGATGGTGCCGGCATTATGGCTGATATTCCCTTTAAACTTTTTGGTTATGAAAGAGGCGAAGTAGCAGTTGCCACAATATTCGCTCCGCATGATAGTCAGCGCCGCCGAAAAGCACTTCGCGTTTTTGAAGAGACTTTCCGCTTTTATGGTCTCAAAGTGCTGGAGTACAGAACCGTACCGGTTGATCCAACCGTATTGGGCGAAACAGCCCGGCAATCGATCCCTTTTATTCTGCATGCAATCATCAAACGGCCGGAACATTGCCGAACCAGCAGCTCGTTTGATAAACTGCTCTATACAGCAAAACAGATGACCCGAACCAAAGAGAAAGCTGAGGGTATTGTCCGTGAGTTTTTCTTTGCATCGCTTTCTGCCCGCACCATCGTATATAAAGCTCTTACCAAGGCGAATGCGTTGAAAGATTTCTATCTGGATCTGCAAAACCCGGCATTTGAAACACGTTTTGCCCTGTTTCACAGAAGATTTTCTACCAATACGAAAACATCGTGGGATAAAGTTCAGCCTTTCAGAATCATTGCCCATAATGGAGAAATCAACACAATTACAGGAAACCGATCCTGGGCAATTTCCCGTGAAAAATATCTGGGTGTTCAGAAAGATGAACTCCTTACACGTCAACAAATCAGTGATTCAGGCAGTTTAAATGAGATGGTGGAATCACTCACATATCGCAGCAGTATTCCGTTTGTGGAGGATATTCTGGCCATTATGATACCCCCAGCCACCCATCAAAACAGCTTCTATAAATTCTGGAGCCGGGCGATGGAGCCATGGGATGGCCCCGCATTTATCTCCTATTCAGATGGTTCATCCATTGGAGGACGTCTCGACAGAAACGGTTTCAGGCCTTGCCGCTGGATGATTACAGACGATCACCTGTTTGTGAGCTCAGAAGCGGGCTCATTTGAAATTGACGAGAGTATTGTAACGGCGAAAGGTTCGCTGCAGGCAGGTAACGGTATCAAAATGGATCTTACAAACGGAAAAGTACACTTCCGCGATCCGAGCTATTCCCGCGAAAATTACGATGCCAAGTTTGAACACCGTCTTGAAAAACTGCTTCCTGAAATTCTGGATGAAGCAGACCAGAGTTTTGCGAACAAGCACCTTTTTAAATACACCCGCGAAGAGATTCAGAATGTACTTGTTCCGATGATTACAGATGGTAAAGAGCCGATCGGTTCTATGGGTGATACTGCCCGGCCGGCCCTGTTTTCCGACCAGCCACGATCGTTCTTTGACTATTTCTACCAAAATTTTGCACAGGTAACCAATCCCCCTCTCGACTATATTCGCGAGAAAATGGTTACCGATATCAGCATGTATCTTGGTAAACGGCCAAACATATTCTCCCCCAAAGAGCTGATACCGCAGTTTCCGGGATTTGAGATTGAGAGCCCGATGCTTTCACTCGGCCAGATGAAAACCCTGAGAGGAATCAACAACTCACCTTCACGAATTAAAACGGCTGAATTCGAAATGATATTCAATCGTGATCATGGTGAAGTTGGCTTCAGGTCTGCAATCAGAAATATTACGAACGACGCCATTAAAGCTGTTCAGGATGGAGCAACCATTTTAATTGTATCGGATCGAAATGCCACATTTCGTCAGCCGCCCATTCCAAGTTTGCTGATGCTCCGATCACTTGTAAATGCTCTGAATGAATCCGGCCTGCGGTTGAACGCATCGATCGTAGTGGATACAGCCGAGGTGAAAAATACGCATCACTTTGCAGCACTGATCGGATTCGGTGCAACAGCTGTTTGTCCGTACAAAGTTCTTGAATTTGCACGCTTTGGCGATCACAGATCATTCAAAAATGAAACACCTGATGTTCGTGAAGAAAATCTGATTAAAGCGTTCAATACGGGATTACTGAAAATCATGTCGAAATCAGGTATCTCGGTGGCAAGAAGTTATCAGAGCTCTAAACTGTTCACCGCACTGGGAATTGGTAAAGAGTTGAAAGATCTCTTCTTTCCGGGACTCTTCAGTCCGGTTGGCGGAATCGATATATCTGAAGTGGTTCGGCAAATACTCGATCACTCATACCTAGCCGAAGAGATGGACGAAGATGACAAGCCGATCCATACATTTCAGTACAAAGAACACAATCGCGGCACCCAGGGTGAAAAGCACTCTATGACGAATTCGCTTTCGAAAATTATTCACACCCTGGTTCGGGATAAAGATTTGTCACTCAACGATATTGAGCTTTATGACGAATATCTGAAAACTGCTCAGGAAAGTGATCCGGTTAACATCCGGCATCTCTTTACACATAAACCGGCCGGCGATAAAGTTGACCTGAAAAAAGTAGAACACCGCTCTGAAATTCTGAAACGTTTCGGGTCCGGAGCGATGAGTTTTGGTGCTATCAGTGCAGAATCGCAGCGTGATATTTTCCTTGCCATGAGAGAAATTGGCGGACGATGCAACAGCGGTGAAGGCGGTGAAAATCCCTACTACTATTCCCTCGGAATTACAGGAACCGTTAAACAGGTTGCCAGTGGCCGTTTTGGCGTTACCGCAGAGTATCTTGTTGTAGGTGATGAGTACCAGATCAAAATTGCACAGGGTGCTAAGCCCGGTGAGGGTGGCCAGTTAATGGGCATTAAAGTGAATGAAGATATTGCATTTGCACGGCATAGTGAGCCGGGTTTCGATCTGATTTCTCCCCCGCCACTGCACGATATCTACAGTATTGAAGATCTGAAACAGCTGATCTACGAACTAAAACAGATTAAACCGGGCGCAAAAGTAAACGTTAAGCTTGTTTCCGGTGCAAACATTGGTACAATTGCCGTTGGCGTTGCTAAAGCCGGTGCAGATGTAATTCATATTTCAGGAGGAGACGGTGGTACTGGGGCAGCTACACTCACATCCATGAAACACGCCGGACTTCCCTGGGAAATCGGGCTCCTTGAAGTGCACCGAACACTCTGCGAACACGGGCTGCGTGATTACGTTGAGCTCAGAACGGATGGCGGCCTTCAAACCGGAGCCGACATCATTAGCGCGGCATTGATGGGTGCTGAAGGATTTGATTTCGGAAAACTGCTGCTCATTGCGGAAGGATGTGTAATGGCCCGTATTTGTGAGAAAAACACATGTCCCACAGGAATTGCCACACACGATCCGAAGTTTAAAGCAAAGTATAAAGGCGACAAAGATCATGTAGTAAAAATGCTGGAGTACCTTGCTGAAGATGTGCGCCGGCACCTTGCAGAACTTGGGGCTGAGTCGCTCACCGATATCATCGGAAGAATTGATCTGCTTACCCTTAAAGAGTCGAACCAGCAGCTGGTTGACAGCAGAAAGATCGATCTGAGTTATTTCACCGGAGATTCTCTTCATGCCTATAAATCCAAGCCGAATCCTTTCAATGAAGGAATCAGTGATTTTAACGAAAAGATTTTAAACGCTTGCAGAAAAGCAGTAGAAAGTGAGGGTTCACATACTCACTCATCAAAAATTATCACTCAAAATCGTGCTGCTTTAGCTACTCTCAGCGGTGCCATTGCCCAAACAATCTCCGCCAAGCGAATGAAAGAGATTGAAGAGAAAGGAAAAGCAGAAAGTGAACATCACTTTAACGGAAAGATTGATCTTGAGTTTGAAGGAAGTGCCGGACAGGGATTTGGTGTATTTCTTACGGAAGGAATTCACGTAAAACTCTGGGGTGAAGCAAACGACTCTGTCTGTAAAACGATGTCGGGCGGTAGTATGGTTATCAATCCTTCAAAAATCTCAACGTTTGATCCGTCAGACAATGCCATTATCGGTAACTGTGCCCTGTACGGTGCCACAGGTGGCAAACTTTATGTAAACGGACTTGCGGGCGATCGTTTTGCTGTTCGAAACAGTGGTGCTATTGCTGTTGTAGAGGGAACCGGGCTGCACGCTTGTGAATATATGACCAATGGAACCGTTGTAATTCTTGGACCCGTTTCAAGCAATGTGGGTGCGGGTATGACCGGCGGAGTTCTTTACCTCAGGGAAGAGCAGGTTCATCAGATTAATGATGAATATGTTACCCCTGTAAAACTCGATAAAACATCAGCTTCAGAACTGAAAGCTCTCTTGCAGGATTACCACAAAGAGACAAGCAGCAGTACCGCTAAAGCGTATCTCGATGACTGGGCCAATGAGTTAAAACAGTTTGTAAAACTGTTACCAATTGGCGTTCTAGCAAAAAGAAAAGAGCTCGCAGAATTGAAAAAGCAGACCCCGAAAGTTGGCAAATAGTCTGCATTTGTTTTAGAATGTTTACCGGCACAAGCGAAGCGTCTCGCTTGTGCCACTTTTTACAAAAATAGGTAATCATACACAATACTGGCGCAAGCGTCCCCGCTTGTGCCGTATGCTATCTGATTACAACTCAAACCTTTCAATGCAGCAAAGAATAAAAGCGACTCTATTCTCGAATTAATTGGAACCGAATTCTGATTGCAAAAAAAATCCCCGGTTGATAGACCGGGGATTTTTTTGATGATAAGCAGCTTGTTACCACTCTTTAGACTGTTATTTATCCGTTAGTGCTGCAACTCCCGGAAGCTCTTTTCCTTCCAGGTACTCGAGGCTGGCTCCGCCGCCTGTTGAAACGTGAGATACCTTCTCCTCAAGCCCGGCTTTTTTGATGGCTGATGCTGAATCGCCGCCGCCAATAATTGTGGTTGCACCAAATTCGGTAGCTTTGGCAAGCGCTCCGGCAACCTCAAAGGTTCCATCGGAAAAGTTACTCATCTCAAACACTCCCATCGGGCCATTCCATACAACTGTTTTGGCCTCTTTGATGAGATTTCCAAATGATATAGCCGATTGCGGGCCTATATCCAGTGCCATCCAGCCATCTTCGATGCCATCTTCGTCCACCACTTTATGCTCCGCATCATTGCTAAACTCTTTGGCAACTACAGAATCGATGGGCAGCATAAAATTTACACCGGCTTTTTCAGCTTTTACAAGAAGCTCTTTTGCCAGCTCAACTTTATCTTCTTCAACCAGTGATTTACCGATGGGAAGGCCTTTTGCTTTGTAGAAGGTGTAGGTCATTCCCCCGCCAACCACAATACTATCCACTTTACTGAGCAGGTTTTCAATCACACCAATTTTATCGGACACTTTTGCACCACCCAAAATCGCCACAAATGGTCGGTCAGGATTATTTACGCTCCCCTCGAGGTAACGGATCTCTTTTTCGAGCAAAAATCCCGAAACTGACGGCTGCAGGTAATCCGTAACACCTGCTACTGAAGCGTGTGCACGGTGGCTGCTGCCAAATGCATCATTCACAAAAAGATCGGCGCCGGCTGCCAGTTTTTTGGCAAAATCAGGATTATTTTTTTTCTCCTCAGCGTAAAACCGCACATTTTCTAGAAGAACAATTTCACCGGGTTTTGCTGAATTTACAACGGCTTCTCTTTTTTCGCCTATACAGTCTTCTGCAAAGTGAACCGGTACATCAACAAGTGTTGCGAGGTGATCGGCTACGGGCTTCAGGCTGAACTGTGGATCGGGTGCATCGGCCGGGCGGCCAAGATGGCTGGTTAAAATCAGCTTGGCTCCTGCATCGGTCACAAAATTTATCGATTTAAGTGCCTGTACGATTCGGTTGTCATCAGAAATTTTTCCCTCTTTAATCGGTACGTTGAAATCAACTCTCATCAGTACCGTTTTTCCTTTTAATTCAACATCATTAAGTGTTAGTTTTGCCATTTTGTCTATTGATTTTATTGATGATCGATTATCTTCTAAAAATACGACTAAAGCAGGGTGAATGGAAGTAAACAAACGAAAAACATTGAAATCTTTCTCAGCTTGAAATCTGCATTAAAACACGTTAATCGCAGTTTAAAAGCCCATTGTCTGATCCTTCAATTCTGAAAATTTAATCTCTGTTTTTAACCATCATTTTGAATATTTTTTATGCCGTATCACCAAAAGAAATAATCCAATGAAATCAGTCTATTTCGATAATGCATCCACAACCTCTGTAGACAGAAGAGTAATGGATGCCATGCTGCCCTTCTTCACTGAAAATTTTGGCAATGCAAATTCAGCACATCAGTTTGGGCGCTATTCAAAAGTAGCCATTGAGGATGCCCGCGAACTAATTGCTAAACTGATTGGTGCGGAACCATCAGAAATTATTTTTACCAGTGGCGGTACAGAAAGTGATAATGCCATCATCAAAGGAGTGGTTGCTGCAACCAGAAAAACAGAGATCATCACCTCAACCATCGAGCATCATGCGGTTATCCATCCGGCTGAGTCTCTTAAAAGAAGTGGTGTAAAAATCATCTATTTACAACCGGACAGCAGCGGAGTAATTCAGCCTGAACAGGTAGCAGAAGCCATCACAGATCAAACAGCGATTGTAAGCCTGATGCATGTGAACAACGAAATTGGCTCCATCAACCCGATAAAAGAGATCGCAGAAGTGTGCCGCGAACGAAAAGTGCCTTTTCACTCTGATACGGTTCAAAGTGTAGGTAAAATTCCTGTTAATGTGCGGGATCTTGGCCTGGATGCATTGAGCATAAGTGCGCATAAAATTTACGGGCCAAAAGGTATTGGTGTTCTCTATGTTAAAAACGGTACTCCGTGGATTCCCTGGCTGCAAGGCGGCTCGCAGGAGAGAAGACGGCGGGGCGGCACATCAAATGTAACGGGTATAATCGGGCTGGCTGAAGCATTGAAGTACGCAACGGTTGAGCAAGAAGCTCACTTAAAGCATTTTGAAGAGCTTCGAAAAGCTGCCGTTGAAGGTCTTAATAAACGTTTTTCCGGCAGATTTCAGATCAACGGGCCGCAATCCGGCGGGGTGCCTCACATCCTGAACATCGGGTTCATCCCGGATGGTGAAAAAGCCCTTGATGGTGAAATGTTGCTGCTCAATCTTGATATTGACGGTGTATGTGTATCGAACGGATCTGCATGTACATCAGGTGCCATGGAGCCTTCGCATGTTTTGAAAGGGATTGGAATACCTGATCCTATTGCAAAATCGAGCATTCGGGTAAGCTTTGGCAAGCAGAACAGTTTGGATGAGATCGACTTTTTTATCGAAAAACTGGATGGTATTCTTGAGCGAATGATGGCAACGGCCACATGATTAAGAATGATTTTGACCTGATTTACAGCCGAATTTCGTGGTAAGAGTGAAATAATATCAACAATCATAACTAAAGGTAAAAGATGGGTAAAAAAATAGCATTAGGATGTTTAGGTGTATTTCTAATTGTTGTAATTGGTGGCGGGTATTTTGGCTATACCATGCTTGTGAAACCTGTAATGGGCAGTGTAACACAGCTGCAACAGATTCATGAAAAGAATACTCAGATTCAGAATCAGGCAAACTTTACACCTCCGCAAAACAGAGAATTGCAGGAAAATCAGGTTGAACGGTTTGTGAATGTTCAAAAGAATATTCGACAGGGACTTGAAGACCGTCTTACAGAATTCCAGGCAAAGTATGAAGAGCTGGGGCAGGAACTTGAAGGGCGTGACCCATCCATCCGTGAGATGATGGGCGTATATGGTGATTTGGTTCAGCTTTATGGTGATGCAAAACAGATACAGGTTGATGCGCTGAATGCAGAGAATTTTTCGCTTGAGGAGTACCGCTATGTGCAGCAATCTTTCTACCAGGCTTTGGGAGTTGAGCTGTTTTCGTACAACATCGATGCCATTGCAAAAGCAGCTGCCGAAGGAAATATGGATATAAACATGGAAGATTTTGAGACAGCCCAGGAGCAAATTGATGAAATTCCTCAACGTAACAGGGAACTGGTTGCTCCCTACACAGAAAATATTGACGAATGGATTACATTTGCCTGGTGGGGATTGTAATTTCTAACAACTCATTGTAATTATTTCACCTGTAGTCATCGGGTTATAATTTTACCCGGTGACTTTTTTATTATCTATTATCGAGTCTTATGAATATTTGTGTCTATTGTGGTTCGTCATCCGGTAATGATCCCTCAGTAAATGAGGCCGCCGAAAAGTTTGGAAAGTTAATGGCAGAGCAAGGCCATCAGCTTGTTTATGGAGGATCTTCTCTCGGTGTGATGGGGACATTGGCCAACTCGGTTATGAAACATGGCGGAAAGGTAACCGGGGTGATTCCGCACGGCCTTTTCAGAAAAGAGGTGGCTCATCAGGGAATTACCAAACTGATAACCGTGCAGGACATGCATGAACGAAAATCCACGATGGCAAACCTTTCGGATGCATTTGTAGCACTGCCCGGCGGATTTGGCACTCTTGAAGAGCTGTTCGAGATCATCACCTGGAACCAGATTGGCATTATCAACAAGCCTGTTACCATATTTAATCACAATGGTTTTTATGATAAGCTCATCGCCATGATTGATCATGCATTTGAAACGGGCTTCATCAGGCCGGAAAACCGCTCCATTCTGAATGTTGCACAATCCATTGAAGAGATTCTCGAGTGTTGCAAAAAGTAACTTTAATGGGAATTCTTACCGGTTGAGCAAGGTTCTTTCATCAAAATAGATGATACAGACTGTGGCAATATTTATACTCTCAATTTTTACAGGTTCACTACAAAGTGATTTGTCATCAGATACGGATATACATCCCTTCGAGCCCTGCCCGGGAACCCCAAATTGCATCATTCAAAGTTTACACTTTGATATTCCGTCTGATGATCTTTTCAAAATTGCAGAATCCGTTATGAACGAGATTTCACCCTATGAACTGCAGATTCAACCGAAAAAGCTTCGAATGGACGCTGTATTTCGAATACGGATAGTTGGGTTTAAGGATGATGTGAATATCGCCATCGAACAGCGGGATGAAGGCAGCAGCTATTTCCACATCAAAAGTGCCAGCAGAGTTGGGCACGGTGATCTTGGGGTGAATAAGCGCAGAGTTGAACGGATCACCAAACGTATCCAAGAAGAACTTCAATAAAATTCTTAACTTTTTAAGTATTTAACTTTCCATGAATAACATGCCAAAACTTTCAATATCTGTAGGAATTATACTTGTTGTACTGGGTCTTATCTCCTATGTAGCCACCGGAGCTGCAAGTGCAACAGCCCTCATCCCCTCTTTCTTTGGAATAGTATTTGCCATTCTGGGTCTTTGGGCTCAGAAAAGTGAATCTATGCGCAAACATGCCATGCACGCAGCACTTTTGCTTGCCATTCTTGGCCTTGGAGGTTCATTCAGTGGCCTTATCGCAATGATTGGTGCCATTACAGGTGACATGCCCGAGCGCCCTGCAGCAGCTATCGGCCAGGCATTGATGGCAATTGTCTGCTTTGCGTTTATCGCAGCAGGCATCAAATCATTCATCAATGCGCGAAAAAACAGAGCGTAGCAAAAAATCTGACTTCAGGCAGAATCTGCTGAGAAGATATCTTCTATCAGATCACCGTACTTATCTTCAACTACCCTGCGTTTTACTTTCAGGGTTGGGGTAAGTTCTCCGGTTTCAACGGTAAATTCGGTTGGGATTAGCCTGAAATCTCTGATTTTTTCGTGCGATGCGAGCTCTTTGGAGAACGTTCTAATCTCTTTACTATAGAGATTTTTTATGGATTCGTTTGCAATGAGCTCTTCATTGTTTTTGAATGTGATATCATTCTGTTTGGCATATTTTTGCAGCGCTTCAAAATCCGGCACAATCAGAGCGGCCATGTAGCTTCGGCGTTCTCCAACCACCACCAACTGATCAATCCAGGGACTGGTTTTGAACATATCTTCAATCGGTCCCGGATAGATATTTTTACCGCCCGCATTCACAATCATATGCTTGATTCGATCAGTAATCTTCAGCCTCCCATCTACAAATCGCCCCACATCACCGGTGTGCAGCCATCCGTCATCATCAATCATCTCTTTGGTGGCCTCTTCGTTCTTCCAGTAACCTTTCATGGTGTTTGGTCCGCGATTAAGAATCTCTCCCGGTTTGCTTGTTATGTTCGTGGGGTAATCCTCCCCGCTTACCTGCGCAATAATTTCGTTCGTTTCAAGATCCTGAATACCAACCGTAACCCCGTTGATCACTTTCCCAACGGTTCCCATGGTTTCGTCGCCGTAGCGATTCGCCGTCATTACCGGGGATGTCTCAGTGAGACCATATCCCTCGATGATATTAAGGCCGGCCGACATGAAAAACGTACCAATTTCTGATGGAAGTGCTGCCCCTCCCGACACAAAAAACCTGATTCTGCCGCCTGTACGCTGTTTCAATTTGTTAAAAACCAGTCTGTCGGCAATGGCTTTTTGAAGACTCACTACACCTCGCTTGCCCTGCCAGTATTTTTCGCCAACATTGAGTGCCCATGAAAAGATATTTTCCAGGATGGCACTCCCCTCCTGAACACTTTTATTTACCAGATTATATATTTTTTCGAACAGACGGGGTACGCTAACCACAATGGTAGGGTGAGCTTCCGTCATATTTTTGGCAACAGTATCTACACTTTCTGCATAGTAAATTTCTGCCCCGCCCGACATCATCGCGTAGTAACCGCCGGTTCGTTCAAACGAATGGCAAAGCGGCAAGAAAGAAAGGCATCTGTCGTACTCTCCGATAGTCAATGCTTCATGCGCAGATTTTACGTTGCTTACAATATTGCGATGAGTCAGCATGGCGCCTTTGGGCTTACCGGTGGTGCCGGATGTGTAGATAAGTGTTGCCACATCTTCGGGTTTCACAGCTTTTGCCCGCTTTTTTAACTCAGCTGCATGTTTGGTTTCTGCTTTTAATCCCTCTGCACAAATGGTATCAAACAGTTTTACATAACTATGCCCCATAAGCTCTTTAACTTTGGGCTCATCAAACGCGATAACGGATTTCAGGTCCGGGCAGTTATCAAACACTTCCACTGCTTTTTTAAGCTGAATACCTGTGGATACAAAGAATATTTTCGCTTCAGAATCCTGCAGAATATATTCGCATTGGTTTGCCGGCAAGGTTGTATAGAGTGATACGTTGATGGATCCAGTCATCTGGATCGCCAAATCCACAACAGCCCACTCGTACCGGTTCTCACTGAGGATTGCCACCCTGTCCCCTTTTTCAACACCTTGATTTATCAGATAACTTGCTACTGCCGTAACATCCTCCTTAACAGTATCCCACGTTACCGGTTTATAATCATCCTTGGGTGACGGTTTGTACGCAAACGCCGTTTTTGATGAATTTTCGTATTTTTTTGTAAGATTTTCGTAAAGTTCTGTGAGAGTTTCAAAAGCGACAAGCGATGGCATATAATTAATCGTTAGATTTGTTGATATTTATACTAACGTGAGTTTGATATAACATATAGAAAGAATCGCCAGTTAGAGCGCAGTCCCGACGCTTTTTAGGAGGGACGAAGTCGAAAACTCATATATCGCTACGCGTGCAACAGATGAGCGACTTCTCCCGATTGAACTGCATCGGGATGCGCTCAATATGACGGGTTCAGTCATATTGTTCATTATTATATCGAACTCACGTTATACTAAGATAAAAGAATAGCACAATTTTAATAGTTCTTTAAACATTCTTTAAAGAAATCAACAGAAGTCACTATTTTAAAGATTCATCAGAATTAAAAAAATTACCATGGCACATCAGGCTCAGGAAGAAACAATTGTACTTGTAAAAGAGATTTTCAGGACTTACCTCAAAGAGAGAAATCAGCGCCAGACACCGGAGCGCTTTATGGTGCTTGAGGAGATTTACGGCTCAGACGGGCATTTTGATGCCGACGATATTTTCTTCAACATGAAGAAAGCGGGCACCCGGGTTTCAAGAGCTACTGTGTACAACACACTTGATCTGTTGATTGAGTGCGGACTCGTACAACGCCAGCAA
Source organism: Balneolaceae bacterium (assembly GCA_020832415.1). GTDB lineage: Bacteria > Bacteroidota > Rhodothermia > Balneolales > Balneolaceae > Rhodohalobacter. Next base: position 6,614 of record JAFIES010000134.1, on the reverse strand, counting down.
TTCGGCAAAAATCAGTTTTATTATGAACGGTCGTATGCGTATCAGCAGCACGATCATATGATTTGCAAGGAGTGCGGAGTTGTTATAGAGTTCTGTGATCCGCGAATCCTTGAGATCCAAAAACTAATGGAAAAAATCCATGATTTTAATGTAGATGGACACTCGTTGCATCTTTTTGGAACGTGTAAAAACACAAGTGAGTGCAAGCGCCGGCAAGAGAGCGGGGATAAAATAAAGTCACTTTCAGATCAACCCTCATAAAACTATTTGTTAAACCAGTTATTTGATCAGAGTTAGTTTACGGGTTAATAATTGTCCGCCGGCTTGTAACCTGTAGATATACACTCCGCTTGCCAGCCCGCTTCCATCGAATTGAACGGTGTGCCTTCCGCCTTCAACCATACCATTTACAAGAAGAGCAACCTGTCTGCCTGTGAGATCATAAACTGCAAGCTGAACATCACTTTGGACAGGCAGTTCGTACCTGATGGTTGTAGATGGATTGAATGGGTTGGGGTAGTTTTGATTCAGCGAATAGGATGTTGGTAAACTATTACTCTCCGAATTTGATGACCTGATGACAAAGCGGCCTGATGTTGAGGCAGCTTTTTGAGGATAGAATTTATTTGCCACAGTTTGAGGATCATCAGAACAAGTGAGCGCATTTACATTCAATTTCATTGCGCTGTTCACGTGAAATGTGTAGCTGAACGAATCATCAAATGGTATTGTCACATTTTCCTGAAGGTCCACAAATACAAGCTCTGATGCCTGGGAATGAATGTGAAAATCTGTTGCCGTGATGGTATATCTGCCGGACAGGGTTGTCTCGATCATTACAGGTATTTCAAGCTCGCTATTAATGGAAGGATAGATCCCCACATCCAGTAAAGTGTCATTTTTGCCTGTAGCCAGCATAGCATAATTTTCTGAGAATGGTGTTAACTGTAGTGCATCCCCACGGATCAGGCTGTTATTTCCCTCTTCTGAGAAGTTTATCCATGCAGAGTTCTTAAGGCCTTCACCTTCCAGTTGCAATCGTACAAATTCCCTGGTGTTTTCTTTGCCATAAAATGTTGCTTCAACAGTTGTTCGGGCAGATTCAGTAAATGTAACTGAGGCGTCATCACCATCATTTTGAATAAAAAATCCCTGGAAAGGTGCAATAAGCCCGTCGGTGAGGTCACCGCCGACACCTACACTATACGATAACCAGGCACCGGAATTATCACCGCCGGCACTTCGATCATATACATAGGCTACATCGGTTAAATCAACTCGTCCAAGCAGATCAAAATCTATGGGTCCCGTGTAAGGATTTCCAACCAACGTCCAGCCATCACTGTTTTCATTCAGTTCAGGACTTACATCTGCCAGCCGTTCAAAACCGCTAACTGAGATTGTAACAGGATCTTCATCATCGGTACCATCAAAATTATTGTCCGCAAAAACACTAACCAGGAAGCCCGTTCCTGCAGGTATTACCTGGTTCATATCTGTTACCGGTTGCCAAAGATTATTACTGTTCTCCCACTCGCTGCTCTCATTGGGTGCACTGTTTGGCCAGGTAAATATGTTTGGTGAACCCGGCTGATAACTGGATCCTTCAGCACCTTGTGTCCATATTTCACCAAGAAGATCAGCAAAAGTACCGTTTTGAATAGGTGACGAAAGCGCCCGCCAGCAAGGGCCTAATGAGAGAGTAACTTCAAACTCACTTTCTCCAAGTATATCAAATTCGTTGCTGCTACCGCTAACAGTGGGGTCATCCTGGGAAACAGCAGATATGCTAACATCCTCTGCACCATTTAGCGCAGTAATTTGATGAACGGCGAGAACCCCATCAACAAAATTGGCCGTAACTGACGATTCGGGTGTTGCATCGAACCCAAAAGTGAGTGTTGCGCTTCCAGTAAAATTGGTGAAAACTGTGCCGGAACCATCCAGCGCAGTTATTCGAATAAAGAAAGGTTCATTTGGAGTTTGGGTGGCAATATCCCCAGCATTCAGAATATTGCCTTCAGCATCAACATACTCTATTAAGAATGTTTCAACACTCTCAACTGTTACTCCGCCTGATTCATCACTCTCTGCACTTACTTCACTGTCTTGGTTTGTTGCAGTTACTACTGCCCCTCTATAGAGATCACCTAAATCATAATCTACACCCGCTTCAAATACCACCTCTCCGCTTCCCTCTTTTGTTGCAACTGCTTCGCCATCGATATAGAGAGTTACCAAACCGGAACCTCCTGTTACAGTGATGGTTGTATCGCCTGTACGTATTGGGCCTTGCACATTAGGAGAGTTTGATTGTCCGGTTAAGATCGTAACAGGTTCAGAAACATCACTTTCAGTCTTGTTGGGTGCAATTGACGTGGCTGTCAGGGTGCCTCCTCCACTCAGGTCTACTCCCTCCAACTCCCAGTTCCCAAACGTATCAACGATAGCCGTACCTACAAGATCACCATTTATAAAAATATTGATGGTTGTGCCTGCACTCTCAGCCGAAGAACCTTCGATAGTTGCATTTGTTTGTGTTGTAAAGTATTCGCCTGTTATAATTGGTGGCGTGGATTGAAGAATTGGGTCATCTGTACTATCTGTTGTTACAACAGATGTGAGTGAGACAGGGCTTGTTACACCAGTAGTGGTATTCCGTGCGATAGCTGTAATTTCATCACCATCTACCAAATTTAATCCGGAAAAACTCCATGTTCTTGTAGTGGGATCTATTGTTACAACTCTGTTCGGATCATAGATACCGTTGATGTATAGAATTAACTCATCCCCGGTACTTGCTGTACCTGTAACAACAGTGTCATCTGATGAATAGACAGATTGATCTATGACCGGCCTTTCAAGCAGTGAAATTGTAGAGAGTGAAAATATGGGTGAGCGTTCTGTAAAACAGTCAGGTGGATTTGTGAATGTTTCTTGGGTCTCAAAAAATATCAATTCATAAGATTTCTCACCATCCAAACCGGTATTATTAACACCAACTAGATCTAAACGTAGTGAAAAGCCATCTATTTCTGCAGTTTGAAGAAGTTCACCACGAGTGCCTGAAATCTCTGAGAAAATGTAAGGACCGGCCTGACCTCCTACTGTTAAATTGCCACCAGTTCTATCTCTAAACTCACCTGGGATGATAGTTCCCGCCTGATATACCAAAATACTAACATTGCTTGCACCCAAGTCATCTATTAATGTATCCAATCCGGGAGCAGTACCCTCAATGCTTGCAATTCTTATCCCACTACCAGTACCAACAGCGTTTACGGTAATCGGATTAATTGATATGGAATCTAAACAGGGTACTACCTTTGCTGATCCATCAAGCACGGTTACTGGACCACCAGTTTCCGAGGGATCTTTTCCTGATGCGGTAGCAACGGCTGTAACTACATCGTCTTCATTTAAAGGCCCAATACCGGATATTGACCATGAAAACTGAGCCGTGGATTGCACTGTACCTACAGATACTCCGTTTACAAAAACCTGAATATTGGTACCCGCTTCCTCATTAATAAATCCGGAAATAGATGTAGAGCCTGAAAAGAGGGGTGCAGAAATAGTGGGTGTATTAGTAAGATTTAGAATGTCTCCAAAACCTGAACCACCTTCTGTTAGATCATTTAGTGTTGTTGGTGGTACTGATTCTATGTAACTAACTAATGCACTATTTCGGTTTCTATATAACCTATCGTCAACTCCTGCAATATCTGACAAGGTTCCTGTGATTCCACTCTGTGCCCGAGTAACTGTGGTAGCTACAGCTTTGAATGAATCTGTTGGTGAAAGCAGACCATCTAAAGCAGATAGAGGCACATAAAAATCATAAAAGAAACCGGTAAGGTTGTTTGCAGTCAAATCAGAAACGGCTTTTTGAAAATAAGGATTCTCCCCACCGGGTAACGTATTGATACTGGCTATTCCATTTTGATCAAGCTCATAAATAGTAACTCCGGTGCCTGTTTCCAAAACCACCTCAAACTGAAAACCGGGATTGGTTTGGGTATAGGTTGAAGACTGAGGCCCAAACGCCTCAAAAGCTGTGTTAAACAGAAAACTATACCCTTTTGATGCAGTTGACTGCCCTGCCAGCCGAACCCTGAATAAAACAGCCTCTTTCTCACTATCGTAAAACATAAAGGCAGCGGGAGAGCCATCTGCACCTGCAATTAAATCAGTATGTCCACCCGATGCACCGGTTCTTGGATCACCGACCGGTTCTTCCTGAAGTTGTGGCATCGCATAAAATGGCACTCCATCTTGAAATACATTACCGGTTCCATTCGGATCCAGAATCGAACGCCCTTCCACTGTAGAAGCCGGTTTATAAATAAATCCTTCAGTTTGAGCGAATAGCGGATGGATAGAGAATAGAGAAATGATAAAAAAGCTTATAACAAGCCTGAAGTTAGCCAGTGAATACATATGAAATTTGTACGTCTGAGATGATCAACGATATAAGGCCAGCGTAGTTTGTCCCCTTAAACGTCGGTAATTTATTGCGGTGTAATAATAAAGGGATTTCTACTTATCTAGGAGACATTAGAAAATTATAATGATATAAACTTTGAGCTGTTAACAACTTGGCTATTAGCCCTGAATTTCATTTGATAAGATTAGGCGAGGTTCATCAAATGGATTTTCGAAGCCTTACGTATTCGTGTGTATCCATTGCAGTAAAATGTGTGAACGCTATGCAGCTTCACGAAGCCACTCTGCTATCCCGAATAAACCTGCGTGCTGCCCAGCGGCTGCCCCACCAACCCATTAGAATGGCAAGCAGCACGGTTCCGCCCATAAGAAAATACCATTGACCAAATGGCCAGCTTAGTATGCCAACCTGAGGTATGAACCGGGGAATCAGCAGTTCAAAAAGCGTAAAGATTGCCATTGAGGCAAAGCTTCCGGCAATAATGCCCTGCAGAACTCCTTCAACCAGGAATGGTCTGCGAATGAAAGCATTGGTTGCCCCCACCAGTTTCATCGCTTTGATAAGATCTCTTTTGGCATAAATGGTAAGACGAATGGTATTAAATACCAGGATCATCGCAACAAATAGTATGAACAGACCAATTGCTATACCGGCAATAAAAAACGTATCTGTTCTCTCTTCAATAGTTTGCAACAAAGCCAGGTTAAATCGTACTTCATCAACGCCATCATACCCCCGAATTTCTGTTACAACAGAATCTATCTGTGCTACCTGATATTCATCAGACATGGTTAACCGGAAGGAAGCCGGCAGAAAATCAAGCCGGGATATGGTTTCTGCACCCAGGCCAAATTCCTGCTGAAATACCTGTGATGCACTATCTTTGGAAATGTAGGCAAGTCCCGCAACTTCAGGTTTTTCAATCAACAGATTTTGCAGGCGATTTGTATCTGAATCATCCATATCCACCAGAAAAACCTCTACTTCAACCTGCTGCTTTAGAACCTGGGAGACCTCATACGCATTGTACCCAATTCTAAACAGCACACCGATCAGAAGCACTGCTATGAATAGTGAAAACATAGAGGTGAACGCAGCAAGTTTTGCTCTGCCCAGCCCTGCAAATCCTTCTTTTAATACATATCCTGCACTCATAGAGTCCTGCTAATTAGTGAATAATACTCGAATCCCAAACCTGAACCGCATCTCCGGCATGGGGTATCCTACCGATTCAAAGTAGCCCAGCTGATCAATTCGGTCAAGAATATTTTCCCATTTCAACAGCAGCATGAACCATCTTACTCTGGCAGACAGATCAAAATCGAGCCTGTAGAATGAAGGGTTAACAAATTCATTTGTTCCATGCTGCCACCGGTTTAGTGGTGTGAAAAACTCTGCCGTTCGATATGCATTGGGCGAAAACATACCTGAAAACCCGGCTTTTACAAAAGTAGCCCTGTCAAACAGATAATTTTTCCAGTAAATATTGCCTTTCAGCCAGATACGATCTCCCGAACCGGAAAGCTGCTGATTTATTGGATTATTGCTGGCTGATGAGAATGAATTGTATGTACCGGAAATTTCCCCTTCAAACAGACGGGAATCCAATCCCAGCCAGGCGGTGCCGCTTACCATGGAGTAAGGATCAATATTTTCGAATATGCCTTCGGAATTTACAAATGGTGCATTCTCCGTTTCACGCATATCACCGCGAACGCCAAGCTCTAAACTGCGGGTAAGCCCAATTCTGGCTTCGGCTCCAAACAGTATACTCTCTTCATTCAGCAATCCGCTATTCCCGGAGAACTGAGATGATTGCCAATACATTGCCTGAATGTCGGGTGCCCGGGAGAGATAACCACCAAATAATGAAATTGACGCACCACGTACAGGTTGAATTTTAAATCGTGCACTGGCATCCGTGGTTGTACGGCCATCATCAAAAAATGTATAATTCGCTGATGCATCTGCCTGTGCAAACCCAAGAATTCTCTGCGTGAGACGTGCTGAGGCATTACCACCCAGCCAACTCGTTTCCGTTAAATTTCTGCCCTCACTCTCCGATAGTGCAAATGCGCGTACAGTACCTGTAATCTGTGTGGCTCCTGACCCTATCCTCTGCCGTGCAAACAGTTCAACATTTCTGAATGAGGTGGCCAGGGTGTCG